>CAZKXU010000081.1:0-16379 GCA_964556665.1 uncultured Bdellovibrionales bacterium | reverse complement strand
AGCTTGTATTTTTAGGGTTAATTCTAATAGGAGTTGTAATTGCCACCATCAATTTGATCTGCATGGCAAAATATGGAGACGAATTTATGAAAAACATTGATTTCTTTATAACCTGGAATGGAAACTAGTTACCGCAACAAGCTTATTAAGATTGTAACTTTCCTGGGAGGAATATATTTCTTTCTGGAGTTTATTCTGCCTCAGAATGTTATTAAGGTGACAGGTTTTGATAAGTATAATCAGCAGATTACAGATGGATTTAGCACCGTCATGAATATGGCAATTGGACTTGGTCTGATTAAGTTATTTAACATTCATGGTTCACGAATAATTTTTCGAAGGAAGGGGTTCAGTAATAGCATCGCTCTGCTCTGCGGTCTTTTTCTGATGACATATGTAACCTTGGCTAATTGGATGGATGGGGAACGAGCAGTCAGTAGTTCTAATCAGATCTCGGTATTAGCTGAATTTACCGCTCGTATTAAGAGTGATGCAGAAAGTGTTGATAGTAGCGACCCGTATAAAAAGAAGGATACTGTATCTAACCTGCCACCACTCGCCACAAGAAATGAGGCTCTGCTTAAGGCTACTCAGGAACTTTCGCTCGATGAGATATTACGACCATTAGATAAGGTTACTTTAAATGCTGATCAGGCAAAGCTAGTGCATGCAATTGAGGATGATATTAGAAACGCATATCTCGCAGTTCAATCAACAACAGATGAGATGCGCCAGGCAGGACTGCAGGATCTATCACGCCACGATAAATTAGCTACTCAGATCTCGGAATTGTCGGTATTAAGACGTTCACTGCTGGAACAGTATGCAGCCTCCAGTTTTAATAAGGGGATATATAATCTACTTTTTGATGGGCTCTTCACATCGTTAGGTTCGGCGGTCTTTGCTCTACTTGGATTCTATATTGCAGTTGCTGCTTATCGTGCATTTAGGATCCGATCCTTCGAATCAGGCTTGATGATGGCGGCAGCTCTGCTTGTGATGCTTGGTCAGATTCCATTTGGCGTAGAGATCTATCAAGGTATGCCGGATATTAGGCAGTGGTTACTTGAGGTGCCGAATAGCGCGGCCTTTAGAGCAATCAAGATATGTATTGCTATTGCTGGCTTGGGCATGGCGTATAGAATGTGGTTTTCGATTGAGAGTGAGTCATTTGTAAAAAAATGAAAAAAGAGATTGACCGTAGAATTGTGTTTGCTCTAGTTTTTCTGGCGTTGTTTATACCGCTTAAGAGCGGTCTAAGCATTCATCCGGCACGCATGGCGTCTGCTGAGAAATTTTTCAAGATAGTTGATGAACTTAAGATTAATCCGGGTGAGATCGCAATGGTGGCGCTTGATATGGGGCCAAATACGACCGCGGAGAATAGGCCGCAGGTAGAAGTTGCGGTTGAGCACCTCATGCGCAAACGTATTCCGTTAGCAATGATCTCCCTTTACTCACAAGCGGAGCCGTTTCTAAATACGGTGCCAGAAAAAGTCGCCGCTCGGCTTATGCTGGAGCAGCCCGGTGAGCGATGGGAGTACGGCCGAGATTGGGTAAATCTTGGATTCCGTCCAAACGGAATGCTGTTCTTGCAGGCGCTTTCAAAATCAGAGGATATTGTCGGATATTTGGAGAAGGATGCAAAAGGAAATTCGCTTAAGGATCTGCCGGCCATTAAGTCTGTCAAGAAACTTTCGCAGATTAAGCTTCTAGCTCAGTTTACAGGGCTATTAGGTATGTTTGATGCCTACATCCAGTTTTTTCAGAATGCAGAATACCGTCCAGTCTTTGTACATGGCTGTACCTCAATCACCATACCTGAGGCGTTTATCTATATGGATTCTGGGCAGCTTTCCGGCCTCTTCGAAGGGCTTGCCGGAGCAGCCTGGTATTCAGTGTTGTTAAAAGAGAGGTATCCTCAGCGTGCTCCGGATGCGGCGCTTAGAATTAATACCGGGTTAGGGGTGGCGCATTTAGTGATTATTGGATTAATTATTTTGGGTAATTTAGGGATGTTGTGGGGTAGGAGACGTAGGGTGGTGGCTTGAGGAAGGAAATTTTTATGTTAACTTGGCAAACATCACAGATACTCGTAGGAGGCATAGCGACACTCGCTATCTTCTCTTTTCTAGTTAAGGAAAATCCGTTTTTCCGGTTTTTTGAGCACCTTTATATAGGAATTGCCTCAGGCTTCGGCTTAATTCTTGGCATTAAAAATTTTTTTTGGCCCAAGATTTTTACTCCTATCTTAGGACTTAATATCAATAAATATCCGGATGGAACTTTCTCAGCGGAATATAGCTATGCATATCTGCTCTTTATCTTTCCTATGCTATTTGGCTTGCTCTACTACACAGTCTATTCACGCAAGTATAGTTGGATGGCAAAATTGGTAATCGGACTTAGTTTGGGGTATGCAGCTGGGCTTGCTCCCAAAGGATTTATTGCTGATATGCTTCCGCAGATGATTGGCTCCTTTAAGCCACTTCTAATCTTTTCGGATTCGGGCATAGATTATTATCAAAGTCTTAGCAATTGTGTCTTTGTGTTCACACTTGTTGCTGTGATGTACTACTTTTTCTTCTCTTTTAAGCGCGGCTCTGAAGTCGGCGCCATTAATATGTCAGGACGTTGGTTAATGATGATCTGTTTTGGTGCTTTTTTTGGATCAACGGTCATGGCGCGTATGGCTATTCTCGTGGAAAGAGTTCAGTTCTTAATTGAAGATTGGTCACCGACCTTATACGGATTATTTTAGGAAATAATGAAGAAAGATCCATCACAACTTAGAACTGTTCTGGTAACTGATTGTGGCTCAACTACTACTAAAGCATTATTGTTTGAAAAGACCGCAGAAGGCTGGCGTCAAACCTTCCGCGGAGAGGCTCCAACAACAGTAGAAGAGCCGCTTGCTGATGTTACGCTAGGTGCGTTGAACGCATTTACTGAGATTGAGGAGTTAAGCGAGAGAAAGATATTGGATCATGCTAAAATATCAATCGCCAGTCATCCTTTTCAAATTACTGATAAGGATCCAAGGACGGGAATCGATCTTTACCTATCTACCAGCTCTGCCGGTGGTGGATTGCAGATGATGGTTGCCGGAGTTGTGCGTGAGATGAGCACGCAATCAGCTGAGCGTGCAGCGCTAGGAGCCGGGGCGATAGTTATGGATGCAGTTTCAGCTGATGATCGACGTGAAGACCATGAACGCATAGAGAAAATTCGTCATATTCGACCTGATATAGTTCTAATTACTGGAGGAGTTGATGGCGGTGATAAGGGGCATGTCGTAGAGATAGCAGAGATAGTTTTAGCGGCTTCACCGCGACCGCGCTTTGGGGATACTTTAAAGCTTCCTATTATATATGCTGGAAATAAAAGTGCTGCCGGCGACGTCGCTCATATATTAGATGACAAGGTGCAGCTTTCGATTGTCGACAACGTGCGCCCCACGCTTGAAGAGGAAAATCTTGGACCAGCACGGGAGGCTATTCATGAGCTTTTTTTGACTCATGTAATGAGCCATTCGCCTGGATATTCAAAGCTGCTCAAATGGAGTCCATTTCCGATTATGCCCACACCTGCAGCAGTCGGAAATGTTGTAGATACATATGCGCGTAAAAATAATCTGCAGGTGTTGTGCGTTGATATAGGAGGTGCAACTACCGATGTATTCAGCGTGTTTAAGGATCGCAATACTAGTTTCGCCTTTAATCGCACAGTCAGTGCAAATTTTGGCATGAGTTACTCAGTGGCAAATGTATTAGTTGAAGCCGGCCCAGAGAACATTGCACGTTGGCTGCCGTATGAAATTTCGGATAGCGAACTGCGTGATAGACTTCGTAATAAAATGATTAGACCAACAACCATTCCGCAAACATTGGATGATCTGATTTTGGAGCAGGCTGTTTGCCGAGAGGCGCTTCGACTCTCACTTAATCATCATCGTTCATTGGCAGTAGGCTTAAGCGGTGTGCAGAGACGCCGTGGCATCGCTGATATATTCGCTCAAACTGTAGGAAGTGACTCTCTTGTAAATATGATGTCACTTGATATGGTAATCGGTTCGGGCGGCGTGTTAAGTCACGCACCAAACAGACTTTCTGCTGCACTAATGATGATTGAGGGTTTTGGGCTCGAAGGCCTTACGCAGTTAACAGTAGATTCTATTTTTATGATGCCGCATCTTGGTGTCTTTGCAGCATTGGATGCGCAGGCAGCTGAGGAGATTTTTATCAAGGATTGTCTAATAAATATTGGCCACGCTATCGTGCCGATCTGGAATACTCGTAATAAATTGGATGAGCTGCTAGATGTTTTTGTGGACAATAAGAAACTTGGCAGCGTTAAACGTGGCATGGTCGAGAGAATTAAACTTGGCACTGGGAAGATGCTCTTAAGGCTTGAGCCTAAAGGAGCAGGGATAAATGTTGGTGCAGGTCCAGGACAGTCCTTGGAGCGTGAAATCGATGTAGGCTTGGCAGGCTTAATCCTAGATGGCCGTAACCGCCCTATCCAATTTTTATCAGACCGTAAGGAGATGGTAAGATGGCAGCATGAGATGTATGAACGGTTAGAGCTAGGTAAGATATAATTTTAATTGCAATAAATATTCTATGTCACAAGCCTTTACCCCTGGTTTACAAATCTCGAGCGCTGCTCAGGTCACTAAGGTGCGTGAGCTTCCGATACCTGGCGAGATACTCGTTAAAGTAGGGGAAGAGGTGCAGTCCTCGCAAACTGTAGCCCGCGCTGTGCTCCCTGGAGATCTTGCAATTGTACGGGTAGCTGAGCGGATGGGAATTGAGCCTTTTGAAGTGATTAAGGGATTAAAGGTCAAGGTAGGCGATCGGATCTCAAGAGATCAGTTGCTTTGCGAACATGCTGGTTTATTCGGCTTACTGAAAAGTAGGTTTTATTCTCTGCATGCCGGTAGTGTTGAATTTATTTCTGAACCGACCGGGCATCTTGGTGTGCGAGGTGAGCCGCGTATTATTAGTCTCAATGCTTATATCAGTGGTGTCGTTGCCTCTATACAGCCTAAAAAGTCGGTTACTATTACCTCCAAAGCTGCCCTGGTACAGGGTATTTTTGGCGTGGGAGGTGAACGCCAAGGTGTGATACAATGCCTAGCTGTTAATCCCGACAAACTGCTGGAGCCAGTTGATATACCTACTAATGTTGCTGGGAAAATTCTTATTGGTGGAACTAAGCCTAGTAAAGAGGCAATTTCAAGAGCCTCTGAGTTAGGAGCCTTAGGATTGGTAGTAGGCTCGATCGATGATCAGGCTTTAAAGGACTATCTTGGATATGATTTAGGCATAGCGCTCACAGGAGATGAAAAAATCCCGATGACGCTAATAATAACGGAGGGATTTGGATATATCCCTTTTTCGCAGCGAACTTTTGAACTCTTAAAAACTCTGGATGGATGCCCTGCTTCAATTAACGGAGCCACTCAGGTAAGGGCCGGCGCCCTAAGACCGGAAATCATCTCTCCACATACTCATGATATTCCTATTTCTGTGAAAGAGGAGAGCCAGGGACTGGCGGTTGGACGTCAGATTCGAATCATTAGAGTGCCTTATTTCGGTGCATTAGCTACTGTTACCGAATTGCCGCGGGAGATTCATCAGATTGAAACCGGAGCGGAGGCTCGTGTGCTCAAAGCAAGGTTGAATGATGGTCGTGAGGTTATTGTGCCGAGGGCAAATGTTGAGGTGGCGTAGTAATGGTTACTGGGAGCGTGGGCTTCCACGCCCGCTACGTAGTTGCAGCTACTTCGTTTGCGGGCAAGATGCGCTCCCAGTAGAAAACTACTGCCTGCCAATATACAGATCAACCCTGTTGTTTAGCTGCCTTCCAACTTCAGTTGTATTTGATGCGATAGGTCTAGTGCTCTTCCAAATTAGTTTTTTTACCTATAATCGAACTTTTCTCTAGCATCATCTTTGAAGAATGTCCAATTAATGGTGGTTTTCTTTGAATTCAATACTCTATTCCAGGCGGCAGTTTTTTTACGAAGAGTTTTTATGTCCGGGATTCTAGTGCCTCCGAGACACTGTCGTTGATACATGCCGATGGCGATCTCTGCCTGGTTGAGCCAACTTGCATGCTTGGGTGTGTAATGTACATCGAAGCGATCCCAGAGAGCTGCACCTTTTTCTTCACCGAAGTAATCAATAAGCGATTTCTTTTTGTGCGACGATAAGTTATCCATCACCAATATTATTTTTGTTGCTTGCGTGTAACGCGCTGCAACCTCTTGAAGGAACTGTGCGAACTCGGATCCAGATCTATTTGGTGTCACGGTGTTTATGTATGCACCGATCTTTGGTTCAATTCCATAAAACACATTAACCGATCCATTACGGATGTATTCGTAGTCAACTCGCTTTGGTTGTCCGTCTATCATCGGTAGTGGTTTGCGCTCCTCACCATGAAGAATGACTGGCTTCTCATCGATACAAACCACAGGAAATGCCTCATTATAGCCCTTTTCATAGATGTCAAGCACATCTTCCATGCGCCTGATGTATTCTTCATCCAGCTTCGGAATACACCACATCTTTTGCAGCCATGGCTTAAGATCATGCTCACGCAAAATTAATCGTACAGTTTCATCCCTGATTGACTCCACCGTCCCATCTTCTTCAAGTTTGCCCTTGATCAGATCAAGCGTCCAACGATCAAATCCTTCCGGTGGATTACTGCACACTGTCGCCACTATCTTCGTGTGCACTCGCGCATCAAACTCCGGCGGACGGCCAGGACGTGGATCGTCTCGCAACGCTCGTTCAACTCCTCCTTCCTCATAATTATTGCAGATATTAATCACTGTTCGGGGTGTTATTTCAAGGCAGTCTGCTATCTCAATAACGGAAAACCCCTTATCTCTCATATTCAACGCGTATGCTCGCCCAATCTCTCGGGCGTTTGTCCCTTCCTTAATCGTTCTCAGAATAATTTTTTGCGAATCCTCGCTAAGTTCAATCACTCCTCATTATTCGCACATTGTTTGATAGATAGATACAGTGTTTTTTCTAGGTGAAAAAATTAATTTGGAAGGTCTAGTGTGTCCCCTGACCTGTACCCCGCTTTTTGCAGAGCTGCAATTAAGGACCGTCGAGGAATTTGGCCGTTAAGCTGGAACCTCTCTATTGCTATTGTGGCTAAGACGCAACATTTTAATAGCGTAATACTCTTGTTAAATACGTAATAAATGCGTAATATTAATCTGTGAAATCATTTTTACCTAAATATATTAGTGAGTTATCAATTCCTTTAGATCTATCAATTATTTTGGATATCTGTTCTAGGGCTCAGGGGAAAGAGGATCTTTGGGAGATGCAAAAACCGGAGGTCTTAAATGTACTACGAGAGCAAGCAATTATATCATCATCAGAATCCTCCAACCGTATTGAAGGAGTAGAGGTCGAAGAGAAAAGGATAAAGCCATTATTAATAGGTAAAGCCGTTCCCCGAGACAGATCTGAGGAGGAAGTAGTAGGATACAAGAATGCCTTAGTTTGGATCCATGAAAAACATCATCAGATTGAAATAAACTCAGATACAGTAAAACATCTTCACTATCTTGCCCAGGAGGGAAGTATTTCTGATGCCGGTCAATGGAAAAATAAAAACAATGAAATAATTGAAATTACTCCTGATGGTCAGTCCAAAGTTCGCTTTATCCCTACTGTGGCAAAAGAGGTACCAACATATATAAAAAACCTATGCTTAATGTACAATGAAGCTGTAAAAAATAGTAAATTCCCGAGTATTATATTAGTTGCAACATTTATTTTTGATTTTTTATGCATTCATCCGTTTCGAGATGGTAATGGCAGAGTCTCCAGGCTTTTAGCCTTACTTCTTTTGTATCAGCATAATTTTAAGCTTGGCAAATATATCAGCATTGAAAGAATAATTGAGGAAACTAAGGAAGATTATTACAGTTCTTTAAAACAAAGCTCTATAAATTGGCATCAGTCTAGCCACAATCTTCTCCCTTTTTGGCAATATTTTGCAAGGACAGTAAAGATTGCCTATGACCGACTGGGAAGTAAATTCCAGGTTCAAGAAATATTCCATGGTGGCAAAACTCAGCTGATACGAAATGCAATAATGAAACAGGTAGGCAACTTTAAGTTGAGCGATATAGTTAATCTGGAAAAAAGCATAAGCAGAGATCTCATCCAGAAAGTTTTAAACGAGATGAAAAGCGAGGGTTTAATTAGTTTGTATGGTCGTGGAAGAGGAGCATACTGGAAAAGAAACTGATTTGAATAATTTTAATATAATCTTTTTAAAAGAGCTCTTATTTTTTACCTCCTTGGATTATACGACTATATTTCTCTAGACTCTCCTTTGCATAATCAGGGTTATCACCTAATACAATTAGATTTGCACTCTTAATGCTCCAGAGTAAATGGTTGTGGGTCCCTATTACAAACTGTACGCCTTGATTCTCTGCCAATTCCTCTATGGTATCTCTAAACGAAAGCACTCCTTCTAAATCTACCCCCATACTTTCAGGCTCATCTGACAGTATTAGCGCTCCTCTTGATGTTTTGTTCATCTCAATACCTTTTAGCGCATCTTTTAGACTTCTTAAAAGTAAAATACCCAAAGGAGTAGACATGGAAGTAGACATGGAAAGTAGACATGGACACCCATAAAATAACTACGAGAATTTCGTAGGATGTTCTACGTAATTTTCTTAGTTAATTTATGGGAGTCTATTCCTACTTCATATCGCGGTGCGTATTACCCGTGATACATCATTATCAGTTTTGCCATAATACTCGAATAACGCATTTGATGGATACCAGACGTTGTTAACAAAAAAGTATCCTTTTTTATTTAGGTTATTTAGGAGATTCTAACATGAACAGGAAATTATCATTAATATTATCAATAGGTTTGGTATGTTTATTTGCTCATACCGCCTCAGCTGAGTCTACATGTGAGTTCACATCTACATCTATTAATGTGAAGACAGGAAAAACTACAGTGAAGCACCACGGCAAAACAATTGATGCTGCTGGTGTAGTTGCTGACATTCTTTTTGCGCAATGCTCAGGTACCTGTGAATATGCCAGCGAGACCTGTACTAAAACCTCCAAGATTATGAATGATGAATACGGAAATCCTTTTACTAGATTCAGTTGTGATTGTTTAGGACCTTGTGTTACTGGATCGTCCAAAACTTCCGAAAGATAACCTTTTCAATTCCTAGGTTCAATAAGTAATCAGATCACTTAAGAGCCTAGGGATTTTGCAAATTGATCGTCGATCATAATTTCATTTTATTACTCTATCACTAGAATAAGTTATGCTGAGTAGTAAGAAAATTTGGCATTTATTGGCATACCTCTGATTTATCTACGTATTTTTTCAAGTTGTTGTTGTAAAGCGACTTTTACATCATCACTAAGCGGTACGCTTACTACAGCAACATTCTTAATCCTCACTGTAAGGTTGCTTTAAGATATCGCAAAGATTGTAATAGAACCTTGATTAAACAGGTCGCGCTAATAACTAACGTCAGTCACATATATTCTTAAGAATTTTAGGTGCTTACTTTAACTGCTTAACTGCCTGAATTTATTGAGATCAAATGTGACTGACGTTAGCTATGTTACCTTCATATGGATACTCCAAAACAGACTTCCAGGCTAAGGGCAAAGGAGCTTATAGATGGGACGATACAGATGGAGGTGCTACATTTGCAGTTAGGGCAATTATAGTAATGGTTACTGGGAGCGTGGGCTTCCAGCCCGCTACGTAGTTGCAGCTACTTCGTTTGCGGGCAAGATGCGCTCCCAGTAGAAAACTACTGCCTGCCAATATACAGATCAACCCTGTTGTTTAGCTGCCTTCCAACTTCAGTTGTATTTGATGCGATAGGTCTAGTGCTTCCAAAGCTTTTGACCTGTAAACGATCCAGGCTTACACCGCGTTCCGCAATGTAAGCACTAACAGTACGGGCGCGCGCCTCGGAGAGTTTTTGGTTATATTCAGGTGTGCCGCTGTCGTCTGTATGACCAACAACATTGATCACATAAGCAAACGGGCTCGCTTTTAAACTATCAGCAATGATCTGTAGATTCGCAACCGAGCCGCTTCGAAGTGAGCTTGCATCAGTATCAAAGAAGACCTGAAAAACGCCTCCGCTTACCACTGAGCCTGCCGCTATAGATTGATCAAGTTTAGATTGAATGGCTGCAAGCTGGTCTGCATTTGCTTCGTTCTGTGCATGTACAGCGCCTATGGCCTCCTGCTGTTTAAGCATTGCCCGCTCATTGTAATCGTGTGTGCCTCCACCAAGAGCGCCAGCAACAAGACCAAGTCCGGCTCCAACAGCAGCCCCTTCACCAGCTAGACTTAGTTGATTGCCTATAATTGCACCGGTACCAGCACCCCAAGCCGATCCTACTATCACCCCACCTTGAGTTTTATCCGCGCCCGGCTGAGGTGTTGAGCAAGCTGCTAGAATTACGGCTGACAAAAGTAGTGTTAGTTTATTCATGTTGTTTATTATCCTCCCGAACCATGCCAATTAATGTAAAAACCAGGGACAAAACCGCTAATATCCACCAGATGCTATAGCCATACAGAGTATAGACGGTCATTTCATCCAGTAAATCTACGCTAGCTAATGCGGTGCCTTCTGAAAAGATAGGAATTTGGGCAATAGTCTCTCCAAGCGGATTTACTATAGCACTAAGCCCTGAGTTTGTTGACCTAATAAGAGTTCTTCTATTCTCTATTGCTCTAAAGGAGGCGATGAGATGATGCTGATAAGGAGCAGCTGATTTTCCGAACCAGGCGTCATTAGTAATGTTAATCAGAAGATCGGCGCCAGCCAATGTAGCTTGTCGGGAAAGTTCAGGCATTACATCTTCGTAGCAGATAAGGGGGGAAACTTTGACGAAATTTACTTTGCCCTGGTCGTTAGTGATAGGGTATCGAAATACTACCACCCCATCTCCAGGTGTAAAGTCAGTCTCATTAATGACTAGATTCCTTAACCAGGGAAATACTGAAACTAAAGGCACATATTCGCCGAACGGCATAAGCACCTGTTTGTGATACGGGTATGGCACCGTACCATCCTGATATATAGGTAGGGCGCTATTAAATAGCTGCTTCTTTGAGTCAAATGTAAGTGCTCCCACTAAATAAGAGATACCTGTTCCAAGATCAGGTAAACGTGGGTCATTCTTTGTTGATCCAACTGAGGCGTAGACCCACTGCATTAATGTAGATTCAGGCCAAACAATTAGCCGATTTGACTTAGCTACAGCCTTGCTAAGTCGTACATATGAATCGAAATTCTCAAGGAAGAATTTAATATTGTGCTTCTCCTCTGTTGAGATGTTTGCCTGCACTATTGCAACCTCTTGTTGTGGCGGTTTAAGAGCTGAAATATATGCAATTCTCTGATAGCCATAAACAATCAAGACGATCATTAGAGCAAGTGGGACCCAGAGCTGTTTGCGGCGCTCAGAGAATGCAAATATTTTAAAAGCGCTCTCTACAACCCAGAACATCATAAAGGATATTAATAGAGATCCTGCGAGATCGGCGCTTTGTGCAAAGGCTGAGAATGAAAGCTGTGTATGGCCATAGTTCCAGGGGAAGATTCGTATCGGCACTGTCTCAGTAAAGACCCAAGCAGTAGCGGCTCTAATCCCCCAGGTATCTACGAAGGCAGGCAGATATCTGTATAGCAGCGCAAAAACGGGGAACTGTATCGAACTAACGAGGACAAATAGCGCATAGATAGAGAGAGCTTCTAGAGCTGAGAATCCTCCGAAGTCACCGATCGTAAAGTAAAGCCAGTAAAACCCAGCTGCATTAGCAACTATTCCGGCTATGTAAGTATCAAGGTAAGGCCGATTTGAAAGGCGCATCAGCAGCACCAATGCTGCGACTGCAATCCAACCTAAGCAGCTAGAAAAGATAGTGTTTGGAGTGATAAATGCAGTAGCGGTACAGATGCCGGATAGAGTTCCGTAAATATAAGGCTGTAGGCGTGGTTTGCTCATAGTGGAATGGTATGCGAAGTAGAAGATATAAGGGAAGACTGAATTTTGGCTTTAACTAGCCCGCAATTCTCATATGAAGTCTGAGAATTGCGGTATATGCGGTTAATTTACTATACAAACGGATTCTCAATATAACCTTCCCCAGCAAGGAATGTCTCTATCCATAATAGGCGGTTATATTTAGCAGTTCTTTCCCCACGACAGACCGAGCCAGTTTTTATCTGACCCGCTCCGGTTGCAACGGCGAGATCTGCTATAGAGGTGTCCTCTGTCTCTCCTGAGCGGTGCGAGACGATGGCGCGGTAGCTGTTCTCATGTGCTAGGCTTATGGCCTCAAGCGTCTCGGTAACAGTACCGATCTGGTTTAGTTTAATAAGGATTGAGTTTCCTACGCCTTGTTCGATGCCCTGCTGTAAGCGGCTTGTGTTTGTTACAAAAAGATCGTCTCCAACTAGTTGCACCTGCTCACCTACTCGTTCGGTTAAAGTATGCCAACCTTGCCAGTCGTTTTCATCGAGCCCATCTTCTATACTTACAATCGGATATTTCGATATCCAACCTTCATAAAGCGCGATCATCTGATCTGAGGTCAGTGCATCTTTGCTGCTTTTCTTGAAAATATACTTGCCGCTCTTTTCATCAAAGAGCTCACTGGCTGCGCAGTCAAGTGCAATTGAGACCTCGCTGCCTGGCTTGTAGCCAGCATCCGTGATGGCTTCAAGTAAGGCCTCAATTGCCTTCTCCCCTGATTCAAGCTGTGGGGCAAAGCCACCTTCATCTCCAAGGCCTACAGACAGCCCCTTTTTAATTAAGTTTTTTTTCAGTGTATGGAAAACCTCAGCTGCCACCCTAATATTTTCAAAAAATGTGGAGGAATAAGTAGGCACCAGCATAAACTCCTGAAAATCTAGTGAATTTGCAGCATGCGCACCGCCATTAAGTACATTAACGAGTGGTACCGGGATTTTGCGTGCATTTGCACCGCCTAGGTGTCTAAAAAGAGGAATGTTTAGAAAATTAGCGGCAGCATGTGCAGCGGCCAAACTAACTCCAAGGATAGCATTTGCACCTAGCTCTGATTTGCTAGCTGTACCATCCAATTCTATCAGTCTTCTATCTAGAGCCGACTGCTCAACTGCACTTACTCCACGTAGAGCAGGCTGTATTCGTTCTTTAATATTTTCGACTGCCCTGAGAACGCCCTTGCCTAAATAACGTTCCTTGTCACCATC
Source organism: uncultured Bdellovibrionales bacterium (assembly GCA_964556665.1). Taxonomy (GTDB): domain Bacteria; phylum Bdellovibrionota_C; class UBA2361; order UBA2361; family CAZKXU01; genus CAZKXU01. Next base: position 3,085 of record CAZKXU010000081.1, on the reverse strand, counting down.
TCTAAGTTCATGTGCTTCGTACTCCCCGGTAGAGGCGCCTGACGGAACCATAGCTGTTCCATGGCTGCCATCTGCTAAGGTAACTGTGGCCGAGAGGGTAGGAAAGCCTCGTGAGTCAAGACACTCGAAGGCTGTAATATCAGCTATATTTGAACTGGATTGGTTAGACATTTTTAGCTCCTAGAATTAAAAGGCAAAATGGCCGTTTCAGGGCGTAATCTTATGTCAGATGAGCAATGATTTCAATTGTACCTGTTGATGTCCGATATTGAGGTGAAATTATACTGAGTGACAGAATAACGGTTAAAATGAGCCTCCGCGCGGTTACCTTAGAACTCGGAGTGTAAAATAACCCTAGGCCCGCCGTCGGCTCCATTTGGTTGTTAGGTGATGATGCTTAAAAGTGGTAGAGTATGCCCAGCTCTACTTCCGCTGCAAAATCTTCACGAGCAATGGGACTATCTTGCACATTGCTGCCATAGTACTGAAATTCCAGGCCGGATACGATTTGAATATGCTCGCCGACAAATCGACGATCTACAAGGCGCAGGCCGGATGAGCGGTATCCGCTATCCAGATCCGTCTTCGCAAGTCCGGACGCAGCAGTCTCTGATTGGCTAACTCCAAAATCTCTATTCAGGTTGTTACTGTCAGCAAATGTGGCAAAGAGAAAAGCTTCTGTTCCACCGCCGTCTTGACGGTCGCCGAACCGGTGCCCTATAAAGATGAACCCCAGTTTACCGAAATCTCTATCACCCGTAGAAATCCGAGTACCGACATAATTTCGCCACTCTCCATCAAGGGCATACCTGACCTCACCCGTACCTGTAAACTCATCATCTCTCTCATCAAGGCCGTCCAGCCTGCCGTCATCAGAATCATCTTCCTCACGTTCACCATCTAGACCCAAGTCGACCTGGAAGTACCACTGATCGTTCTGGCGAGTCGTCCATGATAGTTCCAGTCCTTCCCAAGAGAAAAGATGGTTTTCCATTCTCCATTGGACGGCCCCGGCCGGATCCAATTCAAATTCATATTCATCCGAACCAACGTAGGCGTTTTCATACTCGACCCCCAAACCAACGGCGAATCCCCAACCACCGCCTCGGGTAAAGTCCGGGGTAAAAGGCAAAGGAAAAAGAGGTGCCTCATTCTCAGCATGAGCCCCTGTTAGACTGAGTACGGTGATCGCCAATAAAATAGTTGTTATCAGTTTAAGTTTTCTCATATAATTCCTCCTGCTCTCCACTTATGTGTTCGCATAGAACACCTTCATTATCATGAACTTGTCGGCAGCTACGTTGAGACCTTACAAAATAGCAGGTATGGCCCCATCCTTTCATTCAAATAAACACCTAACGTGAACAAATACTGGCGCAGACGTGACTGCGTCCAGTGTTTTAGTTTGTTAACCATTTTAATATCACTAGTCTGAGGATGAGCCAATTACAACATGCATCCCATTTCCTGTGTAAATTGCGTATGTAAAACCCAAATATACAGGATAGGCTGGATGGCTTTCATCGTCAAGGATGAAACTTTCTATCTTGCCTGCATTCTTGCAAAGTTCTCTAGGTTCAGTTCGTACAAAATTGTATTTTTCTTTAAATTCCTGTGAGTTTAAATTTTTCGTAAGCGGCCCTGAATGTTCTCCTCCTTCATGTAATAAAAACTCTTCTAATTGAGCCAATATTTCATTGACTTCAATCGGCTTTACTTTAACTAAATCAATCTTTTCTTTTTTCAACATAGAGCTTAATGCATCATGTAAATTATTTGTTGATTGAGATGCTGGTGCAAAATAGTGCTGTAAAAACACTTCAAAATTATATCCATATAGCAGCCTCTCAAGTATCTCAAAGGCTGAATTTAGCAGAGAATCGAATCTGTTTCGGCTAGTCATTTGCACAAATTGTTAACGAATTACCGCGTGGTGGGCCGACCGGCAGCAGAAAATCTCGAATTACTTTCAACGGTCTCGCTGCGGCGCAATTGATGTCCAATTATATATTAATCATAAGTGATAAGCTAAGAAATATAGGTGGATCTTTATTTACTCGTAGCTACCTTTAGTGAGGGGACAAGAGGGGATAGCCCTTTTTGTCTCCCAGTTCAAGGGGTCCATGTCGATGGGCCAGCTAGGAATGAATTGAGGCTCGGGACGTGGTGGGGTGAGCAGGTGAAACAGTGCTGCCAACACCCACGCACATGTGCCGAACTTGCTATATATTTATCCTTAATTCCAATGCTTCCTCACCTATGCGCTATATGATATCTTTACCGTATGAGGTCTTTAACCCCAGTTATTATACTTTCACTGGCAGTCGTGACCTTACTGCTTTCGTTGTTAGGGGATGGAAGTATTCGTGAGTATAGAAGCATCGCTGCAGGTCTTAAGGAGCAGCGTGCCGAAAATGAAGCGGCGCGCCAGCATAATTTGACGGTTAAAAGGAATATATATCAGCTGCAGACAGATAGTCGGGCGCTTGAAAAAGCTGCACGAAACGAACTCGGCATGGCTCGCGCTGATGAGCGTATATTTGTATTTGGAGAGAGATGAATTCAACCAACAAAAAGCGCTTTGTACCGCGCACTGAATTTCGCCCGAAGCGGGAGAATTTTATCGACGTTAAAGACACGCTCGCCATCGCCTTACGAAAATTCGGCTTAGAGAAGGAGATTGCTCGTTATCAATTTGTATTAAGTTGGAAAGAGATAGTTGGTGAAGAGATCGCTAAACGCAGCAAGCCGGAATGTATTCGTGGCAATGCACTTGTCGTTAGAGTAAAGGACTCTATCTGGGCACAGGAACTCACTTTTCAGAAAGAGCTCATTTTGAAGCGACTTAAACCGTACATGAATTCAGATGATATAGTGGAGGATGTGCGGTTTTGTGTAGGGGCCTTCTAAACTTTAAGAAGCTGAGATTTCTTTAGCCGGGGTTTTCCCTTTTTGCACAGCTACTAGGTCACGTTTTCTGAGCCAAAATTTATAGCGAGTGAGATAAGTCAGTAGCGAAATTCGCTACGAACTTATCTCACTCGCTATAGGCTGGCCATGGATGGCCAGCCGAGCCGCAGGCTCG
>CAZKXU010000080.1:0-16686 GCA_964556665.1 uncultured Bdellovibrionales bacterium | reverse complement strand
CAAATCTTGTATCCCCAACCGTGTTAGATAATATGCGAACTAATCTTGGTGGTCGGATAACCGATTTAGCTGTATCTGGACGGTTTAGTTTAGGAGCTGACACCGGATTTATAAATAGTGTACCAATAGTAGATGTTAGTGACCGGGCTGATCTGCAATGGAGGGCGTTATTAGATTTTACTCGTCTTAGCGGATGCGGCTCCTGTGCTGATGATGGAACCGGAATTGCCGTAGATGGCACCTATGTTTATTTAACAGCAGGATCAAGGCTCTATATTGGGCAGTATTTAGCGGTCGATTCTGCAGGAATTGCACCAACTGTCTCAATTTTAGAACCTGCCCCTGGAAGCAACATAATTGAAGGCAGTAGTATTGTATTTAAGATCGCAAGTGATGATGATGTTGGAGTTGCAAGAGTTGAATGGTATGTAGGTGGTGTTTTATCTGGAACTGATAGCGCGCCGGCTTATGAGTTCTTTACTGAGATTCCGATCGGCGTCTCCACTGTTACTGTAAGAGCAAGGGCTTTTGATTTGGGGGGAAACTTTGCCGATGCTGAAGTTATTTACACAGTCATTCCGGATCCTCGAACCACCGCCATTGGAAGAGTTGTTGATAGCAGTGGAGTTCCGCAATCCAACGCGGTTGTCGACTGCCCCGGCGCATCAGGATCAACCGCAGCAGACGGCACATTTAATATTCCCGGGGTTTTAACAGCCAATCCAAGTATTAGGTGCAAAGCCACCTACTATACCTCCGAATTTCTTTCTGTGTCTGGGTACTCGGCATACACCACCCCAGTTCAGTTAGGCACAACTGATTTCGGGATAATCACTGTAGTTGCAACTTCAGTAAATTGGATCGGGCCAGCTTCAGGTGGAAGTTGGATAGTCCCTTCAAATTGGTCTAGCGGAGCAATTCCGGGCGCCAATGATGATGTTGTAATTGACCTTGTTACAGTTGATGCCTTTGTTGAATATCCCAGCGGAACCCGCACAATTAGAAGTCTAAAAGCAAAGGGGAGTGTTAATTTTAATGGTGGATCCTTAACTGTTAATGATTCTGGGATATTGACCTCTGGAATACTAATGAAGACTGGAGCTACCTTTATAGTTAGAGGCTCTCGTACTGTTTTTGATATACCTGGGAATTTTAATCTACAAGGTGGCACATTGCAGGCCTTTAACGGAGCAAAGATTAACATTCCGGATGCCACCGTAATTTCACCGGCAGCGGCTGGTTTTATAACTACAGTAATTGAAGCCAATGGTGCTAATAGTAAGATTGATCTCCCTAAAATTTCTAGCATAACAATTCCTGCCAATTCAAATACTTTTTCCCTTAAGGCAATTTTTGGAGGGGAGCTTAATTTAAGTTTGGTTAGCAAGATTGAAGTTCTTGGTAGTAGTTTTAACTCAGTAGCAGTTTTGTCTGATGGTGCTAATAGTAAAATACGTTTTGACTCTCTTGATTCATTTACTAAAACCTCCTCAGCTCAAATACACTTAAATACGATTGAGGCAAAAAATAAAGGTGAGATTGTATCTCCAAAGCTAAAAACAATTAATAGTGTGGTTCTTACTTATAATGGAGATTCTTTTCTAGATCTATCAGCGCTATCAAATATGGATGGCTCTAGTATTATTGCTAAAAACGGAGCGGACCTAACTCTTGCTGGAATTACTTCGTATGCTTGTGCAACTCTTAGCGGTGCAGGTTACGGGTGTACTCTTAAAGCTGAAAATGCAAAATTAAATTTACCTCAACTTCAAACAATTTCTGAAATTTCAAGTGACTCAAACACTTTAGCAATAACTGCAGCTTCAGGTGGTTCAGTTTCCATTCCCTTAGTCAGTAAACTTGAGACCTTAGATGTAAGCTCATCAGGGACTAGCTTGATTTCCGCAGGAGTAGGAAGTCTTGTATCCATGCCAAGTTTGGTGAGTATTACCTCACAAGTAGAGATATTCGAGGTATCAAAGATTGATGCTTCATCAAGTGGAGCTATTGACCTACCAAGCCTAACTACGATTCATGATGTAACTTTGAATATTAACTCAGGCGGAACATTAAATCTTCCTGTCTTAAGTAATATCGACTACTCCTCGGTCAAAATTGGACTAGGTGTTGTATTCTCTCTTCCTTTAGTTACCTCATATTCCTGTGCCTATGATGGGTTTGTTACCTGTACTCTTTCTGCTTCAGGAAACGGTGCGCAGCTTAGTTTACCAAACTTAACCACAGCAAGTGTGGATACTGCTTTAGCTGGAGATATGGAGCTTGAAGCAACAAATGGAGGAGTACTAGACCTAGGAGCGCTTATCACGCTTGAGACGATCGGAAATAGTACCAGTTTTGGTGGTAGAATAACCGTATTTTCTTATCTGGCAGGAAGTCTTATTGATCTAAGTTCACTTACATCGTTTATTGACAACTCCTCATTGCGTGGAACTTCACTCTCTGCCACCTCGGGAGGTAGTATTCTTACTCCATCTTTACTAAGACTAAACAAAGTCGATCTCACCTATTCTGGATCAGGCACGATGGATCTTTCCTCGGTAACAAATATTGATGGTTCTAGCATTACAGTATCGCTGGGAGCAAATCTCTCTCTACCTGGTGTTACCTCGTATTCTTGTACCGGACTTAATTTCTTTGATTGTAATTTTTCAGCAAGTGGCAGCGCTAGCTCACTTGATTTATCTAATTTAGTCAGCATCGCTCCTGTTTCTGGAGCTGGCTCAGATTTTAATATCCAGGCCAGTTCAGGTGGAGTAATTGATCTTTCAGCGCTTCTCTCATTCTCTACAACTGCAACTAATTCTGGATCGATCTACTTAAGCTCTTCCTTTGCCGGTTCAAATATAATTCTAACTTCATTGCAATCTGTGCAATCAAGTTTTGTTAATATGTCAATCTTTGCAGGAGATGGAGGATCTCTTGAGACACCTTCTCTTGTTACGTTAGATCATATCGATTTAGATATCGATAAAACCGGCAGTATAGATTTAAGCCAGGTTGCCAATATTAATGGCACAACAATTACTGTGAGAAACGGTGCAGTAGCTTCACTTCCAAAGGTTACTGCAATTGATAATCTTCCAGCAACAGGCCATACTGCCACACTCTCAGCAAGTGGTACAAATTCGAAATTGGATCTCCCGAATGTGCAAACAATTACAACTATTGGAGCTACCTCAAATATTTTAGAGTTAACTGCTACCTCTGGAGGTGTTCTAAATTTACCGGCAGTTACACAGATAACTTCTCCTGTGGGTTCTATAAATGGCGGAGTTCGGATTTCAGCTCTTAGTACCGGCAGCAAGATCGACTTTTCAGCTCTTACCTCAATAATTAATTTAGATAGTAGCTCATATAATAGAGTTTATATTAATGGCTCAGCGAAAGTTGTCTCGCCTCTACTAACAATCTTAGAGGGAACCGAGCTCCTACTCTACAGCGGAGCCACCCTTGATATTCAATCACTTATTTCATTTAAGAATAGCGCAATGTATATTGAAGGAGCAGCGCTAAACTTTGCAAACATATTGGATCTTATTCAGACCGATATAACTATTAATAGCGGATCAAATTTACAATTTGGATTAGCCGCAAATATAGATGGGTTGAGGATTGATGCTGATGGAGGAGATATCAACCTACCGTCAGCTTTAACCTATAGCTCATTGAATACTGGTGCTTTTACCATCAGCGGCAGCGGTAAATCAGCAACTATGACCTCTCTTGCAACGATACATGGAGGGACTAACAGTGTTTCAACATTTAGAGTTAAGGCTTTAAGTGGAGCACTCTTTGATTTAACTGGATTAACAGCCGTAGATGGTTATGTCGAGTTCATAGCCGATGGCACCAATAGTGTTATTGACCTTACCAACCTTCAAAAGACAAACGTAGGTCCAAACGTCATTTTCACAGAGAAGAACGGTGGCACAATTATTAAGCCGTTCTAAAATCCTAGAGGTAGAATGCAAAAACTTTTCCTATTAGCAATAGTAATCATCAGCATAGAATATAGCCTCTCTCCGGCAAACGCCGAACCTCTTGCAACTTTGCAAAGTTACACCTTATCAAACCCTAACTTCGAGGCAGCCGCACCCCTTGTTTTTAAAGGCAGCAATGGAGAACTTGATATATTCTATGTTGAGATGTCCCTATCAGGGTCAAAATCTGATGATTTTAAAATAGGACATACTCGCATTAGCTCAAAGTTTACAGCTCTATCAGAAGAGCACCTAGAAATCCCGATACCTTCTCAAGACAGATTCTTTCCAACAAAGTTCATTTCCGGAGTAATTAACTCTCCAAAAGGTCCCAAGTTTTTTGTTAAAAAAAGACGGTTAGGATTTCTAGGCTTAGATTATACAGACACACCTCCAGCAGTGACCGAATACAACTTTAAGCTTCCATATGAGATCGTTAAGGTTGAGAAAACAAAGCCCAATTTTTTTAAATTTTCTGGTCAAGAGCTAGCTCTATTTAGAGAAGAAGGCAAAGCGGAGCCGACTAAAGTTCAGAGTTGTATTTTACCTATTGAAGCCAGGGTAGCAGGCGATGCGGCGTATGATGAAGTAAACAAAAACCTCTTTGCCACCTACCTATCTAAAAAAGAAGTACCACTAATGAGCATTGCTCCACAAATGCTTATTAATATTGCAATGTGCGACGTTTCTGGTCAGGTAACGAAAGCAGCTGAGATTGAAGGGTTCTGGGGCGGCATATACGTTGATGAATTAGGTGTCATAGCCACAAGTTCAATGCCTATGAAAGCAGATGGGTTTAGGATTGCTGGATTCGACCGGCAGCTTCAGCAACAGTTCTATTATCATCCTGAGCAGAAAGGCCAGATGCTTGGAGCGTTTAAAGTACTTCGCACCTCGAAAAAGTCAGTAATAGCTGTTGGCATGGCTGACCTCAAACTTCAGATCCACCTCTTAGATCTTACCGGTAAATTAATCGCAAAGCGTACTGATCTTAGTGAAGGCACTGGAAACAACTTTGACGCGATCTTAGATGGTGACTCTCTCGTAGTAGTATATGAAGATACCCCTACTACTACTCCACAGGTCACAAGAAAGGTTAAGTTCATTAAATTGGCAACTTAATACGTAATCTCTATCTAGCCTCCACCACATCCCGCGCATCAATAAAGCCTGCTCTTCCAAGCCGCGATCTTACACGCAACCAGTTAGGGCCGTATTTTGCATCGACGTAAACCTGATCGCCTCTTAACATAGTATTAATCTGCGCACTTTTATCTGAGGGCCTAGAATAGATATACGTTTTGGCAATAACACGGTAAGGGATCTGCTCCGGGAAAGGCTTAATCTCAATGCCCTGACCTAAGACATCTGTATCAAAAACAGATCTATTCTCCGGAAGATCGGCATCCCCCTCCTTTAGTGCACGTCTTACCTCGGCAGTCTCAAGTGGTGAGTCAGTATTCACCTTTTCTTTAGGCTTAGCAGCAATTTTTGGCACAGCCGTAACACTCACAGGCACCTCAGCAACAGGCGTCTCAAGAGTCTGTGTTGCTCCTGCTGACTCCTGCTTTCCAACCTGCGCTGCCTGCTTCTCTGACTCCTTCTCCTTAATGTTGTAAATCAGCTCATCCAGATTGGTTAATGCTGTAACTCTTTCATATGGCGGCAGCTGTGCAGCTACAGTACCTGCCCCCGCTCCAGATGTGACCAACGCAGTGATTGGCTTTGGAAAGAGTTGGTCTTTAAGATCTGAGTATGCGTCCAAGAGTTCCTGCCGATATATCAACACTAAAACTATAAAAAATATAACAACCAGAATTGACCGATAAGAGATCTCCGCTCCAGAGACAGGGTTAGCTGTTGGTATTAAAGTATCTGTTCCTGCTGCATCTGCATATTTTTGAAGCCGCTCTCTGTAACTATTAAGCTCCACTAAGGCATCACCAAAAGCAGTCTCGGATTTAAGTCGCTGCAGCTCCCGACCAGCTAAACTCTTAAGCTCCGCAAGTGCTGAACCATCTAAAGCCTGCAGATGCTCAAGCGCACTTAAGGCGAGCTCAGGCGAGCCTCCCTCATGTAATCGAGCTGCAAACTCTCTAAGCAGCCTACCTGCAATTTTACAATGTGGTGTGCTAGTACCCGCCCCATCCTTCCTCAATCCGCTTACCACTGCCTCCAACGGTGAATAAAGGATTGATATAGGGACTACCCCTTTCCTAAGCTCCGCTCCAAGCCACCAAAGCCGCGCTTCAACATCCTGGTTATCAGAGTTCTTAAGCCGCTCTTCACATAATGCTGAAAGTTGACTAAATTCACCTACTTGAAATAGTCTCTCAAGCTCATTTAGATTTGTATTGGATGCAGGAGTGGGGATCTCTTCAACAGGAGGGGGAGCACTCTGCAGCTCACGCTCAAGAAGAGATGACAACCCAAGATTGAGGGAGCCTGCGGATGGAGCTTTCTTGGAACCGGGAGTTGCCACAAAAACCTAATTATATTAACTATTTATCTAAACTACAAGGGCACATAAGCTTCACCCTACTCAAAGCATATCTAATACGTAGTATAGTTATAGAGAAAAATACTATAAAGGTGTCATTTCATCTGTAAAACTAATGCATAGTAAACTAACAACATCCTGGTCCTTGAGCCGTAGAATTATAGTTAGCACTTTAGCTCGACTATTTAAGAATGTCCCCGTTCCACCAAAACTGGCAGAGCTTGAGCCTAAGAGTTGTATATTGATTCTACAGTATCGATCGATCGTACTAGACTCATTACTCTACTCCCTAGCAAGGCGCTGCGGATTTCCAGCCATAAGCTTTGTCGAAAATCTCACAACAGAACAGTCAAATGCACTTAGCTATTCGGCCATGGCAGCTGATCGTTTATTCTCTGAGTTATGTAGTAACTCTCCTGACACTAAGCTCTACACGCTTAACGTATTTTTTAGACGAGGTCCAGTGAGAAGTGCTATCGATTTTAAACCATCCATACTGCACTCAATCGGTCTTATTCTAAGTCGCAAGTTTCTTATACTAACGATCGGAGACTTTTTCATGCCCTCAAGCATGAATCAACCTTCAGCTCAACAGTTACGTCGCGCGTTAAAACTTGAATTTTACAATAATTTAAAACTCGTGCGCGGCACTCCATTCCAGTCACTACGTACCCAGGAGCGGATTGTGCTAGGCGGGGAGGAGTTCAAAGCTAACCTCATGACCCTTGCAGCTAATCAGAGACTTTCTCAGTCAGAGGCATATTTTCTGGCACGCAAGGCTTTCTACAACTTAGCTGCAAATCCTAATAATCCGATCTTTAATTTTATCGGATGGCTAGCGGGGGTAATTACCCGACGCCTATTCTCACAGATAAATACAGTGGGATTAGAGCGCTTCGCCTCGGCAGCACGGGAACATACTGTGGTATTAGTACCATCACACAAAAGCCACCTAGATTACATAGTGCTTGGTCGTATTCTCTATGAATCGAACCTCAATCATCCGCTAGTAGCCGCTGGCCATAATCTAAGTTTTTGGCCAGCAGGTTTTTTTATACGAAGCGTAGGAGGTTATTTTGTCAAAAGAGAGGCGCGCGAGGATCGCATCCACGCCCTCGTTTTCAAACGTTATGTAACCTACCTGATCAAGCGCGGACACCTGCAGGAGTTTTTTATCGAAGGGGGAAGGAGTCGCAGCGGCAAGTTTTTACAACCCAAGATCGGGTTAATGCGCATCATAATCGAGGCCTGCCTTAAGGGCGTTGGAAAAGATGTACTTTTTGTACCTGTATCGATTAGCTATGAAAATGTAATCGAGGATCAGACCTTAGCCTCGGAAAATACCGGACAGAAAAAAATCAAAGAGAATCTCTGGTCATTGCTGCGTGCACATTCGATCTTTGATCGAAAATATGGTGAAGTAGTAATTAATTTTGGAGAGCCGCTCTCTGCTGCACAATTTCTTGGAGCCGATCCTGAGCGCAAAGATATTAGAGCTCAGGTATCTTCGTTCGCAACTTTATTAACTCAGAAAATTAGATCAGGAGCATGTATAAGCCTGAGCAGCTTGGTGTATAGCGCGCTAATGATGGCACCACGTTACGGACTTTCCCGTGCTGAGTTAGTTACTTCAGTAAAGAATCTAGCTAGACTTGTCTCCGTCCTAGCTTTACGAGATAGCTCTATTGTAAATTTCAGCCCTGCCCTAACTTCATTTCTTCAAGGACGCGAGTACCTGATAAACGGAATCACATTAGGGGGGGTAGTCAAAGTAGGAAGCTGTCTTAGTCAGGAGGTATTTTTTATACCTGGCAAGCTACGTTATACGGCTGATTTTTACAGAAATGGGGTCGTACATCTCTTTTTTCCAGTCGCGGTGCAGGGGCTAGTTGAATTAATGGTAGAACAAAGCCAGAACGACTCACCTCCCTCTACAATTGCATTAAAGTTTTTTGAGCTCTTCAAGTATGACTATATGCTTGATGGAGATTTCCTCTCCGATTTAAATGCAGACCTCTCTGCTCTCGTTAAATCTGATATATTAGTGCCGTGTGAGCACGGTTATACCTTTAAGAATCGCGCTAGCGGCCTTTTTATCCCTTGGCTTCTGCATGGAGCCGTAGAGTCATACAGTTGGGTTATTCAAAATCTTCTTTGCTATGGTATTGATACAGTCCCCTACCATGCTTTTATCGCCAGACTTCAGCAGGAATTTAAAACCGCAATATATCTTGGTGCTCTTACACGCACGGAAGCATCTTCAAAGAGTTCATTGGAAGGATGCATAGGCAGCCTGGTAGCCTCTGGAATGATTTTATTTAAAGAAAATGGAAAGCGCGGACGACTAATTGAAATCAGTGAAAGGGGCAAGCTCGAGGAAATTTTAAGGCTCCTATTTCGAGCAACCGAGTCGTTAAACCATCGGTTTAAAGCTTAAAACAGAGATATTTGAATAATCATAGAAATAGTCTAGACAGAGGGCTCTATTCGCGGATACAAATAAGGTTACCCGTTCATCTTATAACTGTGTATCTGTTGTTAACTGTTTTTTAACGAGGTGATTTTGTTAGACCAATTAGTAAAAGCGTTCAATAAAGTCCCTTTTAAGTCCATATTTCTCATCTGCTCCCTTCTCTGCTTTTTCATCTCAGATTTAGAAGCACAGCGTGCCCAGCGCCGCCGTATAGGAAAGAGATTTTCGACAACCGTAAGTAGTATAGATATAAGTACTTATGATTTCTCAGTTGGTGATGAATTCGACCGTATTTTGACAACCTCCTCAGACACAGATCTTTACGATCCTTTAACCATAGCAAACCTTAGAAAGTTAAAGGAAGACGCGGTGCCACCCTGGGATCCACTAGATATCGATCCTGAACGCACCCGTAAAGTTGTTGAAAAGGCATTTGCTATACAGTCTGCACGGAGTCTGATTAAGCTTATCAATCAGTCAGAAATTAAACCTGTCTATGCTTTATTTAAAAACACGGTTAAAAACTTTAGCGACCTCTTCCGTTACAGCGTTCAGGACAGAGGGGATGAGCTGACCGTTTCTAAGAGTAAGCAAGGTGATAAATTGATTGAGCTAAATTTAGAGTTCAATCTTAAACAGGGAGTTGACCCGCAGATAAATGTTGGAGACTCCTTCCGGCTTAGATACGATTATACAACGAAACGATCCCTGTTTGAGTATGGTGTGGATTTTTAAGATGAAATCACACTTAATAACTGCGCTCCTTACCTCTCTCCTCATATTATCATCGGCCTGCTCAAAAAAAGAGCCACAGGCACCAAAGGACCCTTTAGAGCTTGTTAAACGGCTCCCTGAAAACACACTGGGCTTTACGCTGCTTGATTTTGAGACTGCTGGATTCCAGTCCTATAGGACGAGCCCCTGGAGCAATCAGCAGATGATTGATTGGCAATCATTGGTAGCTGAGAAAGGAAATGATTTAAAATTATTAAATATAATTAACCGTTCTGGACTCCTCAGCGCAAGCACCGCAGAGAACCAATCGAGCGCAGCTGCGGTAGCCTTTATTGCTCCTAAAATCGATACGGAGAGCCTAGAGCTAGGTGTTTTATTAAAAGCAAAGGCTGGGATTAATTTTAAGGAGAGACTCAACTCCCTTAAGAACTTATTTGAAAATGAACAAATAAGTATAGCTCCGAAAAAAATCGGCACTCTTGAAGGCTTTGAAATCAAACCTGTAACTGATCCTACCTCACCGGCCTCCCGCATCAAGCAGGTTATTTTTGTGAACAGCGGTGATGAAATTGCCATCGGAACAAGCGCTACTATCGTGGAGAAACTATTTAGCAAAGCTGCTCCGCCAAAACTACTGGAACATCCTGACTTTATACAAAACTGGGGAGCTTCTGAAGCAAGTCAACGGCTAGCGTTCGCGTTCATAGATATCTCTGCAATAATTAACTCAGTAAAAGCAAGCCTACCAAAGGATAATCCGACACAAGCAGAGCTCAACTCCTTTCCTGTTATCTCAGTAGCAGCGAATGCAAGCATGCGCGAATCTCCGCACTCAGAATTAATTGTCAGCTTGGATCCTAAGAACCCTGACCAGAAACGATGGACCTCAACACTTAACGGATCTATCAACAACCAGATCTTTAAACTTGCCCCAAAAAACACCATCGGATACCTTGGGTTAAATGGAAAGTTTCTTTCTAATCTTAAAGCTGTCGGTCTTTCTGAAATACCAGCTGATGCGCAAAAAGAGGTGCGCGAACGTCTTGCCTTCGTTGACTCGATCCAGGGATTAGCAATCGGTATTAGACAGGCAACCACAGGTAATCCATTTCCTGACCTAATTATCGCTTTGCAGAGCTCAGATGTAGCAACTTTGTTTAAAGAGGCAAAAAGCTCCCTGGGTCAAATGTTGCTTTCGGCAGGCCTGCCCCTATCGGACTGGTCAGAGACTGATATCCAAGGGTATAACGTTTCATATCTACAAAGCCCCATCGGCATAGGCCTGTATATGGCAGCCACAAGTAACTTTTTACTACTTTGCTCATCCTCTCAAGGAATATCCGAGCTTCTTGGATCCGGTTTACAGGGCGGAGAGCTCTTAGCTTCTCTGCCGGAAGCAGCACGTACTACTATCGACGCACCAGGATCATTCATAGTTAATTATATTAACTTTATAGAAGTAGCTAACCTGATTGAGCTTTTCCAAAGCAGCCTTGCGATGTTTAGCGGCGGCAGCGAGGGGATCTCAAAGGAGAGTGTAGCAAAATTGAAAGGGTATGGGATGATGATCAGCCGAGCTGCAGTTGAAGAAAGCAGCATCAGAATTGAGAGCACCTTTGCTATGCCGGCTAAGTAGAAGTAGCCCTACTGTCCTACCCGCTCGTACACCATCCAGGTAAAACCTGATTCAGCTACAAACGGAACAACCTGCCTTAAGACATAACGCCCAGTTGATATCACAATCGCCTGCTCTGGCGCGAAATATCTATCCTGAGACTGTTTTACAAAAAAGGATGGTGTGACATTATTAAGCTCATCCTCAGTCAATAGATTCATCCTGCCTTTTAGACCAAGTTTCTCACTGTAATATGAGAACATAACTCCGTTACGAAAATCATGATCGCTGCCTATCGAGATGACTTCACCTTTAGGTGAATTACGATCGATATATTGTAGGATCTCCGAGTAGTTTCCTCTGCCATGCTTGAAAAAATTCAAGAGATATCCGCAATTTCCGAAAAGATAGAGGTACAGCACAACGCTGACTATCAGCCTACCGAATACTCCACGGAGACTAAGACGGGCAAAAAAACTCCCAAGAAGCAGAAGCAGAAAAAGTATACTGACCATAAAATATCGGACGAATATCACCCTGGGCTGCAAAAGTGGAACAAGAATAACTGGCAGACAGATAACGCCAGCTAGGAAGAGAGCCTCCGCTTTTTTCTGCTTATATCTGATTCCAATCTCAATTAGAGCAGCTATAATTACAAAACAAGCGACACCCACTGCGAGCCAAATGGTAAAAGGGATACTGGTAGAGAATCTAGGCATGCCAGAGAGAAGCAGTAACGCATTTAGAGCTTCATCTAAGTATCCAAAGCGTGGTCCACTCCCTAAGACTATAGGCAGATAAAGATCCTGTAGCAGCGCCATGAAAATGACTGGAAAGGTGTGTAGCTTAATAAAGCGCAGCAACCGTTTACGGCATAGTACAACAAAGGAGATGCCAAAAGCGACGATATAGAACTGAATAAAGCTAAGGTGCGACAGCGTACCCAATACTACTGCTAAGTTAAAGAGAAAAAGATCGGAGAGGCGATCCCTTTCTATGAAATGAAATAGTGAACAATACCCTAGCAGCAGGAAAAAAATAAGTGGCCCGTATCCTCTTGCCTCAGTTGAATATAGTACTAGTAAATATGAGCAGGAATAGAGAAGCGTAGTCATAAAATGACTGCGTCGTGTCTCGCATATCGAGGCGAGCATAACTAGTCCTCCTACCCCGCTTACTAAAGAAAGCAAGCGGTAATACCAATCGCCCTGCGGGCCGATTAGATACATAAATAACGTATTGAGGTAGTGATTGTTGTCGTGATGAAATTTGGTAAAGATATCCAGCCAGGAGTGTGAGGCTTTTACAAACTCAAATGACCAAAGCTCGTCTAGCCATAGGTCATTAAATATTCCGGTAATCCTAAAAGCAATACCTAATAGGATCAGTGCGAAGATGCTATATCTTTTCATTTAAACCAGAATGTAGCATCGATTAAGGGCTTGAGAAATGCTCAGAGTAACTATTTTGGCCAGTGCGAAAGTTGGCACTTCAAAAGGGTAAATCAATAGATTACCATATAAATGTTCAAACGATCACCTGCGCATTAGGCTTACTGACTGGAATTGGTAAAATAGCACTGCTATGCTAAGTTTTATGTGGGATATATATCCGCCGTAGCTTTAGCGGTGGCGGATTTCATTGAGCGTCACCTAACTTTCCGAGCAAGCTATATGAGTGATAAAATTTTAGAACGTGAACTCTCTCTTTTTTGCCAAGAGCTCATTCAGGCCGGTGCGGAGCCAACTGGTCATCTTAGGGCAATTGAGATCCTTAGTAGCTACCTAAAGCAGCTAGATTTTAGTTGCGAGATAATAAGATCTACTGCTTGCAGCAACCTTTGGGCAACTAACGACCCTAAAGCCCAACAGTTTATCTTTGCAGGCCATACCGATGTCGTGCCACCTGGACCGCTTGACAAGTGGAGTGTCGAGCCGTTTAAGGGATCTATTAATAATGGAATAATAATTGGTCGCGGTGCTGTTGATATGCGAAGCGCCATAGCCGCTTTTGCAGTCGCAGCAAAACTCTTTTTACAATCCCAACCTAAACCTAATTTTGGAATCGGATTTGTTATCGCCGGTGACGAGGAAACTGCTGCAAATGGCACAGAAGAGATATTAAATTTACTAAACAATAGGGGCATCAAGATTGACTTTGCGCTCGTAGGTGAGCCAACCTCGGAGCATGACATAGGCGACACGTTAAAAGTAGGAAGAAGGGGTAGCGTCTCTGCCAAGGTGAGAATACATGGAAAGCAGGGACATTCGGCTTATCCGGATAAGATTATAAACCCTCTAGAAAAATCATTAACAGCACTACTTGCCCTCTCTAAACCGCCCTTCCCTAACACATTACCGGGGTGGCCTGAAAACTCCCTACAGATAACAGCACTTAATACTAACGCCGGCACAGCTGGCAACGCTACACCAAGCTACTTTGATCTAAACTTTAACTGCCGTTTCTCTCCTCAGTATAAACGTGATGATATTATTAAGCTTGTTGAAGCTGAGCTGACAAAGACTGGGCTACGCTTCGAAGCAGAATGGAGTCGTGGCTGTCATCCATTTTATTGCAAGCCAGGAGTTTTCTGCACTAGAGTAAGCGCTGCGATTCATGCGATCACAGGTGCTGTTCCAGAGCTCTCATGCAGCGGTGGAACATCGGATGCCCGTTTCTTTGCTGATAAAGGCATCGAAACAGTTGAGTTTGGTCTCTGCTCCGAAATGGCTCATCAGATCGATGAACAGGTGGAGATTAGTTCTATAGTTAAACTCTCTCAGATTTATCTGAGAATTTTAGAGATGACTTAGTCTGCGAGATTAGTTTATTATAACATAAAGCACTACTGGGACCGCGGGCTTCCAGCCCGCAACGAAGTACAATTAAAATCGATTGCGGGCAAGATGCCCGCGGTCCCAGTCTTAGTGCCAAGGCTTTGATATATATGACAACAAAAATAGGCTTAGTAGCATTTTCCGGGGGACTAGATACCTCTTTTCTTGTAAACTTCTGCCGTGAGAAATACGGATTGCAAAAAATCATTACTGCAACTGTTAACACTGGGGGTTTTAATAAGGCTGAATTAGATAAAATTGAGGCTCGCTCAAAAGCGGTTGGAGCAGAGGAGCATCATACCCTCGATGGTGAAGAGGAGTATTTTAATTCGATAATTAAGTATCTTATTTACGGCAATGTTTCACGGGATGGCTATCCGCTTTGCGTCGGGGCTGAGCGACTTGTACAGGGGAAATACGCAGTACAGTTAGCCTTAAAACTTGGCGCCGACTATATTATTCATGGCTCAACCGGCGCAGGAAACGATCAATACCGCTTTGACCTAGTAAGCTATGTTCTTGGACAAAATAGAATTAAATGCCTGGCACCTGTGCGCGAGTTTGGCTTTAGTCGCCAGCAGGAGACCGAGTATTTACTGAACAAAGGTATTCCTGTAGAGAGTAAAAATACCTCTTACTCTTACAACGTAGGGCTTTGGGGTATCTCTATCGGCGGCAAAGAGACACACACCTCCGAGACTCTGATACCTGAGGAGGCCTGGTACAACCACCCTGAAAAAGGTTTTAATGAAATTACAGTTAATATTAAATTTGAGCGTGGCTTGCCGATCTCAGCTGAGTCAGATCACGGCCAGGCCAGCAATCCGCGTGCAGTCATTAAACTGCTTACTCTTCTAGGCAATAAACTTGGCGTTGGCCGTCATTACCACATCGGCACATCTATAGTCGGTAAAAAGGCACGCATAGCATATGAATCACCGGCAGCCGATATTCTCTATGAAAGCCATCGCACCCTAGAAAAGCTTACCTTAACCCAGGCTCAAACCTTTGGGAAAAGATATCTCGCTGATGAATTTGGACGGATTATCCATGAAGCTAAATTCTTTGATCCGTATACGGAGAATATAAAGGCTTTCCTTGAAAGCACTCAGGCCCGTGTTAGCGGTGATTGTACAGTAGTCCTAGCTCCCGGATACATTAAAAGTGTAGTGGCGGACTCCCCTAATAATCTGTTAAAAAGTAAAGGGGCCACCTACGGCGAAGTTGCTGATTTTTATTCCGGCATAGAAGCTCAAGGTGCCTGCAAGTTAAGTGCTTTTGAACAATATTTATATCATTCAATAACTAAATAAGAATGAGTAATAGTAATAAGAATAATAAATTAGGCTATACGACACGCGCTGTGCATGCTGGCTGTAGCCCTAACCCCTTAACTGGTGCTTTAATAGAGCCAATCTCACAATGCGCAGTCTATGCTCAGGAGTACCCTGGCAAGTTCAAATACGACTACGGTCGTTCCATGAACCCAAATTATTATCAACTTGAAGAAGCACTAGCAGCGCTTGAAGGAGGCGAGTTCGCTACGGTTGTTTCCTCAGGAGTTGGAGCCATGACTGCTCTGATGACTCTGCTAAAAGCTGGGGACAAAGTCATAATGCCAACCGATCTTTATGGTGGAACATACAGACTTTTCAAACAGTTTTTCGAACGTTGGGGAATATCATTTACTCAGATCGATTTAAACGATCTTAATGCCGTAGAAACAGCATTAAAAGTTGGCTGCGCAATGCTTTACATTGAGACTCCGACAAATCCGCTCTTAACCGTATACGACCTATCAGCACTTAGTACACTAGCGAAAAAATACGGTGCCTTAACAGCGGTAGATAATACTTTTGCATCCCCCTACTTTCAGAATCCATTAAAGCTTGGAATAGATATAGTGCTACACAGCACTACTAAATATATTGGCGGGCATTCTGATTATGTCGGTGGCGTAGTTATCTCAAACGACTCCAAGGTGCGTGAACAGATGGACTTTGCACGCAAATCACTTGGCTTAAACATCGATCCGTTCTCAATGTTTCTGATGCGACGCAGTATAAAAACACTCTCACTTAGAATGGAGCGCCATCAGAAAAATGCACTTGAGCTTGCTCAATACTTTGAGAAGCACCCTAAAGTTGAGCGCGTTCTCTATCCCGGGCTAGCAAGTCATCCGCAGCACAAGATAGCCAAAAAACAGATGAGCGGGTTTAGTGGCATGCTCTCTGTTTATTTTAAGCTTGGTATAGAGGAATCAAAAAAGCTTATTACCTCTTTTAAAATAATCACCTTGGCAGAGAGCCTAGGCGCTGTTGAATCACTGGTCGAGCATCCTGCTAGCATGACTCACCAGAAGATACCGAAAGAGATCAGAGAGAAAAATGGATTAGGAGATGGCCTAGTAAGATTCTCAGTAGGGATCGAGGATATTAATGACCTTATTCAGGATATAGAGCAGGCATTAACCTAGTGCTTCGCCAAATAAGTTTTTTCACGTATAGCGCGCAGCGTTGCCCCAG
>CAZKXU010000079.1:0-16694 GCA_964556665.1 uncultured Bdellovibrionales bacterium | reverse complement strand
TTGGCCACGGATGGTCAAAGGCCGACAGACAAAATAACGGTACGTTATTTTGTCATTTAGTATAATTGCTAGTCCCTACGGCTCGATTATGCTATAAACTACTCTGCCAATGTCTTCATTCTATCAAATTACTTTTTCAGTTGTAGCCGTATTGTCCATACTATCGGCGCTCCTAGAGTTTAAAGCCACGATCTCATACGATCGAGCACGTTCGTATTTTCGTAACTCTGAAAATGTGCCTAATAATGCGGTAAGGAGACAATCTGAGCTCACCTTTGCAAAACAGGCCCAGGAATCGATGGCTTCTGCAGCAGAAACTGAAATATTACTGGCCAGAGTCTATAGAAGTTTAGCTAAAGGTAATGAGATATCCAGCGCTAGCATACAATATTATTGTAAGGCACTTTCCCATGTCGGAGCGGCGCTAGCGCATCAGCCGACTAAAGGTAGATATTTAGTGGCCTGGGCCAGTCTGAGGCAGCTTCTAGGAGGGGCCAGATGTGATGAATCCAATACTTCTGGAGATTATATTGAAGCAATTAAGTTTGCCTTGAATGGAGATCCAGTAGATCTTGATGTTACATTTGCATCTGCACAGCTCTATCTTTGGTCGGGCAACAAGTCAATGGCCTATAGCCTCTTTAAAAAGGTACTTACCTACAATACTTCTACCACAATCGATCAAAAGCGCTTCATATTTTCACAGATTAGTAATGCTGAGGATTTGACCGCAATCATTCCAGCAAGATTCCCTCAGGTCAATGAGTGGGCGCGCTTCTTTAGGGAGTGGGACCCAGGTGCTTTTGTGGAATTCAGAGAGGCACTGAGCACTTTGCAGATAGAGGCTTTGGAAAGTAGCTTGATGTATGTTGATACGAATGAAGTTGAGCCTGAAGTACGCTGGTTATGGTTGACGGAATTGGCAAACTTTAGTGCTAGTGATGATGTTAGAAAAAGAGTAGATAACGAAATGGTGCACTATCAGGAAACCATTGGGAATACCAAGTTGGCAGATCTGCTTAGTCGTCGTGCAGCCTTGAACGAGCAGAAGATCGTGCGGGCCTATGAGCATGGAGATACGCGTGCAACTACATCGCCTTTAGTTCATTGGAATATGAATGAAATAGTCAATTTAGATGACTATTATCCGAGTCTAGGATTCTATATGGTTGGCAATGCTCAAGCTACATTGATTGAACTGCAATCTGAGCAGGAGGTGCCAGCGTTAAATCCAAATTTAATTAAGATCTTAGTAAGTGATGATAATCAGAATTGGAGTGAGCTTCGTTATCTCAATGATCCTGAGGTGCTTATCGTAGGAAGCGGCTCTCTTGTGCAGCTTTATCCAGAGAGGCAGCAGCATAAGTATTGGAAGGTGCATATATCCGGTGCGCTTAGAATGAGAAGTTTCGTTAATAAATTGGAGTATATGTTGCGGGTGTATGGATAAATTACCTAAGTTTACCTTTATTATCCTAGCACTCATGTCTTCCCTGCTTTGCAGCGCAGCAGCGGAGGAGATTACTATTGGTGTTCCGCCTTTTTCACGAGACATAAATTTAATTTCAGATACTCATCCACTAACGTTTATAGTGCGCTCTGCGTTGGGAAGGACACTTGTTGCGCCCCAGCAGTATAGCGAGCATGAGGTCAGGCTTGATTTGGCTGATCTAATTAAGATTAGCCCGGAGGGTCGATTTTTACGTCTGCGAATCATAAACGGAGTCTCTTTCCAGGATGGCACGGATATTCGTGCTAAGGATGTGACCAACAGTCTACAGCAGTGTAAAAGTTTATCGAACTCCACCCAGATAGATTACATTAAAGCTGACTCTCTTCGAAATCCTCTAGACCGTTATGAAGAATGGGTTGAGATTGGACTGAAGCAGCGTCTCTCTGAAGATAGCTTTCACGGGCTTCTTGGGCAGCTGCGAGAATGCCCTGTCTACTCATCGCAGATGGCGCATCTATTCGCTGAGGATTTTGGAAAGGGGAGTAATATCGTGGGCAGTGGACCATATCAGGTTGCGGGGTATAAGCTCGGCAGCAGTTATTCATTGGCACTAGTTAAGTGGCAAAGTTCGAATTCTAATGCCCCTGCAAAGGTCAATGTGCGCTCATTCTCGGATGCCGAACATGGTTTGACAGCGTTACGAATGGGGACTATAGATCTTCTATTCGCTGAGGATGCGGCAATACTTGAAAAGGGAGATCGTGATGAGACTATTGAAATGAAGCATTGCGGTGGGTACAGTTTGCTTAAGCGTAGAAGCCTATCCTTTGCCTGTTCCTCAGTATTACAGCTAACAAATTTGCGGTATATTAGATAGCTATGAAGTGCAGATTTTTATTATTACTAAGTCTTCTGACTCTCATCAGTTGCTCTACCCGAAGTATAACCAAACCCAGGTCACAGCTAATTGCTGAAGCGCGTTCGATGGGGCATCAGGTTAGGACAATCTCCGAAGAGCAGGAGTTTTTTAAACTGGCTGAGGAGCGGCAGAAGGAGAAAGTTTTAGAGCTAATAAAAGATCGTGCTACAAAAGAAAATCGGGATGAAACTTATCGTTTAGGTCCACAGGATGAGGTCGAAGTTAGTGTATTTGATGTACCAGAGCTCAATTTATCGGCGCGGGTGATGGAGTCCGGCAATCTAGCATTGCCTTTAATAGGAGCAGTTCCAGCAAAAGGTCTTACCGAGTCTGAGCTTGATAGTGCTATAACCGAGCGGCTTAAAACCTATGTTAAAAACCCAGAGGTCTCTGTTTTTGTTACATTATACGCAGCTCAAAAAATTGCAGTAAGCGGAGCTGTTGCCAAGCCCGGCACCTATCCTTTAAAGAAAGGCTCTAATATAATTCAAGAGATTCTAGCCGAGGCTGGCGGAGTGGTAGAACGTGGCGGTAATATTATATATTTTGTACCTGTAGAGAGCTCAGGTATTCAGGCTGCTAGCGGTGCAGAGGCCAAGGCGCGGCTGGCATTTGCTTCTTATCAGAAGAGCAGCATGGCGCGCACAGGAATTGAAATACCCCTTGATTATGTGCTTGGCAGCAATGGTGGCATTCCGCTTGAAATACCGGTGCGCGGCGGCGATATGATTATTGTGCCAGAGTTGGGAAAGGTGATGGTTGATGGAGAGGTTCAAAGTCGAGGCGCATATGAACTAGTTAAGCGTATGACATTGTTAGGTGCTCTGGCTGCTGCAGGAGGGATTACTTATGGAGCAAAGGTAGATGAGATCGAGGTAGTAAGGGATCTCGGAGGAGGTGAAAAAGGCAGGCTCATTCTTGACCTTGAAAAAATTGCAACTGGAGATGAGCCGGATGTTGTCCTGCGCTCAGGCGATCTTGTAAGGGTTCCTTCCGATTCGGATCGCCGTTTAGCACAGGATACGTTTGATGGATTTACAAGGGTAATTAACTTTGGAATTGGCGGCTCTGTAAATTTAGCGCCCTAGTGTGTTTATGACAGATATATTGCCAGCGAAACATGTTCGTCCTCTGCCCCAAGCGCACGCTGTTCCTACAGCAGAGAATTCTCATTCACTCTTATCGGAGGTGGAGATACGGGAGTATTGGCGAGTAGTCTATAAATATCGTGTTATTATCTTGGCATCGACACTCTTAGTCGGCTTAGTAATGCTGATATATGCCTTCACAGTAACACCGATATACACTTCTACTAGTAAGCTTAGAATCAGCACATATGAGCCGATATTAACCCAGACAAAGATCGAGGATCTGTTACAGCAGAAAAGTAAGGAGACAGGCTACCTAGAGACGCAGATACAGGA
This sequence comes from uncultured Bdellovibrionales bacterium, assembly GCA_964556665.1. GTDB lineage: Bacteria > Bdellovibrionota_C > UBA2361 > UBA2361 > CAZKXU01 > CAZKXU01. The sequence goes on along the minus strand of CAZKXU010000079.1, from coordinate 12,898 downwards.
GATAACAAGTTACTCACTTGCTGATCGTGTAATGCAAGACCCTAAGATCAGGGCGCTTTTCAGCGATGAAGACAAGGCCTCTCATGTTAGAAAACTCTTTTCAGCTATGCACAGAGCTGAGGATAAGGTCGATACTATTTCCGGATATAAAACTCCGATACGAATATTAAGCAACTATATAGATGCAATTAAAGTTACTCCAGTTAGAAGAACATCACTGGTTACTGTGCAAGCCTCGTCGGAGAGTGCTTTGGCGGCTGCTATGATAGCCAATAAACATGCACAGACATACATAGACTGGGTGCGTGACTCTCGAATTCAACAGCAGACAGCAGGACTTACCTATTTACGGGCTCAAGCAGATGAGCTCAGAGAGAAGGTAGTAGATCTGGAAAGGGAGATGGCAGAATATGCTGAGGCTAATTCAATAGTAGCAGTGAATAAGGATGAGAATGTGACTGTACAGAAGATGTCACAGCTAAATAGGCTGCTTACAGATACGACAGCACGGCGCATAGAGGCGGAGAACATATATAAAGAGGCTGTCTCTGCTTTGGATAAGGACTCAGCTGGTTCTGATGATGCCTCTCTTCAGAACATGAGATCGGAGCTTGTCAAACTTGAGGCCGAGCGCGGGCAATTGGCGTCAAAGTTTACATCTAGTTATCCACGCATGTTACAGCTTGATGCACAGATTAAAAACCTAAGAGCGTCAATTGCAATTCAGCGGCAACAGATTGTAAATGGATTAAAGGCAAAAGCCTCTGCACTTGAGCAAGAAGAGAGATCTCTTAAGGAAGAAGTCGAACAACAGACAAGTAGAGCTTTTGAATTATCAAAAAAAGAGGTGCAGTATAATGTACTTGGAAGGGAGCTTGCTAGTTCACGTGAGCTATTGCAGAGTGTTTTAAGACAGATAAAAGAGACGGCATTTACAGTGGAGGGTAATGCTTCAAACGTCTCAATAGTTGATTATGCAACAACACCGATCGTGCCCAGCTTTCCACGTAAGAAGTTAATGCTTTTTATAGGGTTGTTATCCGGAGCAGCGCTGGGAATAGGCTTAGCGTTTCTTATTAACTATCTTGATAATACGATTCGCACACCAGAAGATCTTGTAAATGTTCTAAAGCTTCCTAATTTAGGAGTAGTACCTTCATTTGAAGAGGAGCAGGGATTACCTAAACTATTAAGTAATATTATTGCCATGGAAAAGGACCCCGAGCTCGTTGCTAGTCAGAGCAAGGCAAATCCGCCTGTAAGTACCCCTCCAACTGTTACATCTATGGCAAACAGCGAACAGCTCCCTATCGTATATCTTAGTAATCCAAAATCATTGGCATCAGAGGCTTATAGAACAATTAGAACAGGCATTCTGCTTTCACAGGCAGGTGAGCCGCCACGCAGGCTGTTGATTACTTCAGCGCAGTCGGCGGAAGGAAAAACAACCTCTTCAATCAATCTGGCTGCTAGTTTAGCAAGCGCTGGTGGCAGGGTAGTGCTAATTGATGCCGATTTGCGCAGGCCGAGTGTATATAAGTATTTTAATTTCGATCCGCAACTGCCAGGGCTTGTTGATGTACTGACAGGGCAGCGTACTTTAGAGGAGGTATATATTCTCGATCGAGTGAAAAGAATTACCTTGTTGCCAGGAGGATGTATTCCGCCTAATCCAGCTGAGCTACTTGGCTCAATCGAGATGGCAAATCTTATCGAAGTTTTGGCAAGGCAGTTTGATTATGTAGTTATAGATTCACCTCCCATTCTTCCAGTAACTGACTCTGTAGTACTATCTCGGCATGTAGATGGAGTTGTATTGGTGATCAAAGGAGCCTCGACTCCAAAAAAGGTAATTAAAGATGCCAAGGAGAGATTGCAAGCAGTTGGTGCGAGGGTACTTGGAACTATACTTAATGATGTAAATGTGAATAGTGGTGATTACTACTACTATAATCGTTACTATTATTCATACTACAATAGGCCGGAAAGCTCGGAAAAACAGGCGATTGGGTAGTTAATTTGTAATTGATCATAAGGTCTGGGTAAAATCGTAGGGGCAGACAGCGGCTGCCCCAGGGTGTGAGCTGCGCTCAGACAGGCCCGGAGTTAATGAGCAATTCCGTTATTTGTGAATAGCATGTCAACATCTGTAGCACCATTCATCTCAGTCTTAATGAATTGTTACAATTCAGATTTATATCTCCGTGAAGCCATTGAGAGTGTCATAGCGCAGACGTTTACAGATTGGGAGATAATATTCTGGGATAACCAATCGACCGATAACAGTGCGGCAATTGTAAAAAGTTTTGACGATCAGCGCATCAGGTATTTTTATGCGCCACAACATACTCCGCTTGGAGAGGCTAGAAACCTTGCATTGCAGCATGTTAGAGGGGAGTGGATTGCCATTCTAGATTGTGATGATGCATGGTCTAGTGACAAGCTCGCAGCGCAGGTTGCGTTAATAAAAGATGGCGAAGGGCTTGGACTGGTGTATTCCGATATGTATTTCTGTGACAAGAATTTGTTGCCGTTTGAGAAGGGCTCCGAGCGATACAGGATGAGGCGCGGCGATGTTTTTGGTTGGTTACTAACCTCCCGTAACTTTGTTCCTTGTGCAGCAGCTGTGATGAAAACTGCAGCAGTTAGAGAGGTAGGAGGTTTTAATTCGTATTTAAGGTACTGTGAGGAGTATGATTTATTCCTAAGAATAGGCCGAAAATATAGCTTCGATTTTATTGACAGACCATTAGTAAGGTATAGAATTCATTCTGGTAACACTACAGGATTTGGAACGGTTGGTACTACACGCGAGGCCTTAGCAATAGTACGCAATCAGTTTGACAACGGTGCTAGGCTTTCAGCTATGATGCAGCTGCGTTATTGGCTACGGGTGGCGTTTTTGAGGAGCAGGCTCTGTTTTCAAATATTCCTCCATTTTGTTAAGAGTTCTGTTAGTGCTGCTTAGTTTTTTTACTGCCTTTTTTAGATTAATTTGACTATATTACCTATTTCTATGAACTTGAAAGTAAGGCCCGCATTAATAGTCTTTGATTTTGATGGTGTGCTTACTGACAACCGTGTGCTTGTATTTTCAGACGGAAAGGAGGCGGTCTTTTGCAGTCGTGCCGATGGGCTTGGATTTGATATGTTTCGTTGGGCTAAGCAGGCGGTCTTGATACTTTCAACAGAGAAAAATGAAGTTGTTAGTGCTCGTGCATCAAAATTAAAAATTCCATGTCTGCAAGGAATCAGAGACAAAGCTCAGGCCTTAAAGGATTACTGTGTGAATGCCAAAGTTTCTTTAGCAGATGTGCTGTATATTGGAAATGACCTTAATGATTATGAGCCAATGCAGCTAGTAGGCCTGCGCGCCTGTCCTGCCGACGCACATCCGCAAATCAAGAAAATTTCACAGTATATTCTAAATTCGAATGGTGGATATGGTGTAGCACGCGAGGTATGTGAAGACTTGTGCGGCTTAGAATATTCAAATTTACTGAATTTAAGGGATTAATTATGTCAGAAAATGGACGGGTAGTTTGGTGGAATGGCAAGTTGATCGATGAACATGAAGCAAGAGTCTCAATCTATGATTCGGCCCTCATGTATGGTGATATGGTTTTTGAGATGACTCGTTCTTTCAAGCGCCAGCAATTTAAACTTCGTGAGCATCTAGTGCGGCTGCTTGATTCTGCTAAGTATGCAGAGATCAAGGTAAAGTATACGCTCGATGAGTTAGAGGGGTTTTGCCATGATACTATTAAAGCAAACCAGCCATCCTTCCGTCCCGATGATGAGCATCGTTTGTTAATTGAGATTACGCGTGGACTTGGTTCAATATACGCTGATCGAGTAGCGCCTGCTGGCGGGAACCTCATCATCGCTGATTTCCCGTTACGTTGGACGGTCACGTCGTTGGCATCAAGTTTTGATACTGGCGTTAACGGCGTAGTCGTCTCGCAACGACAAATTCCTGCACATTGTCTTGATCCAAAAGCTAAGAATAGAAGCCGACTCCATTATAAAAAGGCTTCACTTGAAGCAGCCAAATATGCAGGTGAACATAATTGGGCATTCATGCTCGATCTTGATGGATTTATAAGTGAAGGTCCGGGCTATAACATTTTCATCGTCAAAAATGGAAAACTTTTGACACCAGAGCCTCGTAATATTCTTAGAGGTATAAGCCGAGCATATATATTTGAGTTAGCAGCTGAGTTAGGCCTAGATTGGCAAGAGACAAATTTAGAATCCTACGATGTACTGACAGCAGATGAAGCTTTTGCGACTGCTACACCATTCTGCATTATGCCTATCACTGCCTGGATGCGTCAGCCAATAGGTGATGGCAGAGTCGGCTTAACAACAAAAAGACTTCTTGATAAATGGAGTCAGAATGTAGGTATAGATATAGTGCGTCAAATTAAGGGTTGGCATCAGGAGTATGCGGAGCAGGGAATTACCCCGCCAGCATTTTACGGCTCCAAAGATGATTTGAAGGGGTAGCGCTGTGATAACATTAGGGTTAATGCAGGGACGGTTGACACCTTCCCGAGGAAGAGGCACTCAGTTTTTCCCGTTTGAGAACTGGGAAGCTGAGTTCTCTTTTGCACAGGAGCTAGGTCTTGACGAAATTGAATTAATCTTTGATCGGGATCGTTTTCAGGAAAATCCGCTGTGGAGTGAGTCCGGTATAAGCCGCATTGCTCTGCTCAGTGAAAGACACGCAATTCGGACAAATCATATTTTAGCTGATTTCTTTCTGCGCGATCCGATCTGGAATAACCCTGAATCGCGGCAGATCCTTAGTAAGTTGCTAAGAGTTGCTGGCCTTCTGAAAGTTCGTAGTATAGAGATCCCGTTTGTAGATAACTCTTCGATTCAGACAGCAGAGCAACGAGTTCTTGTGCAGAACTTCTTACGTGCATCTCTTGCAGAGATAGAGAGCAGTAAGGTGGTGATTGGCCTAGAGATGGATCTCCCAGCACCTGAGTTCTTGGATTTTCTTTTAGAGTTGAATTCGCCATTTATTAAGGCCAACTATGATACAGGAAATTCAGCTGCACTGGGATATGATCTCGAAGATGAGCTAGATATCTTAGGTGGGTATATTTCCAACATCCATATTAAAGATCGCCCTCGTAACGGAAAAACAGTGCAGCTAGGAGCGGGGGATGTAAAATTTCCTATGTTTTTTAAAAAAATAAGAGAGCTTGGTTACGCTGGTTCTTTGATACTACAGGCAGCTCGTGGAGAGGATGGAAAAGAGCTTGAGACTGTAGGTCAACAGATTGAATTTGTGAGAAGAGGGATAAAGTTAGCATGAAGTTTAATCTAGATGGAAAAGTAGCCTTTATTACCGCCTCCTCTCGAGGGATAGGATTTGCAACTGCACGTCTGCTGCTTTCATGTGGAGCACAGGTCGTGATTAATGGTCGTGATAAAAGTAAGCTAGAGTTAGCAGTAAATGAGCTCAGAGCAGAATGGCCGTCTCAAATTAATGCCTTTCAGGGAGATATGGCAGTTCTAGAATCACAGAAGCAGGCGCTGAAATTTATAGAGGAAAAATACAGTAAGGTAGATCTATTGGTAGCAAATTTAGGCTCAGGCAAAGCTGAATCAAAGGAACGGATCGGTGCCACAGAATTTAGAAGAATGCTAGAGCTGAATTTGATGAGTACTGTCTCGTTACTAGAGTGTTTCTTGCCGGCAATGAGAAGGCATAAATCTGGTGAAATAGTCCTGATCTCTTCTATTGCAGGAACTGAGCGTAGCACTGCTCCGCTTGGATATAGTGCTGCTAAGAGCGGAGTGATAGCGCTTGCTAAGAATTTAGCTGCTGAGCTTGCGGTTGATGGAATACGTATTAATGCAGTTGCCCCTGGGCACATTCTTTTTCCGGGCGGGCGCTGGGAGGAGATATTAAAGGAGAATCCAAGCAAGGGCGTATCTATCGAAAGGGACGTACCACTTGGTCGTTTCGGAAGAGCGGAGGAGGTGGCGGCTGCCGTTGTATTTTTAGCCTCATCATTTTCATCTTACATTACGGGCAGCTGTCTAGTTGTCGATGGCGGACTTTCGAGGAGTTTCTAATATGAGCACAGTACTAGACAGATTCATGTTAAAAGATGAGATTGTAGTGATAACCGGAGCTGTTGGCCTCTTAGGAGTAAAACATGCCGAAGCTGTAGCTGAGGCTGGAGCTGTGCCTGTATTGCTAGATGTTAAACAAGATGCCTTGCAGGAGGTTAGCGCAAGACTTACAGACAACTATGGACGGGAGGTTCTGGGTTTTAAGTGTGATATAACAAAGGCTGATCAGGTTAAAGAAGTCTGTGACTCTCTACTCAAGAGATACAAGCGCATTGATGGCTTAATCAACAACGCTGCTAATAATCCGAAGCTTCGTGACAAGCCGGGAAGTTACTCGCGCCTAGAGGAGTTTCCACTTGAGATGTGGGAGGCTGATATCGCAGTCGGCCTGACCGGGGCGTTGATATGCTCTAGAATATTTGGTGCCGAAATGGCTAAGCAAAATAAAGGAGTTATATTAAATATTGCCTCTGATCTTGGATTGATCGCACCAGATCAGCGTATTTATCGGAAAGAAGGTTTGACCGCGGATGAACAGCCTGTAAAGCCTGTAACCTATTCAGTCGTTAAACATGGATTGATCGGATTATCTCGGTATTTAGCAACTTACTGGGCTGATAAGAATGTCAGATCGAATGTCTTATGCCCAGGCGGAGTTGCTAACTCACAGAAGCCTGAATTTGTAGAAAAGTTAACTAATTTAATTCCGCTAGGACGGATGGCTAGACAGGATGAATATATGGGAGCAGTTGTATTTCTGCTCTCACAAGCCTCCTCATACATGAATGGTGCTGTAGTTGCAGCGGATGGCGGCAGAACTGTGTGGTAGAGGTAGTTGTAATAAGTGATAAAATATTAGGATCTCATTGTAAAGAGTTGGAGTATCAGATCTTTTAGCTTGTTGTTTGAGGATTTGGAGATGTTGTAATAGCTAAATATGCATGCTCTGAGAGTACAATGATGATCCAAATGCTCATATAATAGTAGCTAAAGAAGCCACCAAGGCAGGCTTCAATGTATGAGGCGATTAAAGGAAAAATTAATGGCCTAGTTTGGTGATTAGCTAGGCAGTGTTTAATAGAGAGCAGGATTAGCGGAGAAAATGCCAGGATAAAAAAGATTCCATATATATTGGTAAAAAGTAGAAACTGGTTGTGTTCCCCGATTGGCAAATTAGCTTTCTTGTTGTTTTCTATAGCTTTGATATATCCTTGACCTAAAAAACCTGAACTCAATATTCCTTCAATGCTGATCTTGGCAGTGTCTAATCGGGCTTTATCGGAATACTCAGATCGCAAATCCTTATCCAACCAGAGATCTACGTTATGAGGTTCTGGTACGTAGAGGTCTGTTTGGTTTAAAATCGTATATGTCGTCATAGCTAGGCCCCCGAGAATTAATGGTAGAATTATTTTTCTACTAAGAGTTCGGAAGGAGATTAGGGCGAATAATACGCCAAAGATGGAGTTTATTACCGCTGAGCGTGACCCCAAAGAAGCCGCACGAGTAAACAGAAATAGAATTCCAATTAATAATAGATTTCGACTAAGGAATGAGTATTTATACCTGGTAATTAAATAGCAACAGACAGCCCATCCAATGGAAAGCATAACTGCGTAGGTATTAGTGTTCAGAACCGATGGTACTCCGGGAAAGATGAAGGATTCAAGCTCTTCATACCAGCTTCCATAGAGTGACTGATCCTGGAAATATGTAACAATTTCCAGTGCTACTATACCCGCAACATAGCTATGTAAAAAGAATTGCAGACGAGCTGGGGAGTGCCGCACAATAGTATAAGTGCTGAGAATGAATAATATAAAAAATGAGATTTCAAAGCCGGCAAATGGAAGTAAGGTTGTATTATGTTTAATTAGATCGAGAATTCCAAATATTGAAGCAATGATGACATTGAATACGCATAGAAGTATTAAGCGGCGTTCGATCACATTAGCTCTGTATTTGAACAGATGAGATATTACTGCAAGGCTCGAAAAACAAAGAAGAATTAAAGTGCTGCGGATGAGAAAGGAGGCTTCTCTAAGTACTAGGATTTCACCAGGCCGCAACGTGGTGAGGGCAAGCCCAGCTAGTATTACACAGACTCCGAATGTAAGCTTGGAGCCTGGCTTGTCAAACATGAAAGTGTTCATAAGCTACACCCTAAATTAAAATAGTTTCTCCCGCATGGCCGGGTTTCTATCCAATTTATAGTGTCGCATTAAGGTTTCGCAGAAGCGTAAGCCTTCAATAGAATCTACTTCGAATGCTTTCCAGATTGGCAGTTCGTAAACTCCTATATTTCCATCTAGACGATTCTTTGTTCGCATCAATGATTCAGTTCGTATGATATAAAACGAGCCGGTTTCTATCCATAACTTTGATTCTTCGCCAGCATCTTGTCGTCTTTTGCGGCTCTTAAAATCATAATTTAAGGAGCAGAGCTTGCCATCCTTCTTATGCCAAATAAGAAAGTCCTCCGGGACAGCCGCTGAAAAGAGAGAATCCAATTTCTCTGACTCAAATTTTTTTATAGCCTCTTCAAGTTCTGAACTTTCCCTAAGAGGAGATGTGGGCTGTAGGAATACTAATGTATTAGGTGTCTTGCCTTGCAGCTTAGTGATGTAATCTGCTGCATGTAAAAGAGCTAGCTCTGAACTCGCAGTGTCATTAGATATCTCAGCAGGACGATCTATAACTTCTGCGCCGTATGCTCGTGAAACATTGGCTATTTCCTCTGAATCAGTAGAAACGAAGACTCCGTCGATTAAGCTGCATTCGCGAGCTTGCACTATGCTCCATGCTGCCAAAGGGTGCCCACAAAACTCAATCAGGTTCTTTCGTGGAATGCCCTTTGATCCTCCACGAGCAAGGATTACTGCGATACAATTCATGCGGCTTTATCAGTTACCTCCCAGTATCTTAATTTCTCTGCGATGCGTTTTTCCTCATTGCCGAAAACCTTTTCTCCACTGCCGTATGTTGTATGCAGACTCTTTATGCCACCAACAAGGATCTGCAATCCTCGTAATTCAAGTGATGCCGCCTGATCGGATCCGTACATGGCTCGATCTAATGTGATATGACGCTCGATTGCCACTGCTCCTAATGCAGCTGCGATGACTGAGGGAGTTGGGCTAACCTCATGGCCGCTGTATCCAACCGGAACCTTGTATCTTTTTCTTAAGGTTTCCATGCAAGCAAGGTTAAGATCTTTTTCCGGACAGGGGTACACTGATACAGAATGCATCAGAGTTATGGGGCATTCAGCCGTTCTGAAAATATCAACCGCGCTATCAAGTTGCTCAAGGGTGCACATGCCGGTTGATACGAAGGTGTGTTTTTTATCTGCTGCTACCTGTTTCAGGAAAGCTGTATTAGTAATCATTGCAGAGGCAATTTTATTATGCTTCAGGTTGTATTCCCTTAGAAAATTGAAACTTTCAATATCCCAGGCTGATGCAAACCAATCAAATTTTTTAGCACGGCAATATGAGTCGATTTCGTCATATTCAGCCTTCCCGAATTCGAGATGCTCTTTCTGTTGACGAAATGTAGTCCCCCAAGGACTCTCACGTGGAGCCTCTAGCTGCGCAGCTGTATAAACAATATCTATGTTCCGCTTCTGGAACTTTACTGCATCACAGCCTGCCCAGCTCGCCATATCTATCAGCTTCTTAGCAAGCTCCAGGTCTCCATTGTGATTAATGCCGATCTCAGCAATTATATATGTTTTCATAATTAATTCTTTATAAACTGATGGTACAGGACTCATTATTAGTTGACGCGGTTATCTTATACCGTATAGCATTTTAAAATAACCCTTTAAACCTAAATCCTGCAATTTCGGATTAAAGAAGAGAGAGATCTGATGATGGTCAATTATCAAACGATGTTTTTCAATACATAGTTTAGATCTAAAGAAGCTGGAATGGGACTATTACTAATTTTTTTGGGCGCGTTCACGCAGGGATTCTATGATCTCGGCCTAAAGCTTCTCGTCAATAAAATGAAAAGCGAGGTAGTTGCAGCGATAACATTAACATTGGCAGGTCTAACACTTTTAATCTTAGATGCCATTCTAGGACTAACCTCAATTAATGATTGGTTTTCATGGCAGGGCGGACTTCTCTGGCCACTCCTTGTTACAGTTGTATTGAATATTTTTATTCAGTTTGGATATGCGCATGCGCTTAAGATAGCGGACCTTTCCTTAATCGCTCCGATTGCTGCTTTTCAGCCGATCTTTGTAATTCTGACCTCTTTTCTATTTCTAGGAGAGGTACCATCTGTTGGTGGGGTACTCGGGATATTGGTAATTGTATCAGGGGTATATTTTCTAGGAGTGAGAGAGGTAGCTCCAAGCACGATTTTTACACCCTTGGCTAAGCTTTTTAGCAATCCAGGAACACGTCTATCCTTTGTGATAGCGCTTATCGGTGCTATATGTATGCCGTTTGACAAACGAGCTACATTATTGAGCTCCCCAATTTTTTGCGCCGGCATCAAATTTTTTATATGTGGAATACTGGGCGGCCTTATACGGATTAGACCGCTCAGTGCTGAGGTAATCAGAGCATCTGAATTAAAGCTGCTAATTTTGGTGGCGCTATTGCTTGCAGCTATCGAGGTTTTATATTGCAGCGCATACTATTACGAACTTACAGCATATGTAGGTGCGTTAAAGCGTTTATACATTGTAGCGGATCTAATAGTTGCCTGGGTTGTTCTAAAAGAAGTAGATGCAGCGCGGCGATGGCCAGCAGCGTTATTAATGGTAGCAGGTGCCGGAGTAATTGCTGTATGGAGGTAGAGGTGCAAGTGTCCTATGTTTATGTCGAACGGTTACAGACTATCATTAACCATGAATAAAGTATTAATACCTCGCTTTCTACTATTTATATTATTCTCTTTCTCCTCCTGCTGTGACTCCAAAAACATTCCAAATTATATAAACGGCCTTCGTAGTAGTACTCCTAAAGTTAGAAATGATTCGGCTCTCGAACTTGCAAGTTGCGGTTCTCCTGAAGCTGATAAGGCAGTTCCACTACTTATCAAACTTCTCTACGACGAAAATATAGGAGTACAAAGTGCAGCGGCCTATGCCTTAAGGAGAATCGATACACCCCAAGCAAGAAAAGCTTTAGAGCGACCAGAAAAGTAGAGGCAGTAGTACCTCGCAAAATTCCGCTGATTAATTGAAAGTTACTGCAGGGTGTTGTTAGTCACTGTAGTATTAGATTTTTCCGATCCACTGGGACTGCGGGCATCTTGCCCGCTTTTGTATTGTGCAGCTCCACAAAGCGGGCAAGATGCCCGCGGTCCCAGTAAAAACTTACTTGGCGAAGCACTTTTAGTTTAATCAAAGCCGACAGGGATGTACTGAAAATTCCTCCACTCATCGTTCGGATCAAGTTCATGGGCTAATTTGCCATGCGTAAGAAATACTTCAGCATCTAAAACTTTTGGTAAGTGCTGTGGAAGAGAGTTGATAGTTGATTGAATTCGTTTTCTTGAGGTCTCCAACAGCTCCTCACTGATGCGATCTTCACTAACAGCATCTAGAATATGGCCTGCCAATTTTCGTGCGGTACTTAGATCTACAGAGTCTCCAGCAACGCAAAACAGATCTAATTCTGCAACAAGTGCTTTTTCCACCGCTTCAGCAGTCTCAATTTCATCCTTGATCGCTCCCATTCCTAATGCGTCCGCCACTACTACGCCTCGAAATCCGAGTTTTCCTCTTAATAGATCTGACAAAATCAGCTTAGACAGAGTTGCCTGATCATTGGGATCAAGTTCAGGGCAGTGGATATGGGCTGTCATGATGAAATTAATGCCTTCTTCAATTAACCTGACAAATGGTGGGATATGTACGTTTTCCCACTCGGCACGGGAAATCATAGCAGTTGGAAGATCAAAGTGTGCATCCTCTTTCACGGCACCATATCCAGGAAAATGTTTGGCTGCCGCGGCAATTCCGTGACTCATTAGTGTTCTCGCCATGATTACAGCCATTTCGGCTACCAGCTGGACTTTGCTAGAGAAGGCACGTTGTCCTATCGCTTTACTTTCCCTGTTTGTTAGAACATCTGCTACAGGAGCCCAGGCAGTATTCAATCCTAAGGAACGGAGCTCCAGCGCCATTGCTGCTGCTACATCAGCAACTCTTTCTCCCCAGCATGCTGCGTACGGGAAACGAGTAATTGGGCTTGGTGGGCGCACCACGCGACCACCTTCGTGGTCAATGCTTAAAAGAAGATTCTGATGACCGACACAGTTTCGAATCTCTTGTAGTAGTTTTGTAAACTGATCAAGCCATTCTGAGTAAGGAGCCTTGAAGTTAAAGTTGCGAGCACGGAACATAAAAGCTTGAGGCCGTAGTTCGGCAAGAATATCTTTTTCATCAGTTTGAAGCGCGGTTGAACGGGGCTCAACAAGCAAACGGTGGCTAACATCTACTAGAGTTGAATAGGTCATTAGATGATCTTAGAATATAATATTTGTCCTCACAAGCTGGTTCAGCCCACGAATCTAATCTGCCATGTGGCAGTAATCTAACTGCTCGTAATGCGCATTTATCTTCAGCTAGAATTAATACCAGGGTCGCCAAGTATAGTGCTTTCAATAATCCTGAAATATTTCTCTATCGCAGATTTTTTTCGCATGATCTGTGTTAGTTTGTCCTGCATGCACTCCAGTGCTCTTCCAAATAAGTTTTTTCACGTCTAGCATCACATCGTTGCTCCATCTTGTCACGCTTCTCAGTCGGAAAATCCTCGCAATACTCCAGTATTGCTGC
>CAZKXU010000078.1:0-16738 GCA_964556665.1 uncultured Bdellovibrionales bacterium | reverse complement strand
GGGCAACGATGTGATGCTAGACGTGAAAAAACTTATTTGGAGGAGCACTAGGTTGAAAAACTTAAAAGTGGCCATGAGAAATTAGTATAGGCTTATACATATAAGCATTTTTCAGATGCCTAATAAATTAGACTCTTACTAGCTTGCGGATTACAAATGCAGATTGGCTTATTAGTTACCGGTTCTGAAATTCTAGATGGGCGCGTGCAGGATTCTAACTCTAACTTTCTTCAGAATCAGCTTCTTCCCTTAGGTCTAGTCGTTGATCGGGTAATTTGTTGTAACGATCAACAAAGTAAAATTGAAGAATCATTAGGTTTTTTAGCAGATAGATATCAGGTTGTAATTATCTCCGGAGGTCTTGGACCAACAAGTGATGATCTTACCCGTGAGGCAATAGCTTCTTACTGTAAAATTCCGCTAGATCTAAATCCGAAGGTATTACAGCAACTGAAAGAGCACTATGCTAAACGTAAAAGAGATTTTTTGGAATGTAATTCACGTCAAGCGTATTTCCCAAGGGGAGCTGATATTCTGCCAAATAACTTTGGCACGGCTCCTGGGTTTAGGCTCTCACATTTAAAATCGAATAGCAAAAAAACTATTATAGTGGCTCTTCCAGGTGTTCCTAGTGAATTGCATGGAATATTTCTTGAGCAGATTCTTCCCTGGCTTAAATCTAGCTACAGCTTAACACCTCCAGCAACTTTAGTATCTAGGATCTTTGGTTTAGCCGAGGCTAAGATCGCTGAAATTGTGGAATCGTTAAGTCCGATCCCTCAGATAAATGTCTCGTATCGAGCGAGTTTTCCAGTAGTCGAATTAAAGTTGTCAACCCATGATCCACTTTTTGATTCAGCATTGCGACAGCTGCATGGCGCTATAAATTCTACTATTGGTGCTGAATACATCTTCTCTAACTCTCTAGAGCAAGGATTAGGTGAAGTTATTAAAGAATTAATGCTAAAATATAAATTCAGTTTAAGCCTTGCTGAATCTTGTACTGCCGGAATGGTAGGGTCATATTTAGCCAATACACCAGGAGCATCTGAATTTCTATTGGGTGGCATAATTGCCTACAGTAATCAGCTAAAGATTAACCAGCTTGGTGTAGCAGTTGAGCTAATTCAAAAACACGGAGCAGTTAGCTCCGAGGTTGCTCTGGAAATGGCTACTAAGGCACGAAGTTTATTCAAAACTACCCACGCAGTTTCAATAACCGGTGTAGCTGGTCCAGATGGTGGCACAACAGAAAAACCAGTAGGTACTTTCTGGGTCGGAATAGCTACGCCGCAAAAAACCATATCTAGACACTACTACTATCCACAGTCGCGCCAGTCAGTCAGGTTGTACGCAACCTATGCTGCATTAAATCTATTAAGATGCAGCCTTTAGAATTCTTTTAAATTTCGATTAGGAGTTGTTCTATAGTGAATGACAAAATAACGAAGCGTTATTTTGTCTGTCGGATTTTGACCATCCTTGGTCAAAATCCTCCTCGAATGGCTTAAAACATGGCCCGAAAGGCCCATTTTAAGCCTTCCTCCGAGCCTACGGCTCGTCCTGGCCATTCATGGCCAGGCTATAGCAAGTGACAGAATAACGCTACGGTATTCTGTCACTTGCTATAGATACCAATTCCCAGTAGTTTCGACTATCATGTTCTGATCGGTTACCTATCTCGTAACCAAACATATAAATCAGACAACAATAGACCCGCTGTTAAATTCCTTAACCCATAAGTTGATGCAGCCGGTGTATTTTCAGCAAACTGATAGTAGTAAAATCTTTCTATATTAGGAGCCTTCTCCCTTAAATATGGCCAGACCTGCTCTACGTAAGCTAGTTGACTATTAACTCCCTGATTCCCAGATTCGGTTACCCATACGCCTTTAGTAAGGCCATCCAGAAAATCTTCAATGCCATCATTTCGAACTACATTTTCAAACTGCTTCCCGTAATAATGAATCGCCCATTTATCGACAAAGTTTTGTGCGCCTGCATCACGCATTTTGCGGTTGTAATTAACAGTTTCCGGAAAATCCTGATTGATTGCGGTTGTTGCAGCATTCAAAACAAGTTTGCCAGGAGCAACATCCCTAATAACGCTAAAAGCTGCACCTAACATCTCTACATAGTTTTCGGGGTTGTCTGCAATTCCCAAAGTGGTATTGTCTGGATTGATATCTTGATTCGGTTCATTCCAAATTTGAAAACCGACGACCCTTGGGTTTGATGCATAATGAGTGGCCACCTCTTTGACAAAGTTTTGAACAAATGTGGTGCGTGGATTGCCGCCAACCCAATTGTTGCTGCTAGTCATCCAACTTGGCAGATCACTCAGCACCACCAAGGCCTCCATGTTACTTGGTAGAGCGTCTATTATAAGGTCGTATAGCTCAAAGTTTAATTTAGAACTTGAAGTGGCTTGTTCGGAATCACTCCAGTTAAAGAGTACGCGTACATAGTTAAGTCGTAAGGTGTCACGAATCTCCCGAAACTGAGCTGCTTTACCTCCAAAATTATCATCATTTACAAAGGCATTAACTCCAACAATAGAGGTGTCAATCTGCTTTCGATCCGGCTCCTCAATTGCTTCAATTATGTCACTTAATGAGCTTCCACCACAGGCAGCAATAAACAATAGAGAGATAAGCGCTAATAGTTTGAACATATAAACTCCTTAAAGTCATCTGGCTAGGCTAACAAAATTTATTATATTTTGCTAGGATTATGCTGCGTAACAGAAATCTAGATAATTATAATTAAATAAAGTATGATCAATTAAATTGTTAACTTACTTGAGGACTCTTATGTATAGGCTTTTATTACTATTATTAACTTCACTTTCAGCTTGCTCGGTTTACATGGCTTCAAAGAAGGAGGGGGTTGATGTCGCGGATGTGAGTGCATGCAAAACGCGCGGCTGTGTTCATGCAAGTGGTGCCACCTTGGTCAGCACAGATCCTGTTGTAGGTGATGAGCTGATTGAAACATATAAAGTCAGAAAAGCCACCGGTTCAGCCGGACGCGCACTAATGCATGGTGTTTTAGATGTGGCAACAATTGGACTTTGGGAAGTAGTTGGCACTCCAATTGAGGGCAGTATGAATAAAGAGGAGCATGTTGGATTAAAAGTTGTATCCAATAAAGACTCCGGCGAAGTTAAGCGCATTGAGTTGTTGCAATAATGGTATTTTACGCAGTTACTTACCAATGCGGTTACCTTAGGCTGAATGTCTCAGTTAGTTTAAGGACAGCCTATTGAATTCAACCTTAACTTAGGACAAAAGCCAGATCCCTTGCCTCTCCTCCCTTGCTTCGACGATGTGAGCTAAATTGCAGATTGCAGATTGTGCAAAGCTGACAGGGATATACGGAAACATCGCTTTCAGCTCTAAGGGATCTAATTAAACTACCACTCATCGATAGATAATTGCTGCCATTTGCCTTACGAATCTCTACTGTCTCCCCGAGCGCGCGAACTACCTCCTCACCTACCTGATAACAACAGGCCTCAGCAGCCGGCCCAGCCACAACTTCGATTTTTTGTGCACCATTGGACCTGAGCCATTCAACCGCTTGCAGCTGAATACCTGCCGCCAATCCACGCCAGCCAGCATGGACAGCTGTGTAATATGTACGGCTTGGTCCTAGCCCGCGCATTATAATCGGTAAGCAATCAGCTGTTTTAAGACCCCAAAATTTACTAGCTGTTGAACAGTCAATCAGCCATCCATCAGCTTTACGGTCATTTTGATCGTGAGTGGCATGGATTAGTCTTGTGCCATGAATCTGGTTCAGCAGCTGAACTCTTGAGATCCGCTCGGCTGTTCCCAGGATGCCAAACCCATGGCTAATTCCATCCTTTAGCCATGGTTTAAATACAAGACCATGGCCGAGATCTGTAATCGTTGATTTAAATAAGTCCACAAAAATCCTTAAGTTTCTAATATATTGAGTAGCCGAGTGGGTCAAGAGTAAGGATAGTGATACCGCTCACTCACGTGCTGGATCGAGGAGCTCCAGCGCTAGCCGGCATTTCTCATAAACTCCGTAGCGAGAAGGCAGAGGTGCTTGAAAGGACGAGGATTTTTTGAAAATACGGGCGAAGCTGGGCTGTAGCCCAGCGAGATCGTATTTTCAAAAAATCCGAAGTAATTTCATGCAGATCTGCCTTCGCAGTAGGAGGCTTATGAGAAATGGCGGCTAGGCCTACTAGACGTCGTTCGTTACTACATTAGGGATGCTTTAGTGGAGGCTTTACGAAAGGCGAGGAAGGAGTTATAAATATAGCCATGATTGTTCATAAACCTACATTTCTTAGAGCGGCAGCTATGACCGTTGCTACCAGTTTAATGCATGCCTCTTTCCCAGAAGATGCGAGGGGAAATGCTGCAATGTTTGTGGAAGGTGAGCAGTTGGCGAAGCCCGCTCCGGAAAATAAATTTTGGTGGATGGGTTTGTATAGCCTCATACCTCTATCTACTATTATAGGGTTTGGTACCTTCGTTGTAAGAGATAGCAAGCGGGGTGCAATTTTTAATGCAAATTTAAAATTATTTGACTCGCCGGCATTTAAAAATTCTGGTAGAAGTCGAAGGCAGAGTGACTCGGCGTTTACCGTTGACGCGGTTGCTAGTTCAGATGGACATGTTCGTAGATTTTTAGATGGGGGGCGTGATACCCACGGTCTCGCTGATGACGAACATTATTTCTCCATTACACTTCATACACAACATAGTTACAGGGCTTATCGACGCATTGTGGAGGATGACGTGATAGGTCACTACAGTCTAGATCTTAGTGAGGTACCTCGTAACGCAGCTAGTTTAATAAGAGAGGCTTTTCTGGAGGTATATCCACCAAGGAATAGAATGGAAGCTGCCTAACAAAAACTTTGAAGTCACCCGGTCATGAGGCCCAACGAACTAGGACATGCATGCGAATTAGCTTCTATAAGTCCGCACGAAACTTAGCCCAACTCGCAACGTAGTGGCAGTTAATTTGTTTACAGGTAAGACCACGCTTTGCGTGGACTTGTTGAAGCTTGCTTTGCAAGAATTAATCTTAGGTTGCCTCTTAGCAGTGCACTGCACCGCTAAGTGCGCGTCGCGCTCCCAGTAGAAAACTCTTTAGCTTGCCATTTCATTTAGACGCTGCCTACGCTTCCGCCAAATTTTTAGCGGATAGTAACCAGCACCTATAAGAAAGACTGCTCCGGCCAATATCTGCTTCATTAATAAATTAACGGTCGGAAGATAAGGAATTATAAACTCAGCTGTCTTTAAGGCGGCTAAGCCGTAAGCAAATAAGCTCACTATTGAGAATTTCCGCTCTTCCAATGCTTTACGCTCTTTTTCTATCCAGCGATCGTGTTCCACCATCGCATCCCTATACAATGCTATGTTTTGGTCAAGAGCATGCTGCCAGTGATTGATCTGGGCAATAAATGACTGTAGCTGTAGGACCGATGGGCCGTCGCGTGAGCCAAAGATCTTTTCATTGCCTAGAATTGTGTTCAAAGTCGATGAGAGCTCAAGAAGATGCCTATTAAACTTGGCAAAGGTCTCTCTTAACGGAGTTGCGGTAAGTTTCTTATCCTGATCACTTAGTTTAGCAGTCTTAACCTGTTCAAAGACCTTAACAATGCCGTCTGTTAACTCCTTAAGTACACTATGTATCGATGCGGCTGTATCTTCTAACAGTCTATGTAAGATGCACCCAGAATCTGACATCGTCTCAGGACCCTTTATTGCGAAATCAAGTTGACGAGCGGCGATACTGCGGTTTGGCCCGGCATGCGCTGTTACTGCAAATTTATCTCCTAGTGATACGGAGATTGGTGACTCCTCTAATCCATAGGTACCATCAGCAGCAAGAGAAAGAGTGCTAAGTTTTAGTGATTTATGTGTTCTAAAGCGTCTGACGGCGATATTCCAATCCTCAAGTGAGCCCTCTTTGGGCAATGCCGCAAACTCATGTGTTGCTACAAAAAGTGAGCGCGTCAGATCTAAAAGTTCCGGGCTTGAGCCAGGCTTAAGTTGAATGTCGATCCAATGAAGTGCTCGCTCACCGCTATGCGGAGCATTTTGCATTGTATCAACCTCGGTAACTCTTTGTAGCCCGTCAGATTCGATCCGTAGTATCTTTGTACTTTCTAAGATACGGTGGTGCCTTAACTCATCTAATACACCTTTTGCGTATCTTACTATGATCTCAGCCGCATTTTTGACCGGAGGGGTATCTGTGCCCCCGAAAGTGGCTGTAAACGGTATATTACTGCGGTCTGCATAGTTTAGGAGGTTAAGTAACGCCTCTGGATAAAGAATCTTGCTAACCTTGAATCCTCCCGTGCTGATCGCGAGGTTCGATAAATCAAAATACGATCTTGAATCCGCTAACACCTCTGAGATCCTCCTGCTGTTCTCAGCCGTAGTTTTCTTAAACTCCAGGCGTCCAAGAGCATCAACCAACATAAAGGGGTCTTTAAATCCAACTACTACCTGACGAGATGATGGCTGTGTTTGCTCCAGTGCACGCACCTCGGTGAGCTGAATGTTAGTGGGAGAGAATGAGGCATCTTTAAGAATTGGTGTGGCACCTTTGGTGAAGGTGTGCTTGGATGTTATTGGAGTTTCTGGGTATGCTTCCGCTGTCTTCATAGAGTTTTCATATAAGTACTAAAAGGTATAGATTCAAGGGTAGGAGTAGTTTTATTCTTACTAAATTCGCTTAAAGTTTGCTAAGGTATACAGGTGTAGAAATTGCCTAGTCTAAAAAATTAAGCTACCCTATTGCTATGAGAAGGTCGGTTAATCTAGAGAATTTAGAAAAATTCATGCAGAGGCTTGGAGCTGAGGCTAAAGGGCCGGGTACTGTTTATCTAACTGGAGGCTCTACTGCACTTTTGTTGGGCATACGGCAGCAAACCATAGATGTTGATATAAAATTAGATCCTGAGCCTATAGGGGTGTTTGCACAGATTCAGAATTTAAAGGAGGAGTTGAATCTTAATGTTGAATTAGCTGCGCCGGATCAGTTTATTCCTGCTCTACCTGGCTGGAAGGATCGAAGTCTCTTGATTAAGCGTGTTGGTAAAGTCGAGTTCCGTCACTATGATTTCTATGCACAGTTATTATCTAAGCTTGAGCGTGGACATGATCAAGACCTACTGGATGTACAAGCGCTAGTTGATCGTGGGCACGTTAACAAAATCGAGCTACTTAAATTGTTTATTAAAATAATTCCTGACTTGCAGAGGTTTCCCGCGATAGATGCTACGGAGTTTGAGCGGCGTGTTAAGGAGTTTGTAAATGATTCCAAGTGATGCGATGCTAGAGAATCTCCCAGGTGCTAAAATAGTAGAGCGTGGCATCGCGGATCTGGCGGCAGGACTAGAAACCGAGGCTTCGTTATTGGTGTTAGTGGCGGCTCCACGGCTCCGTAAATTAGATCTCAAAATTATAAATAATAGTAATTCTAAGCGACCATATGAACATGCGCTTTATGGATTAATTGAGCAGAGTAGAGGATCGGGAGCCTTCTCATACTACCTTTCCCTGATCCGGAAAATTATAAGCTTTGCGCGTGCCTTAGAATCACAGCGCCGTTGGACGCGAAGGCCTAACTAACCTTTTTCCTCATACTTGCCTACATATGAACTACTTTATAACTAGAGCCGCCTGGCTCCAAATTCTGATCTATTATTAGCTATAATTCCGCAATATTAGCATGCCACATCACATGGTTAACTATCAGATATTACACATTAAATTCAATTAGCCTTGTAAAAAGTCATATAATATAATATTTTCCTATTGTATATGAACAGAAAATCTGATCTTTTCCTCTCTAATTGGCGCACCGAAATAAATCGAAAACCACTTGTAGTACGTGGAGCTAGGCAGGTTGGTAAGACCTATTTAGTAGAATCATGGGGTCAAAACCATTTTAAAAATGTTGTAACTGTAGATTTAGAAAAGGAGATCGATCTTCGACAGCTGTTTAAGAATAGAGACCCTAAGCAGATCGTTGCTGAGATTGCGCTAATTAAAGCAACTCAGATCGTACCCGGCGAGACGCTCCTATTCATTGACGAAATCCAAGCTTGTACCGAGGCTCTAGCTGTGCTGCGCTACTTTTTCGAAGAGATTCCAGATCTACATGTTATTGCAGCTGGCTCCTTATTAGAATTTGCGCTAAAAGATTTCTCCCATTCTATGCCGGTCGGCCGAATCGAGTACCTCCATATGCACCCACTAAGTTATTGTGAGTTCGTATCTGAAGTTGCTGGCCAAGAGCTTGCTAACATCATTCGGACTTCCGCCGAGAAAACAGAGATTAGCAAGGTCGTTCATGAGCGCCTATTGGGGCTATTGAGAGAATATTTTTTTATTGGGGGTATGCCTGAGGCCGTCGCCACCTGGCAAAAGACTAAAGACCTCCTTCGCGTTGAGCGAATACACGCATCAATTATTCAGACAATCCAGGATGATTTTTCAAAATACAAGCCGCAAGTGCCAGCCGAGCTTTTAAGAGCAACGATTAAATACACCGCGGCCAATATTGGGAACAAAGTCAAATATTCTGGCATTTCTCGTGACCATCGCGCTGTTGAGGTAAGAAAAGCAATTAACGTATTGGCCTGGGCAAAGCTGATTAGCACCGTAGTGCACTCGTCGGCTAATGGCGTTCCGCTTGGCGCAGAGGCTAACGCAGATCACTTCAAGCTCATATTTCTTGACATCGCTTTACTGGGGCATATTCTGGGTTTAAAACTAACCCCATTGGACCAGCTGATGACAGTCAACGAAGGGTCATTAGCTGAGCAATTTGTGGGTCAAGAACTTCTCTGTTCACGTCCATCATATCGAGAACCGGAGCTATACTACTGGCATCGGGAAGCAAAGAATTCTAACGCCGAGCTAGATTATCTTGTGGAGAACAATGGCAAGATTATCCCCATCGAAGTCAAGTCTGGCAAAGGCTCATCATTACGTTCGATGCATAAATTCTTAGAAGAAAAGAAGAGTGACTTTGGAATACGATTCAATACTGAACTACCGATCAATCAACCGCTCATTATCGGCACGCGCACGGCCCAGTTACTCTCCCGACCACTATATCTGGCAGGAGCAACATTTTGAGATAGATAACCAATGCTTGAGACCAGGGAGGAAGTAGACATGAGTAGACATAGTAGACATGGACACCCATAAAATAACTACGAGAATTTCGTAGGATATATATGAAGAGAACACAATTATATCTACCACTTACTATACCTGAAGTTTGTACAATGCTCTCTTATAGAGTCGCTCACGTTGTCGCCAGGGATTATTTAAAGCGAATACGAGAGCGGTTAATTACTGAGATGCAGCTTGATTATAATGCCAAGGATTATGCTGATAAGATTTTTCTATCTGTAAATAAATACAGAGCATCCTGGTTTGATTGCTACAATATTGCAGTATATTAATTACATAATTTTGATTTAATCTTATCTTTTGATAAATTCTATAAAGATTAGCGTCGATTTTATCAGTGGTAATATTGCCGAGAACTCGCTAATGTATTAGTCGTCCTTAATAAATGAACTAATAGTCGAATCGTTTTGAGAAATCCTATGAAAAAAATAAATTTGGTAATGATTATAAGTTTACTAATCCTTTTCCCGGTTATGGTCATAGCTGAATGCAGTGAGGAGCAGGCCTTCAATCGAATGATGGAGATGCAGCAGCATTCAAATAAGATGCAGATGGAGATAACAGCTGCTTTAAATAGTCAAGATCCCGCAGCCAACACTAAGATTCAAAAGTTTCAGGAATTCTCAACGCGTCTTGGTAGCGGTGGACAGCTTTTGGCGGACAAAAAATACACGGAAGCATGTAATTTATATGCAAGTCTATCGAAGGATTACGGCTTTAAATTAGGCCAGGGTAATACTCTAAGCGTTGCTGATCTGAAAAAAGATGGAGGCCGCAGTAAGGGTAATGGCCGCTGCGATCTAGCCGATGCGGCTCTAAGAATGGGACATATTACAGAAGCATTTCAGAAGAAATTTGAATCTGGCCAACTTAGTCAGGTGCAGCAACGCCAGTTCTCGGATCAAACCACTGAGATTGGTACCATGATGAACTCTAATCCATCTCAGGCATGTGATATGATGGACGGATTAGAGAGTAGATTCGCATTAAGATAACTGTCTGATTATCGAGGAGACAGTCAAGGCTGTATCAAGGAGCCGCTATAAATTTAACTACGCGCTCATTTCCCATCTCCTCCCATAATCTGAAGTGTTTTAATAGGCAGAACGGGAATGCGTTTCCCTAGCCATTAATATTTTGGAGTAAGACAATGTTCAATGCCGTATCTGCGGGCCTTCCTATAAACTTCATGATACAAACTATTATGACTGTCCGCTTTAAATCTGGGCTCATCGCCAAAATCATTCTTAGAAACCAAAAGCCTAAAACCGTCCGGAGCACAACCATGTATAGTCTTACTAAAATTTCCTGGTTTTCCAAACGGATATCCATTTGGAGGAACTATTTCGCTGGGTGGATTTCCTCGTAAGATTAGTCTTAACCAAAACATTGTACTTTCCCAATGTCTTAGATCAGATCTTAAAAACTCCCATCGCAATGCATGAAATTCTGAATAAACTTTGTAGTCAAATTTACCTAAGCCTGGAGTAAAAGAACTCTCATGGTCAGTTAGTTCTCCGCATATTGTTGTGTTACGTATTGCAGGACCATTTCCATTAGATGCGCCAACACCTCTCGCTGTTGAAATGGCATCATCACCCCCAAAATGACCTCCTACTCCATGAAGAACAGCAATAGTTCTTAGAGAATCCAGCTCGATTTTCTCAAGAATTTTGTCGGCCGCTCCACGGTTACTTTCATAAACTTCTTTTAAAAATCTGCACCTCTCTTTCCAAGAAATCAGGCCGGGACGATAAGAGCGAACTGTAGAGTCTGGGAATTTAATACCATGGCCATTTACAAAATATAAAACACGTAATCCCTCCTGCATTCTTGCTGTCAAAGCCTCCTCTGCATTTTTGCCTTCGCCTTCAGGATTTGAATTAAATAAAAGTCTAATTAATTGCGATACTCTTATGTCGGATTTGACAATTGAACG
Organism: uncultured Bdellovibrionales bacterium; assembly: GCA_964556665.1. Lineage (GTDB taxonomy): Bacteria > Bdellovibrionota_C > UBA2361 > UBA2361 > CAZKXU01 > CAZKXU01. The sequence continues at coordinate 5,590 of CAZKXU010000078.1, read as the reverse complement.
GTAAGCTCCAAGCGGACTTTTATCTTCTCCATGAAGATATAGTTCTCTATACTCACGTTCTCCCAAGTACTTCTTAAGCTTTCCGTTAGCACCCCAAACTGGAACTTTTTCAATAACACCTGAATCAAGAGGAATTGGGCATGAAGCAAATTGTCCTGTTATCTCATGTGAATACATATGAAGTAGCAATGTGTTTAAAAATTCTAAATTTGCACCTCCTACACACGCGGCACCCCAACTTCTTTCTTTATCGTCTCTATTAATTGAAAATGGAAGAATAAGCCCGGGAGCCTTGACGATTCTTGGGCCAAAATAATCCCGCATGCCTCCGCCTTTCACGCCTATACAAACCACCCGAGTCGGAGCACCACTTTCATCTCTCAATGTAAGTCGTATAGAAGGATGTCTTTCTCTTGCCTCTGCATGCACTGCATTAACATCCCATCCTGGATTTCCATGAAGATAAGCCTCTCCTAAAGGATCGGATGAAACACCTCCTGATTTTCCACGGCTAATTGGCATGCGATCAGCCGGCATAAATTCGTGCGCAACTTCTGCATCTTCTAATTCTAACAGGTCTAATAAACATGCATGTTGTTCTTCGGATAAACCCAATTGGTTACAATCAGAGCGTCTGTATGGAGCCATTTCAAAGAGTTTTCCCAATTGTGGTTCAAAAGATTTTTCCTCTAAAACAAAAGGGTTTGATGATCCAGGTGTTGCTTCAGTAGGTCCGTCCCTTACAGTATCAGTCTTTTGATCCTTAGAACGCCTTAAAATCTCGGCAATTCTTCCACCCCAGATTCTAAATCGACTGCCACGGTCTATTTTCATGTAACTTTGAATTGCTTGAGAAGCTTGACCCCTATCATCCGCTTCTGAGCCCGAGAGAGACTTAGATTGAACAGTATCAAAAGAAATAAATTGCCCTGTTCTATCCCTCTGTACACAGACTGGTTTACTTAATGACACTTCTTTGTATCCAAGTCTTAGTGGAACTAATTTATATGCGAATAGTTTAGGCATAATCTGTTCATGCCCAGGGACTTCTCCACTTTTTTTGGCGATACCACACAAATCTCTCAATGCAACATACTCTCCTCCTACAACCGACACAGTTGCCTTCGGGTCTAAATATCTTGCATACGCCTCGAAACCAGAAAGTAAAACTGTTAAAACGCTTTCTTTAAAATATGTACCTGATGGCTCATCACTATAAGAATGAAGCTGATCAAAAAAATGCATAACGCGAAATTCATTACCATCTTTTTCGTAAAATACATAAGCAGAGGCTCCAGGTACATTTTCAGGACTCCACTCTAGTTGATAAAGTCGTTTTCTCTCCATGACCTCATCAGGAAGAAAAAGTGCAAAGCAACCTACTTTTGTTGGATCATTGAATTTGACGGGCGTATTAAAAAAACCTTGAGGGATAGGCATTATTGTACAATCAAAGAGACTGACTTTACTTCGACCACAAGGGATTGTTGTCTTTTTGTCACCAGTTTCGACTCTTGCAACAAAATTCATTTCTCTTTTATCAAATATCTGTTTAAGGTCAAACGGGTCTAAAGAATTATAAGTTGTACTGCCAATATAACTTCGCATGTCACACCAAGGGATTCCACAAATCCGTGCTGTTGCAATAGCCATTGCCGTTCTAAACTTAGTTCGAAAAATCTGTGCACATTTTACCAAATAAGGAACGTAATTTTCTGGCACCCCGAGACATGAAAAAACTGGAGCATAGTCTGCATGAAATTCCCAAGTTGAGTCAGAATACTTGGCGGCTTTCATTCCTGGAAAGCTACGTCTAGCTGCCTCTACAACCCCAGCACGGTGAATATTTGCTAGTGCAGTTTTAGAGAGATGCAAATCTCCCAGTCCTTTATCTGGATTTCCCTCTCTTTTTTTTCTGGTTGTTGTAGGCTCTAAAGTCATCACGAAATTATAACAGTCCCGATTACTTAAGCAATTTTGGTGGTTTTTAAAATTTATCTTCAATTTGATTAGCAATATCGGCCCTGTTATAGTTAAGACCGAAAGAAGGGCTGCGCCTAAGAGTTATGGTAGGTTCAGAGGGTCCGAGAAGACGAGAAAGGAGGTTGCATGTCAACCATCCAGGGTAAGAAGATCAGGATTCTGGTCGTTCAAGTTGAGAGGCGGGGCAGCAGCACTCTCCGGGTCATCGGTGAGGGAAAAAAGTTCGATGTGCCCACCGACCACTCATCGTGCAGAATCAAGGTTGGAAATCGGGTGACATTCGAGGTCCGGTCGACTAGGCCGCACGGTGGCGTCTACAAGGTCACCAAGGCTTTTCTGGGCAGACAACCCGGGACGCCCAAGGTGGCCGAGGATGACACCGATCCCCGTCCGGCCAAGAAGAAAAGAGGGGCAAAATAAGGTTCAAAAGGCGCAGCCCCTCTTTTTTTTAGCCTCTTCAATAATGAATCGCAACGCCTGAAAACGTAGTTATGAAAGAAAGGTATAAGGTCGTGACCCAGCCTACCCCGCGTAGTTTTTTTGTTAAAAAGTTTGCACCTACAACTCAATTAAGTAGCTCTCAGAGGACAAGAAGGTGCGCATAGAAAAATATTCGTGTGAAGAATTGTATCGAATTCGTAACCACAAATGATTTTCACAAGAACCACTCAAATGATTTTCTCAGCGACGACGATAAATTTAAGTGAATTGAAGTGATATAGTGTAAGGGGCTGAGATAGTTGGAATATAGTGATGTGGTGAAGCTCATGACAGGAGAGAGTGAGGCAACAAATGGACAGAATCTCCGAATACTTAGTTATAAGGAGGGAGTAGAACCATGGGCTATCACCCAAGAATAGAAAGCAAGAGATTAGCATCATTTTTGACTACCAGGACGAGGAACTCAGAGCTTTGGTTTGTGAACAACAAGCCGTTAGAGGATGCTGTATTAGGGTATGCAGCTAAGTATGCCGAGCGGTACGAGGTAAAACTGTACGCCTTGGCGATAGAAGGAAATCATACCCAGGGCCCGGCTCATTTTCCAAAGTGCAATCGGGCACACTTTATGAGGGACCTAAATTCATCGATAGCACGTGCGGTGAAGCGCCTTACGCCGGAGTACCCGGGAGGTAGATTGTGGGGGCGAAGATACTCTGCCGAATTTATGCCTGGAGATGCAGATATTGAAGATCGATTCTTCTACACGGTATTGCAGCCTGTACAGGATGGTCTAGTGGAGAAGATATCCGACTACCCGGGATATAACTGTTTTCATGATGCGATTCATGGGATTAAGAGAAAGTTTAAGGTACTAAGAATTGGTGCATATAATGACGCTAAGCGGTTTAATCCAAAGGTTGCGATTCAAGACTATTTCGATACAGTAACGTTGGAATATGCAAGGCTCCCCGGGTACGAAGATCTGACTCAAAAAGAATATGCCAAGTTGATGCAAAAGAAGTTAGAGGAGCGTCGGGTAAAGATTGTTGCAGAACGTTATCAGGCAGGTAAGGGGTTTGCAGGGAAAGAGAATCTATTAAAGACAGCACGTGGTGCTAAGCCTAAGAGTACTAAAACTTCCTCTATTACTAGTCATCGTCCACGGGTTCTTTCTATATGCCCGGAACGCTTACAGGCATGCAAGCTTTGGTACTTTAAGATCTATTTTGACTATAGAGAGGCCTCCAAGCGTTATCGAAATGGTGAGGATGAGGTGATCTTTCCTGATGGCACATATAAACCGCCTCGCTCTCTCAATCCATATTGGAGTGAAGGGGCGCCGCCGCAGACCTAATTAGGAATGTAGTATTCCCTGCTCTTAAATTAACAAGCCTATTTTGTCTTTTTCTAGACTCTCTACTAGAGGTGTCTTTGTTCAACAGAAAACTCCAGGTATTATCTCAATTAATACCTTAATTATCCTCTTGCAGGGCACGAATTATACAAAAAACTGACTAATTAATCCTAATTAATCATTCACGACACCTAGTATGTCGTCAAACGTTTCCTCAATGCTCCTCATACTATCGCAGTTATCGACGTCAGTGAGAAAATAATTGGGGAAAATAATTGGGGAAAATAATTGGGAAAATAATTGGGTGAAAATAATTGGGTGAAAATAATTGGGAAAATAATTGGGGTCAGTGAGAAAATAATTGGTGTTACTTCAATCTAAAACTAACCTATTCCTTGGAAAATATGAGAGCTGCTGATCTACCATTCTATTAAACCCTGTAAAGAGTGAGTCGTACTCAGTAGTTTTGTTATTTAAACCAAAAGCCAGAGCGTTTAGTTTAAGAAGATGCGCTATAGATTCAATTGTGCTGAGGTAGCTCTCTTTTGGCTGCTTCCTGATCTTATAATTTGACACAAGGGGCTTCTTAAACGAGAGGGTAGGGAGCTTCTGTAGTGCAGGGTTTCTATGCACTATCTTGCCGGCTTCATCCCATGTGCCATCAATTACTACTACTGTGCTTTGGCTATCAAGCTGTACCTCCTCGCAGTCCTTTGTATGCGGACCGGGAAAAAGCAGGTAAGTATTCGGCCGATTTAGTTTCTCTTCCAGTAGCAAAGGATTAAACTCAATACCTCTAAGTATCGTAACATTAGAGACTGCAAGAGCCACCAGTTTTGCAGTTGAATAATATTTTTTCCATTCATGCGGGTGCTGCAGGATCACTATATCGCAGTGCGCTGAGAATCTTGTAAAAAAACTACAAACACAGTGTGAGCTTGGCCGAAAGCAGTGATAGCAGGTTGGTCTGCCGGAGGTTACTAAATGAACAGGAGTGCCGCGCGCTGACATGGCAGGTAGGATATACGGGATTATGTATATTTGATAGGGGATAGTCACTGAGAGCGCTAATCCTATGCCATCTATGTGTTTTGTGAAAAAATATAATAAATGTTAATTTTATCCTATGAAGACTTTTTTGATACTTATTATTTTATTTTGGGCTCCCATTCTTTTAGCTGAGGAATCCCCCTCACAACATTCATGCAGGAACAATATGGATAAGAGATCAAATTCCGCACAGGCAGCACCAAGCGGCGAGATCTGCTCATTGCCGACCAATGACGATGAGCTTAAAAAACTTCTAACGCCAGAGCAGTATGCCGTGACCCGCCAGAACGGGACAGAGAGGCCGTTTGCTAACGCATATTGGAATAATAAGAAAGAGGGGCTCTATGTCGATATTATATCTGGAGAGCCGCTTTTTAGTTCAAAAGATAAATTTGATTCAGGCACCGGCTGGCCAAGTTTTACTAAGCCGCTTAAGAGTGAAGCAGTAGTCAATAAGACCGACGCCACTCATGGAATGATTCGTACAGAGGTGCGTTCAAAAACAGCTGACTCACACCTTGGGCATGTTTTTGATGATGGTCCTGGGCCTGGAGGACAGCGCTACTGTATTAATTCTGCGAGTTTGAGGTTTGTCCCGCTTGAGGATCTTGAGAAGGAAGGGTACGGGGAATATAGGAAGTTCTTTAGTGAAAAGGCTTCATCCCTTAAATAGATTCTGCTACGATGCTAGTGCTTCGCCAAATAAGTTTTTTTCACGTATAGCGCGCAGCGTTGCCCCAGATTGGCACGCCTCGGAAGGAG
>CAZKXU010000077.1:0-16773 GCA_964556665.1 uncultured Bdellovibrionales bacterium | reverse complement strand
TGACAAGGTGGGGCAACGATGTGATGCTAGACGTGAAAAAACTTATTTGGAGGACTAGCCTAAACAGATTGCCGCCCTTCCCAATTCCCCGAAAATCCCCTAATCTATGTACCTATGGGATCATCACTAGATTTAGCACTTAAAATTTCTACCGATTTAGTCTCTGCCCTTTCTAGGGTCATTCGTGGACGTGAAGAGTCAATTCGACTTGTTGTTACAGCAATTTTAGCGGATGGACATGTTCTGCTTGAGGATTACCCCGGCTCAGGCAAGACAACTCTTTCAAAAACACTGGGACGCTTAATTGCGAAAGATGGCCATGAAAAAGTCGGCGCTCATATACTTCCCTTTAGACGGATCCAGTTTACACCGGACATGCTGCCTGGAGACGTTCTTGGCGTAAATGTCTTTGAGCCAAAATCCGGCGCATTTCGCTTTCTGCATGGACCTGTATTTGCACATATCGTATTGGCTGATGAGATTAACCGTACCGGCCCAAAGGTTCAGGCAGCCTTTCTTGAATGCATGGCAGAAAAGCAGGTTACTATTGATAACGTAACACACCAGCTAGATGATCTATTTTTCGTACTGGGCACTCAAAATCCTCTAGATATTGCAGGAACATATCCATTGCCTTTAGTGCAGTTAGACCGTTTTCTTTTTAAGATTCCGATGCCGTACGTGGATGCAAAAACAGAGCTTGAGATCTTAAAGGATATAGATTCGATAAAAGAGCACTCTGTAAGTATCGATCCTGTGTGCACACGCAGTGACATTTTAAGTGCGCGTGCCGTTGCAGCTCAGGTCGAGGTAAACGAACCGTTACGGCAGGCAATTGTAAATATTGTGCAGTCCACCCGTAACAATCCGCTTCTTCAGTATGGCGCCTCCACACGAGCAGCGATCATGATTCAACAAGCTATTAAAGCTTTTGCTTTGGTACAGGGCCGACCGTTTGCAACCGAGGATGATCTCAAATATGTAGCACCGTTCGTGTTATTACACCGCTTGCGCTTTCATGGTGGTGCGACTGAGCAGCGGAAAGCACTAGATGAACTAATGCTCCCGCACCTAGAGAGACTAATTACGGCGCGTAGGGGGTAGTTTATTAGTAGCGGTTCTGTTGGTTGGGGCCGGAATGTACCTTAAGCGGATAGCGCCATTCCCTTAATAGTGATGGGGATAGCGAAGGTGCTGCCTTTGTACTGCGGCCAGCTAAGGATAGCAGCACTAACACATAACGAGTTGAAAGCACGAAGCTATAGTATAATATCCCATACGGCTCCGAAGCGTTTTCGTAGGAGCTTAGTGGCTATCCAAGTTTGCCATTCAATAAGTAATATTTTCTATCCATGCGTGTCTTTTCAACTACTACTGCGAAAGAGTCGATTAAGATCTATATTACTAGCAGATCGCAAAATCTACCTTTTACTAGCTCTCTCAACTGTTCCTGGCCGTTAGGGCAGGAGCTATTTATTAGGAGGGGGCAGTCTGACTGGTGCTGACCATGAACCTTTTTCTCTGCCACCTCCCTCGTCTAGATCGCTGGTACTGCCATGGGTTGCGGGCCATCTGCCGGTCGCACAATGCTGACAACATCGAGCTCCCAGGTGAGCCCGAAGCGTTCACGTAGACCGAGCTCGGTAAGTGCTTCGGAAAGCCTGTCGGTGGAGCTGGCCAGACTCACCCCCATTGCAACGATGGGGGCAAAGGCCTTGCCAAGTTCCTCCGCCATAGCTTCGCGAAATGCCGCATCACCTCGAAGCCCACGTACTGCGCGGGCAAACATGCTCTCATCAGCCACGATCAATCGCACCTCTAGCCGCTCCGGGGTCAGGCGCGCATCAAACTGCAGATGCGTCACCACCTGGAAAAGCTTCAGTGCCTGATCGCCAAGGCCCTTTAGGTAGCGCCCGGCATGCAGCACCTTCAGCTTGGTCGTAATCCCAAGCTTCCCCTCTGGAACTGCAGGGCATGAGAGCCAGGCCTTGTAGAGCAGGAGCGAGATTCCAAGCCCACTCCCACCCAGGACCTTCAGCCACTTGTCTCCGAAAGACGCACAGAAATTGGCAAGACCCATCAGCACGAACAGCACTGACCCAACAACCATCCAGGTCATGATGCGTTGCATCCTGATGTCTGCCCTAGAGCTGATAACCATACTACTCCTTTCTAACACCAGTCAGCTGCTCCCAGAAGATATAGCACTGCACAGTTTACTTCCTACAGAATTGGGCTAGATCTGCTGGAAATAGCTACCATAGTTTAAGATTGTAGCAGAAAAGGGATAATAAGAGTTGTAAAAAAGATAGACATTTGAGCGTTACCAGCGCCTGACATGTACAGATGAAAATGCCTTAGGAAAGATTTCCGTACACATATGAATTATATTACTTAAATCTGACAATTACTCTTTCCAAGATCGAGAAGTTTCAGCATTAATACTTCACTTTCCGTGAGAAACTAAAAAATCTCATTCAATTTATTGTAGTTTGTCACTGGAATTAACAATCTTTGTCAGTTTGCAGCCATTTTTTCCTTGAAATCATCTTGATATCATGTCGTTCGATTAGATTTCAATTGTTATATTTTTTTTTACAGTTATCTGGCATATTAATTGCTGTGTGCGACAATAATAGAACTTCTAACTTTTTTGGAGATAGTAATTATGAAATCAAGCTCCGGCAATAAAATGGGAACTCTCATACTAGTAGTTACATTATTCGTATTTTGCTCTGCTGTGTTCGCACAACCTCCTATTGATTCCAATTGCAGAGGAGGCAACCTCGACCAGAGCTTTGGCGGTGGAATGGTTAGGACGAACCTTGGGAATCAATCTGAAGTCATACTTAGCTCCATCGTAAATCCAGATGGTACAATTATCGCCGCTGGCTCTCTTAAGCCCACTGGAGTAAACGATCCAAGCTTATTACTTATAAAATACCTTAAAGATGGTTCGCTTGACACCTCCTGGAGTAATTCAGGAATAATGCAGTTTGATCTTATGCCTGGCAACGACGAAATCATTGTAAAATTAGCGCGTCAAGCTGATGGCAAGCTACTTGCTCTAATTCGAGCATTTAATCCTAACCCATTTCTACAAATAGCTCTGATGCGATTTAATACTGATGGCACGATCGATACGAATTTTGGAATCGGCGGAGTAGTTTTTAACAACATGGGTGGAAACCAATTTACCGATGCCTGGGGGCTGGAGATACAGCTTGATGGCAAAATACTTTTGGCTGGATCTACTTCACAATCATTATATCCTGCGAGCTCTCGCGACATAGTAGTATTACGGTATAATTCTGATGGCACACTTGATACTAGTTTTGCTGGCACTGGCCATATTCAATTCGACAATGCTGGTGATTACGATGTTGCTTATACTATTGCAGTACAGCCAGATCGAAAAATTATTGTAGCTGGTGGATCAATCGATAACAACAACACACCACTTAGTCAGCAGGATGGTATCATCTTACGCTTCCATCCAAATGGTAAACTTGACCGAACTTTTGGCAGCAATGGAGTTGTAACTTTTGATGCTAAGGTTAAGAAAGGTGAGTTTTTTGGAGATATTGCAATCGATGATCAGGACAATATTATTGCAGTAGCAAGCGGTGAATTGAATAATAAGGTTGCAATGATGGTGGTAAGATACCTAAGTAATGGCACAATTGATACCAGCTTCGCTAACTCCGGAGTATTTACCCCACAAAAAAGTAAATTTGATCATGTATATGGCGGTGCAATCCATATTAGTGATACTGGAAATATTTATCTCTCCGGAACAGCTGAACAGAATAACCAGGCAGATTTCATGGTATTTTCCTTAGATAGCAGCGGTGCAGTAAACTCGCAATTTGGCAATAACGGCTTTAGTGTTGTCGACTACGGCCTACTTAGAAATGAAAAAGCAAGAGGCATGACATTTGATCAGGATAATCGTCTAGTGCTAGTAGGATATTCATACCGTCTTATTGAAACTAAGAGCGATCTAGCACTGGCTGCATATTGCTTAGAGTAGTTTCTGTCCAGGAACTACCTTTTTTGAAAAAACTAGCCGTATAACGCGCCTGGGCAGTGCAATGCACTGCTAACAGGCAGCGTAAGATATTAGCTTGCAAAGCAGGAACTGGGAGCGCGGGCTTCCAGCCCGCTGCTGGAATTTGCAATAATTCCACGAGCGGGCTGGAAACCCGCGGTCCCAGTCTTATCATTAAGTTGATCGGTTATTGATTCCAGATTTTTTTGAGCCATTAAAATGATAGGAATAATCTAATAGAAATTCTCTTTAATATAAGAATTAATATCGCAAATCCGACCACTGCTCCTTCCTAAGCCCGCACCTCCCGTCTCCCGCGCCACACCTCGAATACTGCAGGCAATATAGAGATGATAATAATCGCCATGATCACCAGGCTAAAATTATTCTTAACTATCGGAAGGTCACTAAAAAGATATCCTGCGCCAACTAACGAGATAACCCACAACAAGGCTCCACTAACATTATAGAGGACAAAGCGACTATAGCTCATCGCCCCTACACCTGCCATAAACGGTGCAAAGGTGCGCACGATCGGCACAAAGCGTGCAATGATAATCGTCTTACCACCATAGCGGTCAAAAAACTCCTGAGTACGCTCCAGATATTTCTTTTTAAATATTCGGGAGTATCGTTCCTGAAAGGCTCGTGGACCAAGGTAAGCTCCGATCATGTAATTAACTGCATCACCAAGAATAGCTGCTACTATTAGTAGGAGCATCACAGTTGCAACCCGCAGGTCTCCACGCGCCGCAAATGCTCCTGCAGCAAATAGCAGTGAGTCTCCAGGCAATAGCGGCATTACCACCAAGCCGGTCTCACAAAAAACAATAAGGAATAGTATAAGATAGCTCCAAAATCCGTATTGTTGAATGATTTCACCTAGGTGCTTATCAAGGTGAAGAAAGAGATCTACAAATTGCAAAATAAGTTCCATCGGGTAGGCTCCTAATTATATTTCGGTGATTATGAAATAATTAGGCATCTACGGCAAGTTGCTGCTGAGGTTTTTGTAGAAAAACTAATTACAAAGTTCGGCTGGTGTGGGGGAAAGAGTTTGAAGGGGCGTAGAATTGAGTGTTAAGTTGGCCTAGTTTTGTCCTGGGACCGCGGGCTTCCAGCCCGCAAAAGAATTAAATGCGACTGCGTTGCGGGCTAGTGCTCCTCCAAATAAGTTTTTTCACGTCTAGCATCACATCGTTGCCCCACCTTGTCACGCTTCTCAGTCGGAAAATCCTCGCAATACTCCAGTATTGCTGCGGATTTCCTCCTTCCGAGGCGTGCCAATCTGGGGCAACGCTGCGCGCTATACGTGAAAAAACTTATTTGGCGAAGCACTAGAAGCCCGCGGTCCCAGTATTACTGCTACCCGTTCGCCTTAACAAAATCTACGATCGTCCAGGTGGCTTCCCGTACCTTCTGTGCCAACTCAACTTCACCTAACGAGCAATCGATTTCTACTATCTTTGCCTTAGCTTCCCGATATTCACGCAGCATACGATCTAAATTCTGCTGCATCTGATGGTAAAGTGAAAAAGCCTCCTCTTTTGTCGCTCCCGCGCGAAACGCTCTCTCCCCTGCGAGACTCCAGATCTTTTCAAAACTCTCTTTCAACGGTTGTTTAAGATAAAAAATAAAGACCCGGCTGCAGTAGTGCTGTTTTAGCCAGAGCTGCCTTAGGCTCGCATATGGCTTAGAGCCATAGACAGAAAGCTCAAGCGATGCCTGGATAAATCCTTTCTGCGGCAGGTAAAGATACCCCTGCCCCTCAAATAGCTCAGGATGCTCCAAGAGAAAGGCTGAGAGAGCTACCTCCTCTAAGAAGCGCCTCGTCCAGCGCCCCCGCTCAGGAAGTATAAGATCAAGCCAAGCACCCTCTAGAACCGCATTAGAGGCTATCTGTATCCACACCCCTGCATAATACTGAAGTTTAGCCAGCCCTTTGACTTTAAATGGCGACTTAGCCCAAATCCCCTCTCTAAGCTCATCTTCCAGCAACACCCTGATATGGTCTTTAGCTAATTCATTAGTAATTACACGCCTAAATTCAGGTAGATTTGGTCCCGGCAGATGAACTAGATCAAGAATCATATGAGGCACTTTGTCCTATCGTTATAATATGTTAAACTAAGCGTAAGCGCATACACCTGTTTTGATCTTTTTTCGTGGCTTGATTTATACATACGGCGCGCTATTATCATGATGTTGTTTTAATTAACTTTATGGAGATACTTTAGTTGACCACCTATCCAAAACGTCCCTTTCGTGGGGACTTCCGTTCCCGTCGCCAGCCCCAAGATACACACCGCATCAATGACCGAATTATGGCTCGTGAAATTAGAGTCATCGGCTCCAACGGTGAGCAGGTTGGAATTATGAATGTTAAAGATGCGGTAGCGCTAGCGGCCAAAGAGGGGTTAGACCTCGTAGAGATCTCCCCGCAAGCCAAGCCACCCGTCTGCAAAATATTAGACTACGGAAAGTTTAAATATTGGGAGCAGAAGAAAGAGGCTGAATCAAAAAAGAAGCGTACCGAAACTGTCGTAAAAGAGCTCCGTATCCGCTACCGTACCGATGTCGGTGATTTTGAAACTAAGCTAAAGCATGCTCGTGAATTCTTAGAAGAAGGTGACAAGGTAAAGTTTAGTATGCGCTTTCAAGGACGAGAGGCTATGCATATTAATCTTGGCAGGGAGAAGCTAGATCTAATCGTAGAGAAGCTATCAGACATCGCAGAGGTTGACGAAAGATCCCCAACCGCCGGTCGTCAGATCTACATCATTTTCCGTCCAAAGAGAGGCGCACCGGCGCCAAAGCCACCTAAGCAGGACGCTGCGTCTTAGTATACTTATGGCACTATCCGGCTCTATCGATATAAGTTTTGACCGCGGGGAGAAAGCACTTCTACTAGATAGACATGACGAAGTGCGTGCTCGAATTAAGGTGTTAGAGGAGAAAGGTGAACTTACTCTAGCGCGTCTCCTTGAAGCAGAGCTTGGTCTACGCGTCGAAAAAATCGAAGATGCTCGTAAAGCCTTATTTAATCTTAAATCAGATGATGTATATATCGAGGAACGGATCTTAGCAGCCCGTGCCGCTCTTACGATAAAGGATGGTGATGCGGAGGCAGCCGAGGAGATGCTAAAGGATTGCAGTGCCACCTCACGTGCATTCTATACCCGCGGCAGTGCAGCCTGGGAGCGCAAGGACGGCGCTAAAGCCTGGGATTATCTTGTAAAAGCGTTGGAGATCAACCCTCTTAACTCAGCAGCTATAAGCGCACTTGTTATCGTGGGTTTGGATAATAAGAGGATTCCTGAACTAATCGGCCATCTCGAGAACTACCTACGACAGCACCCATTTGACCTTAATATCCGCTGCTGCTTAGCAAGCTGTCTTGCTACAGCAGGAGCCAACGCAGACGCAACCTCTGAGCTTAAAAAGGTATTATTCCTTAATCCGCGCCATGAGGAGGCAAATAGACTTGCAAAGGAGCTCCAGAAACTTCAATGAAAAAGATAGCAATTGTTACAGCTCCATATTTTCTTACCGAGCTGCATCGTGATTGGGCGGAAGCCTGGCTATCTTCGGTGCAGTCAAAATATGAGCTTAACGTCATAGCGATTATAAACGGAGTGCGGGAGGGCAGCGACGATCTTGACTGGATCAAGAGAAGTTTTAATTACTCTGAACTAAACGATCAGAACATTGTAGCACGCGCATGGAATAAAGGGATCAAAAAAGGATTTGAGGATGGCGCCGATTACGTAATCGTCTCAAATCTTGATCTTATTTTGCATCCGAGAAGCATAGACAACCTTGTAAATTGTGCGCTCGAGCATCCGGAAACGGAGATCTGGTCAGCCACACCGTGGCTAAGCTATGAGAGTCTAAACTATGCGAAAATAAGTGCGAGCACCGGAACAAATGTATGGTGGAGTTTCGCCTTACTTAACAAAAGGGTCTTTGATGCGGTTGGCGGTTTTGATGAGAAATTCGTGCCGGCCTACCTTGAAGACGCTGATTTTAGTCTGCGCTGCCGACTACTAGGGGTAAAAGGCGGAAATACTGAATCAGCTCTCTTTTTCCACAGGGAGCGCGGCACTATATCAGGACTCTTAGAGTGCCCTCCAGCAGATACTGATAATAACCTAAAAATGATGCTGCAGATCCGCCAGCAGATTACTGCTAATGACAAACTGTATAATGAGAAATGGGGCGGAGCGCCGATGAAGGAGCAGTTCAAGACACCGTATAATGCATAGATTGGGAACCTGGGAGCGCGGGCTTCCAGCCCGCATGATTGCCATTGCAAATTCGATCAAGCGGGCTGGAAGCCCGCGGTCCCAGAAAAAAATTAAGGAGCCTCGGGCCGTGGGTTTTTAGAACCTCCCAATCGGACCCCTAGCGCCGCGAGCGAAGCTTCGGCTCCGCTGCGGCGCTAGGGGTGAGCGTCAGGCCGGAAGGCTCATCGCTCGTTTCAGGTTGGCGACGGTGAGAGGTGAGCCATCCTCATTCGAAGTGCCGAAAAGCATGGCTTCACGACGTGCCCCACTCAGCTCCTGGAACTGGAGGCTGATGACGACACCTCCTCCCTCAGCACTCGGAAGACTCACCAACCACCGCGCTCCGCCAAACGAGCAGAGTGCGACCTCCCCGAACGGCCTCAGAGCCCGGAGATCTTCTTCGGTGACGACCTCGATGACTACGGGAAGCAGCCTGCGCAGCTCCTCAAGCATCCCTCGCGCCGCCTCCTCGGTGAAAACTCCTTTCGCTGCAACCGCCATTTAACACCTCCTCGCATCTCCCAAAGACGCGCAAAACCAATGGAACCTCTCCACGGCCGCGGTCTCCATGGAGAAACTTTGATCTCTCCATAGAGCCGCGAACATAAGATCTACCCGTATTAGATATTTAAATAGACAAAGATGGCAGTATAACACCATCTCAATCTAAATAAAGTCCTATCTAGAAGAAACTTTTTCTAGGTTTTCCCGATACTTACTATATGGCTAAAAACTATAATCCTGGGACCGCGGAGCTCCAGCTCCGCCAATTGGCCCCTTCTTCAAATATAGCAGAAGGCTGGCACTCCCGAGGATATCTACCCCACCTGAATCGAAAAGGTGCCTTGCAATTTTCCCCTTTTCTTAGTTCAAACTGCTCCTTCTAAGTTCGAAAACTGGGACCGCAGGCTTCCAGCCTGCAACGACTTGCCTGCAAATACGTTTGCAGGCTGGAAGCCTGCGGTCCCAGTTTTGTCATTTAATGCAGACTAGCCACCCCGCTCCCTTTTAACCCCTCCACCAAGCGCTCCAGCGCCTTTAGCTCCTTTAGGTTCTCTAGGGCACGATACCCTTTGGCTAAGACAGGCTCAGGCTGGGTCATGAAAGCAAGTTCATCATCAAAAAAGGCAGCTACTTCGGGAAAAGGCTCCCGTGCTCCGGCAAGCAGTGCGAATTTAGGCTGATCTGTTGCTAAAAGCTGGAGCTCTTCCTGAGTGAATTTTCTACCCTTACTACGCAAAGAGAAAAGATGTGCTAAGCCCACCCGGTATAACCCTTCTAGGTGTAGAGCTCCGTATATCTCCTCTATCGAGCGCTCAGTTGCTGACAGTACCGCCTCCAAGCCGATGTTAATTGCACCTTTTACCTTAGCGGCAAGTATTGCAACCGCTTCGGATTCATAGATCTCCACATTCCAATAAATGAGCGCCGCATTCATCAGTAAGGTAAGTTCCCCCTCAAAGCGTTCATGATCCTTAATCGCCATCTCTAGGGTGGCTAACGGCTCAAGCCTGCCCCCTTCACATAGAAGCGGCTCAACTATAATACGGGTATAAGAATGATGGTCATTTGGCCCTTTATTAAGCTCGGCCAGGGCAAGATTAACAGTAAGCGGAGAGTTAAGCCTAGCTGCAGATTCACGTGCAGGAAACCCCTCCCCTGCTAATCGCCGCTCACGATCCTGGAACGCCTCCTCCTCCAATACCGCCTCGGTCGACACAGCAGGTACTGATAGAAGTTGATAAAATAGATCAGATTCCCGATCAAAAATAAAAGCTAGAAAACGGGACATTAAAAAATGTTTCTGTGTATCTTCAACTTTTATCTGCAACCAGGTTCGTCCACGATCTGGAGTATAGTAGCCATTATCCGGTGGATCATCGGTCGCTTCTTCATATGAGATAACGTTGACAAGACGGGAGATTATTAACCCTACGAGCTTTAGATCAACGGTGCTAATAAAACGTCTTAGACTCTCAAGGTTCTCGGTGCTATCGGGAAGCGCCAACCACTCCCAGAAACCGTCATCCCGTAACTTATCCCGCTCCCAAAGGTCAAAATCTAGAATTGCTCGACATTGATCTAAGGACGCAAGTTCAAACAGCTCTGGATGAGCTGCTAAACCGTGAACTTTGATGGCCATATAGAGACTCTGCGCCGGCAGTGTGCGGATTACTCTCTCCGGCGACTCAGACTTAAAAATCTCCCGCACCAGTTCACGGGAATTTAGCCCTGAGAATAGCTTACTTGGAAGGTTCTGGTTTTTAGACATCATTACTTCTTTTTACCTTTTTCCGGAGCCGCCGCTGCTGGGGAAGCTTCGACCTTAGGTGATAGATCTTTGCACTTTGGCTCTGATGCTACAACTTCGAGGCAGCGACCGGAGCTATTTTTGCAATCTTCAATTATCGCTGCTTCTAGTGCCTTTTTGGCTGAGAACCCAAGCCCCTGTAGCACATTGGCCATTGATGTATGTTTAGCTGCAATACAGCCAGCGGAATTCTCATGCCGATCATGACACTCCTTAACACCATTAGACTTGGCAATCAAAATATCTGCTGCAAGCTTAGCCTTAGCCCCCTCCTCATCTGCGCCTTTAGCCTCGACAGCTCGAAGTTGGACCTCATTTGACTTCTCCTCCTTTTCTTTACGCCAGCTATAGGAGAGCTCAGCACTACAATGAAACTCAGCCTGCACAGATGCTACAACTAGCAGAAGCAAAAGAGGGATATAAACGATTTGGGAGATAAATTGCATACCTATTCTCTATTTCAAATTCTTACTGATCTTTGTTGAATTTTCCGCCAAGCACAACGTCTAAAAGTTATTAATTTAAAGAGGCTGTTTCTTAACAGCGTTATATTTTATGTCAAACGAATACTATACGCAATCAGATCATAGTGAAGAGTGTAGCGGGCTATTTGATTACGAAAGCTGCATAAGCTCACCTGAAAAGAAACTTATGGTAGCGGTGCTTGAGCGTGCCGTTTTGGATTATGTAGGCAATGAGCCACGTGAGACTGAACAGGCTACAACCTGGATCTTTGAGGATTTATATGAGGAGGAACCTACCTCTTTCAGCTTTCCCTGGATCTGTCATCAACTAGACCTTGATAAACATAATATTGCGAGAAAGATAAAGCAGCTGCCAAAACGTGGTAGTCAACGGGTTGCGCCTTGGTACTTTACGAAAAAGCTAGCTAGTTAGATTTTGATATCTCCTTAAGTAACAACCGTGCCACCGCTTCTCAAAGAAACTCCCGAGAAGCGGTGGCTTTTTTTTGCGGCTACCTAATTCGCGACAGGTCTAAACGGAATAATCACCCGTGGCCGCTGCTTGGCTCGACCTTGTGTATCAAAGCCACGACGACGGTAGATCTCCTGAGAAAGAAGCTGTGCAAACATCATGCGGCGGGAAACAAGCCCCTGCGGATAAAAATACCAACACAAAGCGGAAGGTATAGCTAAAAGAATAGTGAGAACAAAAGAGAGCCAGAAAGAACTTCCTTGATCAGCCAATAACAATCCGATACCGAGTGCGACAGTTAGACCGAAAAATGGAATAATCGCCGATCTCCAAAAAGAGCTCTTCCCTATATAAAGCGCTTCGTTGGTAATCGCCGGATCGAGCAGGTCGTCAAGATAGCTCTCCAACACCTCCAATGGTATAAGAGATAGCGCAGCTCTAAAATCCTGTAGTGGTTTACTGACGGTGCGTCTTCGGACAGAGATAAACTCCTTTACCTGGCGGCGTTCACGCTCGTACAGCAACAGTTCACGACCAATAACTCTGTACTGATCCAAAAGCCGGTTACAACCGCCAAAAGGATGTCTAATTGCAAATTTATGTGCGCTAGCAGTCATCCGCTGTAGGATACTCCTTGCTTAGGAATTACTCAAAAGAATTTATCTGTTTTTGCGGCTACGAACTCGAGCAGGCACTGGAACTAGAAATAAGCCTTCGATTAGATTGATTATTTTGTCGATAAACAATGATATTGCGGCCATAAAGAAAGTATCGGCTGATGCGGCTTTTTACTTAATCGTTTCAAACGTTTTTTTATAGGCCCGGCTTAGTCATGGAGATCAGATCTAACACCTTATTTAACTCCTCTTCAGGCAGTACCTTCATCTCACGCGCAGTCTGACGAACGGTTTTATTCTCCTTATAGGCTCGCTTTGCTAGCTCTGCTGCCTTATCATATCCGATCTTTGGCGCAAGGGAGGTTACGGTTGAGAGGCTCTTTTCGGCTAGCTCTAAACAACGCTCCTCGTTAGCCGAAATACCTTCCACACAACGTGCCGCAAAGTTATCTGCTACATTACCAAGAAATTCGATCGACTCTAACAAGTTATGGGCGATTACCGGCAGCATTACATTAAGTTCGAAATTACCATGAGAGTTAGCAACTGTAATACAAGCATCGTTGCCGATTACATGGGCTGCCACCATCATGACGGACTCACACACAACAGGGTTAACCTTAGCCGGCATAATGCTAGACCCAGGCTGTATTTCAGGAAGAAAGATCTCCCCTAAACCACACATCGGACCGGATGCTAGCCAGCGCAGATCGTTTGCAATCTTCATCATCGAACAGGCGACAACCTTTAACGCGCCGCTTAGCTCTAAGGCTGCATCGCGGGATCCCTGTGCTTCAAAGTGATTAGGCGCCTCAATATAGGCTGCACCCGTTATCTTCCCAATCTCCTCTATTGCTAGACGCGGAAAGTCGGGGTGCGTATTGACCCCGGTTCCAACCGCAGTTCCGCCCAATGCCAGTTCAAGAATGTGCTTTTGCGCCGATTTTATGCGACAAATACCGTGTTCAATCTGTGATGCATATCCGCTAAATTCCTGTCCCAAGGTAACTGGAGTCGCGTCCTGTAAGTGCGTACGGCCAGATTTTAAAATACCTTTGAACTCCTGTGCTTTTGACTTAAGACCCTTAGCCAATCTCTCTAAACCAGGCAACAATACCTCCACAAGCGCCGAATTAGCAGACACATGAATCGCAGTCGGTATTACATCGTTAGATGATTGCGACATGTTAACATGATCGTTCGGATGAATCAGATTGCGTGCACCACGCTGCGCTCCCATTAACTCGATTGCTCGATTAGCTAACACCTCATTAGCGTTCATATTAGTGGAGGTGCCGGAGCCGGTCTGAAAAATATCAAGTGGAAAATGCTGGGAAAGTTTGCCATCGATAAGCTCCTGACATGCTTTAGCGATCGGCTCGAATTTGTCCACAGGCAAGAGCGCTAACCCTTTATTAGCCTTTGCAGCAGCAAGCTTAATGACGCCTAATGCCGAGAGAAAGCGGTTAGAGAAACGGAGTCCGCTTATCGGAAAATTGATAACAGCGCGCTGCGTAGTGGCGCCATAAAGGGCATCCTCCGGTACCTGCATCTCGCCCATTGAATCTTTTTCTGTACGCATTTTGTTCGTCATATAACCCCCTCCTAGCCAAATACCCATTAACTCTATAAAGCTATTAAGAAATTTTGTCGACTATAGTAATTAGGTTAGTAGGATATGCATACCTATTTGTGCTTGCAAAACCAGCTAACTATTTGAAACTTAAGGATATTAATGGCGAATGAGCTGGACCCTAAATCAGCTACGGGAGGCACTACGAGTGTCGAGTCAGGACAGGATGCCCAAAAGTCTACCGGTGGGCCTCTAGGTCTCCTTATGCCAGCAGATCGAGATGTCTGGAACGAAGCAAGGAGACTTGTCACCGATAAAAACTTACGTGTTGAGGATCTCGCCTCCTGCGCCTCTCAGGACCCTGTTATTGTAATGGAGTTGTTACGTGTAGCGAATGCTCTATATTTTTCAGCAGGACGCCCGCCAATTACAACAGCACGCACTGCCGTAGTCCGACTCGGCTCAGATGTAATTCTTGAAACCTTAGATCGTCTAGCAGAACGAACACCTATTGAGGATGATGATATTTCACACTGGTTTGAGGTGCACCGCAGTCGCTGTAAGCGCACCGCGTTAGTGGCACGAATTCTAAGTGAGACCGCAGCAAAAACATTAGCAGATGACTGCCAAGCAGCCGGGCTACTTATGCATGTTGGCGAAATGATTGCGGTCATTCATTTTGGACTAGACTATGTGAAACTTGCTGAGGAACATTCACGCAGTGGTATAATTTATCGCTTAGCCCAGGATCATAAATTTGATGTTGAACGTGTTTGTATTAATTATCTTCGTCGTCAGGGGATTCCAGAATCTCTTCTTTTCGCAATCGAGCGAGATGGGCGCTCACGCACCCCCGATCGCGCAGTCATGAAGCCGGTCTGCTTGGCCTCTATGGAGATGGTTGAAGCATTCGATTCTAATCGCTGGGATAAGTTAGCACCCGGGAAAAAAATGCCTCCCAAGAGCGCAATTCGCATGATTCAGATCACCGATCCGCAGTATCTAAAAATATACGAGCGAGTTTCAGAGTATCTTTTTAGCGTTAGACTATTGGAGGAGAAGAAAAAACAGGCATTGCTTGCAGGAGTCACGGAAGCTGTTGCACCAATTATAACAGCAGACAGCAGCGCAACCTCTACTGACGCAGATGAGTTACAAGATGAAATTACAAACCTGATTCAAGGCGGAGATGACAATTTTGAAGAGCTAGCTGAGGAAGAGCAATATAAGGAGCATGAAGAGGAACCACCTGCAGTGCCAACTCAGTCAAAAGCAGCTCCACCTCCTGAAGAAGAAGAAGAGGAGGAGGGTGCGATTTGGAGTATTAAACCAAAAACGATCTACAACATCAAAGAGGAATTGACTCCTAAGCAGAAAAAGCTCGATCAGTTTAATCTCAATACCGATCCTAAAGCAAAAAAAGTTGCGCGCGTAAAGAAGCCTACGCAAATCATCGCCCCTCCAACGCTACACAGCGCAAACAGTGCAAAAACAGTAACTACTATCACCGAGATGTTCGACAAGGTCAGTAACGGAGAGGAGCTACTCTCCAAACTACTGGCCAAATTGGTGGATGATGGCCCTTTCGAAAAATCTGCTTTAATCGTGGTATCAAAAGATAGAAAAAATGCAATCGTCGTGGCAGCCCGCGGTCCTAATATAGGAAATGGGCAGACCCTGATTCTAGATGATCCACTTTCTCCACTCGCTCAGTGCTTCTCAAAGGTGCAATCGTTTGGCACCCGTGCTAGTAAAAATTCTCCGTTTGGAAGCAAATCTTATGCATTATCCCCGATCGATGCAGATCACAATACCCCGGTTGCCCTATATGCTGACTGTGGAAATGACGGCTCTGTAACTTTTGAGGCTCGCAGAATATTCCGTACCGTAGTCGAGGTTCTTAATCAGAAATTACCTACTTTGCCTGGCGGAATACCAGTGGAATTAAGCTAAACTAATTCTTCAGTTGTACAAGTGGTCCACCACGGCCTTTTTAAATCGGCGCAACAGATTGAAACGATTCGTGAAGAAGGTAGCCATTAATATCTTCGGAATGAAGTAAACAGATAGCCACTGGGCCTATGCCCGGCAGCTCTGAATTAACTTGTATGCCTGTTCTTCCCAATCCCTCGATTCCCTAGCAGCACATCTCTACAAGTTGATACAGGCTTGCGGATAGCGCCAAGCTGATCGGTCTCCGCTCTGATCCGTATCTGATTCAGATATCAGAGAACTGCTCTCAGCTAGCGGTAATATTCGCTGCTCAACTAAGTCAAAAATATCATCAAGCTAGAATGATTTAAATAAGTCCTGGAGGTCCACAAGCCAAATCTTGCATATTCATGGCACTGTTGCTATCATTCCTGCATTGGAGGTGTCTAATGAATAAACTAATTTTGGCCGTTTTTTCCACCCTATTATTCTCTTTTTGCGCAGCTGCAGATTCCATCAAAATCGTAACAGTTGATGTTAACCGCATACTAAATGAATCTACTGAAGCGAAATCAAAGCGTCTCGCACTTGACAAAATCTCCCTTGAAACCAAGAAGAAAGTTGAATCCAGGAAAGCCTCTCTACAAGCGATGAGTGAAAAGCTGCGCAGTTCAGGCATAAGTGAGGACTCCAAGGAAGCAGACCAGCTTCGCAGCCAGGCACGGGAGTTTGAACGTTTCGTCAAAGATAGCGAAGATCAACTCAAGCGTGAATTTGTAAAAACCAATAAGATCCTAACCGAGAAGACGATGAAAATCATCGAGGCCTATGCAAAAAAGAGTAATATTAATCTAGTACTTGATAAGTCAGCAAAAGGACATGGCCCTGTTCTATTCGGCTCTGCAAATGCTGATATAACCGATGCTATTATTAAAGAGATGAACGGGTAGGTGCTGTAGCTGTTGAGCGTTAAGGATAGGTAGCACGAAGTCTATTTCTTTCTCTTGGTCTGTGCACTAGTGCTTCGCCAAATAAGTTTTTTCACGTATAGCGCGCAGCGTTGCCCC
>CAZKXU010000076.1:0-17087 GCA_964556665.1 uncultured Bdellovibrionales bacterium | reverse complement strand
CAGGCTAGTGCTCCTCCAAATAAGTTTTTTCACGTCTAGCATCACATCGTTGCCCCACCTTGTCACGCTTCTCAGTCGGAAAATCCTCGCAATACTCCAGTATTGCTGCGGATTTCCTCCTTCCGAGGCGTGCCAATCTGGGGCAACGCTGCGCGCTATACGTGAAAAAACTTATTTGGCGAAGCACTAGCGCTTAACGCTGCAGGTCGGCCTCCGGGTCGATCTGTATCTGATTCTGAAATCAGATAACTGTTATCCGTTGCCGGATAATCATATATTCAAACTACATCAAATATATCATCAATTTATGGTGAATTGAAATAAGCCCTGGTTCTTCATACCTCTCCCTACCCAAAATAAGCCTTTTAGCGTTATGATAACAGCTCTAGCATGTTCCGAAAATTCTTACTTATCTCCATGGTCGTTTTTCTTCTGTGTCTCTTTGTAGGCAGTGGCTTGGCAGTATGGGGGTATTTCTATCTCACCCGTGATCTGCCTAATCTGCGAGGAATTGAGGATTATAAGCCACCAATAGTGAGCACTGTATTAGCTAATGATGGTACAGTTGCTGCGGAATTTTATACGCAGCGTCGTTATCCCGTAAAAATAAATGATGTTCCAGAGGTTATAAAGCAGGCCTTTCTTGCCGCGGAAGATGCCAATTTTTATGTTCACCCTGGTATCGATATCGTTAGTATAATGCGTGCCGCGATTAAAAACATTCAGACTGGTAGTAGTACACAGGGCGGCTCAACTATCACCCAGCAGGTAGTAAAGAATCTCCTTCTCAGTTCAGAGAAAAAAATCACCAGAAAAATTAAGGAAGCGATCCTCTCCTACCGATTGGAGCAGCGCTTCAGCAAGGATGAGATTTTGGAGATGTATCTCAATCAGATATTTTTTGGGAATAATGCTTATGGTATCAAGGCAGCAGCCAAGCTCTACTTTCATAAAGAATTGGCGGAGATCACTTTGGCTGAAGCTGCTCTCTTAGCAGGTCTTCCCAAGGCACCTTCGCGCTACTCCCCGATTAAGAATCTTGAGAAGGCCCGCGTTCGTCAACGCTATGTTCTTGGTCAGATGCATAGCTCTAATTTCATTACCTCCGAGGAGGCTCAGTCCGCTCAGGAGCAGCAGCTTAATATCTATCCTTCTGGGGATGAGAATATCTATTTTGCTCCCTACTATGTAGCTGAGGTTAGAAGGGTATTTACCGAGATGTTTCGTGATATTAATCCGGACACGGAGGGGCTTCAGATTTACACAGCGCTTGATATTAATGCAGACCGCTTCATTGAAAATGGGATTTCAATAGGATTACGGGAAGTCGATAAAAGGCGTGGATGGCGTGGTCCCTTGGCGAGTTTTGGACGTAATGAATATGAGCAATTTGTAAAGAGGTATGGCCATAAGTCTGGTACAGTTTTAGAGAATAATAAGGTATATCCTGCCTATGTAGTCAGTGGTGCTCAGAAAGCAAGTCGCATAATAGTTGAAATTGCGGCTCAACGTTATGAGCTTGATCTTAGTCAGGCAGCCTGGGCAAAAAAGAGACTTAATAAGGATGACTCTGTTACATGGATAAAGCTTGAGAATGCCATCCGTCAAGGCGATGTCATTGAAGTTTCATTTGAAGCCTCTGAGAGAGCAGCAGATGTAGAGAATGCTTCCCAGGTTAGAGGAAAATTAGTATTGGATCAGACCCCCGATCTTGAGGCAGCCTTTGTAATCATCGATCCGCATACCGGTAAGGTGGTGGCGCTGCGAGGTGGTTATGACTATCAACGCAGTCAGTTTAACCGTGTAACACAATCCTACCGACAGCCCGGTTCAACTTTCAAACCTGTAATTTATCTTGCTGCTATTGATGGGTTCAAATATACGCCTGCCACGATAGTTTATGACACTCAACGCACTTTTAAGGTTGGTGACCAGTATTGGGCGCCGGAGAATTTTGATGAGGGATATCTTGGTCCAATTACATTGCGCTTGGCATTAGAAAAATCAAGGAATTTAATCTCTGCCGATATCATATCAAGAATTGGTGTCGATGCTGCGATTAACTATGCTCGTAAATTAGGTATTGAAAGCCCATTAGGTAGGAATCTCTCACTCTCTCTTGGTAGTAGCGAGGTTACGGTTCTTGAACTTACAAGAGCATACGGTGTTTTTGGAGCTAAAGGGGTTTTATCACCAAGTATTTTTATCACCAAAGTCATTGATAGGAATGGTAAGGTTATCTACGATTACGAGAATGAGAGGATAGCTACTACAAAACAGGTTATTAGTGAGGACAGCGCCTTCATTATTGCTAATATGCTTAAGGGTGTGGTCGAGCATGGTACCGGCACACGCGTTAAGGCAATTGAGCGACCAGTGGCTGGGAAGACGGGCACTTCAAATAATCAGATGGATGCCTGGTTTATAGGATTTACCCCAACATGGGCAGCAGGTGCGTGGGTCGGATTTGATGCGAAAAAAGGGATTGGGGATAAAGAGACCGGTGGCCGAGTAGCCGCGCCACTGTGGCTCTATGTAATGCAAGAGTTTCTCAAATACGAAGATGAGAGTAATTACAAACGCTTAATAGAGGAGAGTAAAGAGAGTGCGCAGCAGCTAGGAATTGACTTTGTACCACCCGAGCCGCTTGAGCCGCTTGATTTTAGCCCGACTGAGGGGGTTGATCCCTACTGGGTTGATAAGGGTACAGGCCTGCTCTCAGACCCCTCAAATCCTCATGCAATTCGGGAGTATTTCTTAAAAGGGACAGAGCCAAGGGTCACTAGTCAGGAAGAAGACACAAGTTCGTATTTGGGTAGTCCGGAGCTGTAAATCTCATTCCTTAACATAAACCTTAATACTCGTAATCCGATCCCCCTTTCTCAGTTCATTCACAATATCCATCCCCTTCCTAACCTGGCCGAATATCGTAAATAAGCCATCCATTTGAGGCGCACTTCCAAGGAGAATATTAAACTGACTGCCGTTTGAAAGTCGCTCAGGATTGATATAGTCAGCGGAGCGGGCCATGCCCAAAGTGCCAGCTTGATGTTTATGATCTGAGAATTCAGCCGGAAGTGAATAGCCAGGTCCACCTTTGCCGTTATTCTGTGGGTCTCCACCTTGAATCATGTATCCTGAAAAATAGGAATGAAATAAGAGTCCACGGTAAAATCCCTTATCTGCGAGATATTTAAAATTTGCGACGTGCCAAGGCGCTTCCTCAGGAAATAGCTCCAGATATATATCACCGCGATCAGTCGAAATGCGGGCACTTCTAAGTTTTGATAGCTCAGAGCGTGCTGGAAGGTCAAAAGGAATAGGATCAGCTAACGCTAGGCTTGATAGAGAAAGAAGGGTAACCGTAAATATATAATAAATGAGTCGCATACTATTTATCTGTGTAATTGCTCAAATAGTGTGGGCAAAGCATAGGTCAGAATGGGAGCGCGGGTTTCCAGCCCGCAAATAAGTAGCAGTTAATTCGTTTGCGGGCAGGATGCTCGCCCTCCCAGTGCCCGCACTTTTTGAGCAATTACTTATTTCTATTGTAACATCTTGAAAATTCTGGGTAAATAGATCTATGTAAGTGCTGAAGTAGCCGTTCACGGGGCATACATGCGCGCCCGCAGGTAGCGCATTAGGGCAGCCGCAGGCTGCCCCTACCACCAAAAACGGGGTGTTTTTGGTAGGGACAGCCTGCGGCTGCCCTTTACCCGTGCTGCGCACGGGGAATAATGCATATCACCATACCTCGTGAACGGTTACCTGCTGAATGGGGGTGGCTCAACTGCTACCTCCCGGATAGACTGATAATGAAAAATGTTTTCTAGATTAGCTTTATATATTGGGCTACTACTCTGCCTTATGGATGGCGCTTTCGCCGAGAGTGGAGAAGCTCATGTGCATAAAGAGGCTGATCATGCTCCGCATGCAAAGCATGCCGAAACTGAGTCTTACGGGGCAGAGGCGGTAGAGACAGCTGTTGCCAAAGTCTCTGCAGAGCAAGCTGATGAATCTAAAGTGCATAGTGACGACGCTCATCACGAACACGATAAACATAGCATAGTAGCGGCGAAAGGTGAGAAGGCAGGGGAGAGAGAGCTTAAAGAAGCAAGTGTAGATACGATTGACGCAGTCTTAGTGTTGGATGGTTCAGGGAGTATGCGCCTTACCGATCCCTTGAGGTTACGAGATGAAGGCGCTCGCTTGTTCGTACAGTCATTGAGAGCTGGTGATCGTTTGGCGATAGTGGGTTTTTCGCAGGATGCAAAGGTAGTTCGCCCACTTGCAGCCTTTGACCCGGAGGAAGCGCAGAAGATAGCAGCTAATATTATTGAGGTTGGTGACGAAGGTACATATACGGATCTGTTAGAGGGAATTAAGCTGGCGCGTTCTGTCTTGGAGCAGGACAGACGCGAGCATGCGAATAGGATAATAGTCTTGATGTCAGACGGCAAAATGGATCCAGACCCCTCCAAAGGAACACCACTTGCAAGAACAGATCAGCTGATTGAGACGATACTTCCTGAGATCAAGGCAAGTAACATTAAGGTTCACACCCTAGCCTTCAGTGCGCAGGCAGATAAGGATATCTTAGCTGAGATTGCAGCAGCTACCGATGGTGTAAGTTGGTATACACCCAGTGTTGATAAGATCCATGAATCGTATGCGAATCTATTTCTCGTAGTTAAAAAGCCGCAGTTTATAGCGCTAAGTAGCCGAGGCTTTCGGGTTGATCCGGATATTCAGGAAGCTACATTCTATTTAAATAGGGAAGAATCAGTAGATATAAACATAATTGACCCTAGTGGTAACGAGCTGCGGCCGGAGGCAGCTAGTGACAAGGTGCACTGGTTTAAGGGCGGCAAATTTGACGTCATAACTGTAATTGAGCCGGAGGTAGGAGATTGGCAGGTTAATGGGCTGCCGAGTAATGATAGTTTTGCCACGGTCTTAACCGATCTGAGATTAATTACTGAATGGCCTGATAGTATGCATGCAGGCGATCCGGCGCTTCTTCAGGCAAGACTATATGAGACAGACAAGCCAATTCATCTTCCCGAGATGACCGGAGTAATAAAATATGCCTATCAAGTCACTCCAACCGACAGAGTGTCTGAGCCCATTATAAGGGAGTTTTTGAATGATCAAGGTGAGCACGGAGACTTGCGAGCAGATGATGGTGTTTTTAGTGCTAAGGTTTCTATAGATGAGGAAGGTGATTATAAGTTGCGAATCATAGCACGTGCGCCGACCTTTGAACGTAGCCAGCAGATTCCATTTAGAGTTAAACCGCGCATGCTCTCCCTCTCCGTGGTGGAAGCTGAGGCTAATAAGGATCACGATCATGCAGAACATAGTGAAGAGGAGCGCAGTACAGCTCACGACAAATTTGAGCTGAAACTTAGCACAGAGACTAGTTCCTTAAAGCGGGTAGTAGTAAAGTTAGTTGCAGTTGATGAGAAACGTAAAAGATACAACATGACACTCTTCCGCGCTAAGGATAACAGCTTGCGCTATGAGGCTTACGCCAAGATGTTGCCGCATGATGGTGAGTATACACTTAGCGCAACTCTGACAGGAGAGACAAAAAGAGGAGAGGTAACGGCGAAAAGTCAGATTATAAAGTTTAATAAGGTTACCAGCGGCGATGATGTGCATGGCGAGGAGCTGCCGTTACTTGAAGCAGAGAAGGAGGAAGGACCACCATCTCCATTAATTTATATTATCTTGGTAACTCTATTTAATTTAGGAGTTGGTGCGGCTGCATTTAGGGCTTTAAAGCAGCTTAAAGTAGATGTCTCAGTGGTGGTTCCAACCTTTCCGGAACCTGCGATTGCGCTAGGTGCGTTAACAGCTTTACGTGAGAAGATAGAGCTCACAGAGTTTAATTTTGAAGATCCTATTTATAGAGATGACAAGTTGGAGATTAAGCCTGAATATAAATCAGGAATGATCGCTGGTGTAGTAGAGCAGGCTGCTAGTATGGAGGTACATGTAGGCTCCGAAGCCGCACCTGCTGTAGCTGCTGCTACATCCGAAGCTTCGCAAACATCAGGTGAAGCTGAGAATAAGCAATTCTCTGAAGACGAGTCTGAGGCTGAAGCAGAGGCGAAAGAGTGACGCTATGGGTGATGGTGTAATAATAATTGTTTTTGGCGTTCTTGGCGCGCTTGGCGCTGTGGCCGCAGTGTATTTTGGAGTGGCCCGAAAACAAAGTAATGCTGGACAGGCACTCATAAAAATCAAAGAGGTTCTTGAGCAACGTCACGCTTTATTTAAAGAGATTGAGCAGCAATATACCTTAATGGTGCACCTTTCTCACGTACGTGAAAAGGTAAAGGAATTATTAACATCGCAGGAGTCCTTAAAGGCTGAGCGCGGTAGGATTACGATTACACAGGCCGAGTTAGAGACCGTTGAAAATAGGTTGCGTGAATTAGAGGAGATCGAGCGAGAGTTAGAGGCTAGTACGCTTGAGACAAAAGAAGAGCTTAACATCCTTAAGCGCAAAGAAGAGGAATTAGCTCAGAAGAATGCTGCACTTAAGAAGAAGCTCGCAGAAACCTCGGCGGAGCTTGATAAACTATTCGCAGAGATTGAGCTAAGTTCGCAGGCCAAGGAGCATGTTCAGAACATGAAGACCGAGATGGTTCAGACTGAACAAAAGATCGATCTATTGATGATTCAGATTGAACAGGGAAATGAACAGTACTTCACATTAAAGAAG
Organism: uncultured Bdellovibrionales bacterium; assembly: GCA_964556665.1. Classification (GTDB taxonomy): domain Bacteria; phylum Bdellovibrionota_C; class UBA2361; order UBA2361; family CAZKXU01; genus CAZKXU01. The sequence goes on along the minus strand of CAZKXU010000076.1, from coordinate 10,354 downwards.
CGCTATGATGCGCTTGATATTGAGTATGCGCAGCTATACGAAAAATTCTCCGAAGCCGAGATGAATTCTAGAGTAGAAGCGGAGGAGTAGTATTTTTTTGGTTAGGTTGCATTTAATAGAATGACAGGCTGGGACCGCGGGCTTCCAGCCCGCTTGATCGAACTTGCAATCGTGATTGAGCGAGCTGGAAGCCCGCGGTCCCAGTAGAAAAAATATTACAACGAACTACAGCATATCCTGAGGATCCATATCAAAAACTAGCTCTACTTTTTTAACTCTAAGTTTGTGTTCTCTGAAGAATCTAATTAGCTGGTTAAGTTTTGCAGCGCTCTTACTTTTAAATAGCATATGCCAGCGCCAGGCTGCTTTGATGCGTGCTAGAGGAGCTGGGGCTGGTCCTAATAATACTAGCTCTTTCTTATCAATATATGGATTAACTATGAGTGCATCACGCAGCTCTATTAATGCGACCTGTGCAGGCTCCTTCTCCGCGGAGCTTGCAACAACTCGCAGCAGTTTGGTAAAGGGCGGATAGTTGGCCTCTTTTCTACTGCCTAATTCAAGTTTTGCAAACCCTGTAAAGTCCTGCTCTAAAGTTTTCTGTAAACTAAGATGTTTTGGCACACGTGTTTGCAATATGACACTGCCAGCTTTCTCTCCTCTACCGGCTCGGCCGGCAGCCTGAGTCAGTAGTTCAAAAATTCTCTCAGATGCTCGAAAGTCAGGCATATGTAAACCTACATCACAGTCAATCACGCCAACTAAGGTAACGCCTGGCAGATCGTGCCCTTTTGCAATCATCTGTGTGCCAACTAATATGCGTGTTTCGCCACTACGAACTCTCTCTATGATCGCACGGAACTTTGCGGGATCATCTGCGGCATCCCGATCAAGGCGGTCAATGGCTGTCTCCGGAAATAACATTTTAAGCTCATCAAAGACTCGCTCTGTGCCAGCGCCACGTAATGCTAGCGTGCCGGGAATATCATCTTTTTGCTTAGGTGAATCATTATTTTTTCTTGCAGCGCTGAATCTCTCTGCACAGGCCTGACAGTAACTTGGTGCAACCTGAGAAGCTCCGCAATAGTGGCAGATCAGAGCATTTTTATTTTGATGGTAGGTCATCGTTACACTGCAGTTTTTACAACCGATAACCTCCTCGCATTTCTCACACTGCAAGTAGGAAGCAAATCCACGGCGGTTATACAGAATAAATGCCTGCTCTCCTCGATCTATAGTATTGCGGAGCAGCTCAAGAAGTCGTGGCGCGATATTTTTGCTTGGCATTTCCCAGGGCTTGACGACGTTGAGATCGACAATCTCAATCGCTAACCGCTGTGCGCTATGACGGTGAGGAAGAGATAAATAATGATATTTTTTAGTAATAGCATGATAAAATGATTCAAGAGAAGGAGTAGCTGAGCCAAGGATCACCGGGCAGGAGGCGTTCTTGGCACGGACTACAGCAATATCACGTGCGTTATATCTTAGACCATCTGACTGCTTAAAGGAATGATCATGCTCTTCATCTACAATAATAAGCCCTAAGTTTTCGACCGGCGCAAAAACAGCAGATCTTGCTCCGATTGCAATAAAAGATCTTTTTTCAATCAGTGCTCGCCAGGAGTCCCAACGGCTGCGTCTATTAAGTGCGCTATGCAAGGTTGCAATTCCGCTGCCCACCCGCGCGCGGAAGCGATCAAGTAGCGCCGGTGTGAGGGCGATCTCAGGTACGATTACCAGCACCCCCTTGCCCTGAGCTAAGACTTCGCGAGCAGCTTCTATATACACCTCTGTTTTTCCTGAGCCTGTTAAGCCATGCAGCAGAAAACTTTTAAACTCACCTGAACTTGCAGCATGTACAGCCAGCTTTACTGCTTTTTGCTGTTCGTTATTTAGCTCTACATCTCTCTTGGCCCAACTTGGAGCAGTAGCATCTTTTAGGTGATGATCGAGGCTCTCCTCTGAGCTAATTTCAATCAATTTAAGCTCTGTCAGTCGTTTAAGTGCTATACTTGGAGATTTAAATCTTTTTCTTAGCTCAGACAGAGGCACGCTGCCACCTTGCTGTAAAACGAAATTGAAGATTTCATTCTGCAGTTTACCTTTAAGCTCGATATTTAGCTCAGTAGTCAGCAGAGAGACTGTGTGTGTAAACCGCTGCGGAGATAGCGGTGGAACAGCGACATCAATTACAGAGGAGAGTGAGCTGCCGTAGTATTCAGCAACCCATCTGAAGAGGTTTAGCTGGTCAGTGCTGAAGCAGGGATGAGTTGCGCTGCGGGCCAGGATCTCCTTAATATGAATCTCCTTGCCTAAGCGGTCTTTTATCTCTGCCTGGGGTTTTGTGCGGTTAGCTACAACAAACCCCTCTGCTTTTCTCTGTCCAAATGGAACCCAGACTTTATATCCGATCTCAACCTCTAGGCCGCTTGGTACCTGATAGGTAAACTGTTGTGCTAGGGGAGGTACTACTATTTCAACAAAATTTTTCATCTAATTAAAACAATATTTCGTATTTAATGATTCCAGACAATATTAGCTGAACTAAACCGATGTTACAAATTTTATACAAAGAAATTTAGATCTCAGGTCGCATGATAGCACGAATTACTGCAGAATGTTGTGAGATTAAGCATCTTACTATACGGTAGGATCGAACGGTAAATAAATAAATGTCAACTATACAAAAAATACGGGATCTATTTTTTAAGACTGAAACATTAGTCGCAATTGATATTGGTCAAAATGGTGTCAGGCTTGTTGAACTAGATCTAAGCTCAGATAAGCTCCGGCTTATGAACCTTGGATATACTCCACTAGGCGGAGAGCTGTTTACTAACAATGTAATTTCAAAAACTGACAAAGTCTCGGAAGCAATCTCTTCGGTAATGGAGGCAAATTCAGTCACAGATAAGCGTGTTGTAATCGGCATGCCTAGTCCAAGTGTCTTTACAAAACGTATAAAGATGCCGCGTATGACTTATGACGAGCTACGCCAAAATGTAAACTTTGAAGCATCAAACTTTATTCCTCACAACGTTGATCAGGTAAAACTAGATTTTCATATCATCGGCGAATCAGGCAAGAACCAGCTTGATGTCTTGGTCGTAGCAGTAAAAAATGAAATTCTTGATAGTTATACAGAGAGCTTGTCTCTAGCAGGATTGCAGCCAGCAGTCATTGATGTTGACTATTTTGCTTTGCAAAATATGTTTGAGGCGAATTACCCGGAATTTGTAGAGAAGACGGTTGCGCTTGTAAATATAGGAGCACGCTTCAGCAGCATTAATATCTGCAAAAAAGGTTCCTCACTCTTTACTGGAGATCTGCCGATTGGTGGCAAGGCTCTTACAGATACTATAGCGGAAAGCCTAGGTATACCATTTGATCAGGCGGAGGCTCTAAAAAAATCAAAAGATGATCAGAATCCTCAATTTGCATCGGTCAGGGAGCTTATTGATATAAATATTGAGTATGTTTCCTCAGAGCTCAATCGCCAGCTTAGTTTTTTTTGGAGTGCTACGGGCGAGAGTGACGGGCTTGATATGGTTGTTCTCAGCGGCGGTGGGGCTCAGCTACCAGGCCTAGTCGAAGAGTTGGCGGATAAAACAGGCGTCGAGTGTCTATTGGCGAATCCGCTGAAGGAGATCGCAGTGAGCGATAGTTTTGATAAGGACTATCTGAGTGAGGTAGGGCCGCTTATGTCAATGTGTGTTGGACTCGCGATTCGCGAGGCCGGAGATAAAATTATTCCGGACTTTGTATGATAAAAATTAACCTCTTAGGAGATGATACAGCGATTGATAACACGGCAAATCTAATAATTGCCGGTTATATAGCATCAATAGGCTTAACGGTAGGCATATGCTTTTTTGTCTACACCTCAGTCAGCTCTACAATAGGGCGGCATCAGTCCGAGATAGAGCGGCTTGAAGGAAGGCTTACTCAGTTAAAAAAGATTACAAGTGAAGTAGCAGGATTAGAGACAAAGAAGAAGGAGCTGCACGACAAGCTTGCGGTAATAGCGACCTTAAAAAAGAGCAAGAACGGCCCTGTGCGTGTATTGGACGATCTCAATATGTCGCTTCCGGACAAGAGCTGGATGCATGAAGTTAATGAGAGAGGGGACTCTTTTTCAATTAAAGGCAGTGCCGTAGATAATCAAACTATCGCGATATTGATGAAGAACCTAGAGAGCTCTGATTATTTTAGTGGCGTAGACCTGATTGAAACAAAACTAGAAACTCATCTGGGTGTAAAAATCAAGAATTTTACTATCAACACTAAGGTTAGTTACGCAGGCAAATTCGAGCGTAATGCTGCAGAAGAAAATACAAAACCGGCAGCTGCGCCGGCAGCCGCAAAGCCTGCTACAGCACAAAAGGCAGGAGAAGGATGAACCCAGTATTAGAACAGATCATGGACCGTCCTGGTTGGCAGAAAGGGGTATTCTGGGCCGCATCTATCGGTTTCGTAGTATTTATATTCTGGACCTATCTATACGGCCCTACACTAGAGGAGATAGCACAGCTTGAGGAGAAGGTTGAAGGTTTAAATACTGAAATTTCTCAAGAGGAGAGGATTGCAGCTAATCTTGGGCGTTTTAAAGCACAAGTAAAAGAGCTTGATGTTAAACTTAAGTTTGCTCTTGCTGAGTTGCCTGATCAGAAGCAGATTCCAGAGCTACTATCTAAAATCTCCGATCTGGCGCGTGATTCAGGATTAGAGGTGCCGCTCTTCAAGCCAAAAGCAGAGAACTTTCGGGAATTCTATGCAGAGGTCCCGGTTGAAATAGCGGTGCTCGGGACATTTCATCAGGTAGCCACTTTTTTTGATGAAGTTGGACAACTACCTCGTATTGTAAATATCAATAGAATTACAATAAATGAGCCTAAAACTACAGGTGAAGACATGCAACTTAAGGTTGCCTGTATAGCAACTACCTTTAGGTATCTAGATGAGGACGAGCGTAAGAAGGTAATTGCAGGCGATGCAAAGAAGAGAAAATAATCGCTTGTTCTATTGTATTAAACGGCGATATATCTGCGGAGCTGGATCGTCTCCCATAAAAGGGGCATTGACAGAAATTTGGATACGCTTTAATCCTTAGTAGTAGCATTTAGAGGTTTGTTCCGTTATTGCAGTTTTGTGTTTGATAAGAAAAAGAGGTTTCTGCCGTTGGTGCCCTCGATAATTTTAGAATCTGTTAACTAGAATTAGCGTCTTATTGGACACGGTTTTTAATATTTGGAGATGTTCCATGAATCGTGCCGCTTTATTGTCGCGGAATTTTCTTTTAGCTTCATCGCTTTTATTAGTAGCCTGTTCAGGAGGCAACTACACGCCTGATGAAGATATTACTACTTATCAAGGGGCTTCTCAGAGCATGCTCGAAGGATCTGGTCCTGCTCCTGATGAGGGATCGCTCAATAGAGTGAGCTTACTCCCTAGCGTCTCCGGCAACATCGGGATTGAGCTTGAGGCAAACAACGAGATTAGTCGTTTTCTGATCTCCACAGGGGTCGATAATCCTGAGTTTAATGTCACAAGAATATCCTCACCTGATCGGCTTGTGTTAGATCTGCTTGGCCAGCCATCCAAATCAAATCGAACACTTCCAGTTACCGAATCTAATCTAGTTTCCAGTGTGAGGCTCGGTGCCCATGCCGACAAAAGTAGAATCGTACTAGATATCGTTGCAGATCCGCTTGGTGCAGCGACTCATCAGGTAGAAACCGTTGATGGTAAGATCTTAGTTACGTTAACTAAGGCAGCTCCAGTTAAGGCTGCTTTCGCTCCAGACAGTCAGAGCTTTGGGGATGCTGACGCAGCTAAGGTTGAAGGTGTGCTTAACGAAGAGGAAAAAGCAGCTGATGAGACCCGTGATGATCACGCACCTCATGGCGCTAAGTTAGAGAGCGCAAGTAGTTCGTCTACAGAAAATAGCGACACAGAGGATCGACATGCTGACGAAGATGCTTCCAAGGAGGAGCATAATAACCTAGTTGAAAACAGGGCTCCTATCAAAGAGCAGGCAGTAGTTGCGGGTGTCGAGAAAGAGATCTCCCCACACCTTACCTCTTTCAATTTGGAGCGCACTGAGAATGGCGGCAATATGTTAATTGCTAATGTCACCTCTGCCGGAGCCTATAGTCTTAAGCGTACAGCTCCATCTGAGTATGTTTTAAAGCTTGAAAATACCAAGCTTGATGAAATGGCGATGCAGACGATCGTTTCGCCTCCTAGCAGTGGTGTGATTAGATCAGTTAGGCCTGTAGCTCAGGGGGAGGATGTTTTACTCAGAATATTCTCTCAAGATAACACGCCATTAGTCGCCAAGGCAAAAGCAGGACGTATTGAGGTGCTGGCAGGAGAGCCTGGAGCTGATGAGATGATGGCTCAGTTGAATCCTGAAGCTGAGCCTGCAAAGGACCCGTCTAGCACTGAAGCTCCTAAAGCAGAGGTTAAAGAGGGTGAAAAGCCAGCAGAGGGAGAGGCTCCTCCGGTCGATGAGCTTAGTGCTCTGCTTGAAGAGAGCCCTAAGTATACGGGGCGTTTAATTAGCTTAGATCTTCAGGATACCGACATTGATAACGCTCTTAGGATTATCGCAGAGGTTTCAAACTTAAATATTATTGCGAGCGAGGATGTCACCGGCAAGGTAACTCTTCGGCTTATTGATGTGCCTTGGGATCAGGCGCTAGATGTAATTCTAAAAACAAATGGTTTAGATAAGGTCCAGGAAGGTAATGTAATCCGCATTGCGCCAGTAGAGAAACTTCGTAAAGAGAGAGAGGCTTTAAAGCAAGCTCAGCAAGCCGAGGAGGAGCTTGAGCCCTTGCAGGTTCGATATATTCGCATAAGTTATGCGAAAGCCTCAGATCTAAAAGCGCTTTCCGAGACTGTAATTACGGAGCGTGGATCTATAGCGGTAGATGAACGCAGTAATCAGTTGATTATTAAAGATATCGGCAAGGGTATTCGTAACGTAGCAGAGCTTGTTGCGAAGATTGATCTTCGTACGCCGCAGGTGCTTCTCGAGACTCAGATTCTTGAGGCCACCAGGGATCTTCTAAGAGATCTTGGTATGGAGTTGGGCTTTGAGTACATACAGTCACCGGCTACCGGGAATGCAACAGGGAATAATTTTCCGAACTCTGTCTCAATTGGAGGAGGCCTGGCGCCAGGGAGTACTATCGGCAGCGCGTTCCCAGCAGCAGTATCTGCGGTGGGTGGATCTGCAGTAAATCTTCTTTTCGATAGTGCTGATGGTTCCCGTAGCCTTGATGCTCGCATCTCGGCCTTGGAAAGCGAAGGACGTGGAAGGATTATTAGCCGTCCATCGGTTGCAACAATCAATAACAAGCAGGCGCAGATTAAGAGCGTTGAGAAGTTCCGTGTAAAAACACCTGATAGCGGTACGAGTATTGTTCAGGGTGGAGCAGGTGGCAGTACTAGCGGCGGTGGTAGCTCGGCTTTTGAGACATTCGAAGTTGGCATCACCTTAGATGTTACACCGCAGGCATCTCCAGATTACTACGTTCTGTTAGATATCAACGCTAAATCCAGTACCTTGGGTAGTCAGACAGTTGATGGAATACCGAGTGAAATTGAGAGAAGTGCGACATCCACCGTCCTTGTATCTAGCGGACAGACCTTCGCACTAGGCGGAATATATAAGATAACAGATCTAGATACTATCTCTGGGGTGCCTTTTCTTAAAGATATTCCGGTAGTTGGCCATATGTTTAGAAATCTAAAGGTTGATAACAGTGATGAGGAGCTTATTTTCTTTATTACGCCACGTATAGTTGAGGGAAGTTTTGACGATGCGTCGATGAAGATGAATGGGTAATATAGCGGTTGAAGAGGATTCTTCCGTGTAACAGGTTTAGGAGTAAGAATATGAAAATTGGCAAGTTTGGCGTTAGGATTGTAGCGGTTATTATACTTTCAACTTTGATTAGCTGCGGAGGTGGTGGTAGCGGTACAAACAATGATCAGGGTGTCACATTCACCTTTACAGGCTGGTACAATGAGGCTCCTGCTTCTGGCAGTACTACTTTGCCACAGGGAATCTCGATCGTCAGTATTCCATTCGATCCGCAGCCGGAAGCTACGGATGAAGATGAGGATCAGGCAGGCTTTTTCGCGGGTGGTTTTTATGCATATGCCGGTGTCCAAAATAATCTGACGGGACAGTTCATTCGTGTTCGTAGGTTATTCCACTCCTTCTATATTCAAGGTGCTGAGGTTCAGCCACCATCTACCAGTGTAGCTGCAGGAAATGTAGTCGGACCTTCCGTGGTAACTGGGGGCAATGCCGAACAGCCATTTGATTCAAGCTTGCCACCTGCCTTTGCTGCTGATGAAGCAACTCCTGGTAATGCTAGTTTCCAAGGACTGCCATTAGTTCCTACGGAGATTGTAGAATGGGTTAACCTAAACCGCTCTAGGCTACCGGATCCACCGTTCTCAATGGTAGTTACCTCTTACATAAACGGAATCACATCAGCTGGTGATAGTGTAGATACGAATGAGGTGGATATCACTGTTATTTTTAGACATGATACTGAGGTTAATACGGTAGAGTTTGATCCATCAGATGATTAAGGTTTTGATTTAGTTTTTAATACTTTTAATGAGAATTGCCATGTTTATTAGAAAAGAATGGTTTGCAGTGTCTCTTTTGGCGCTTTTTCTCGCAGCCTGTAGCGGTGGAAGCACAAGTGGCGGAGAGGCCGATTTTTCTGAAAGCGGCTTTGTGCCGACAGACTCCAATACCGGAGGTATAACTATAGAGATAAACGATGAGATTTTGGGAGTTGGTGAAACTTCCGGATTTACTGTGCGTGTTTTTGATGCGCTTAACCAACCTGTGCCGAATATTAAGGTAGCTTGTGATACTGAGCTGGGTGTTGCCTTGATAGAACCTACTACCAGATTCGAGGTTACAAGTAGCAATGGATTTATAAGCGGGCTATATGGCTGTGAATCTAGAGGCAGCTTTGAGATGGCCTGTACAGCAGCAAATAGGACAAAATTTGTTACGGTTAAATGTAGTGGGGATACCCCTGAAGGGTTCCTCGGTTTTCCAGGTGCAGGTGGAAGAGGTCTTGGTAGTGGTGGGGGTGTGAGCGGATCTGATGACGGTATACCCGGCGGCTCTGATATTGACACTGGTCTTAGGGTTGAATCGCTTACAGTCCAGGATGTAGGGGAGGATACTCTAGCTATTGATATTAGTCAGATAAGTGACTGCGATGGCGATACGTCCACTATTGATCCGGAGCCATTTACAATTAATACATATATAGCAACGATTCTAAATTCTACTAGTTCAGGTGTTACTATTACAGGTGTTACATTCTCGGTACCGGAGGCTGATGGGACCTCTACTGCTACATATACATCAACGACTTTTAGTGCAAACGTTTTCATACCGCCTTTCAATGGAACCGCTAATGGCTCGGCAACTATTAGTCATGTTTGGATAGATGGTGATGGTTCAGGAGGCAAGACATACGTTGGGCGCTCCTCAACTATCCCACAGGGGGCAAGAAATGTAACATTTACCTTCTTCGGATCGAATGAATCTGGTGATGCCGTTAGTTTCTCTGCAACTGTTTCAGTATTGCTGACACACCTAAATAATTGTACTTGATCGTGAGCTGGTACTATATAAATCTACTGGGACCGCTCGCCTTCAGCTAACTAAAGAATTGTATGCTACTGCGTGGCGGGCTGGAAGCCAGCGGTCCCAGTTAGTGAAAGAGAAGGTATGACACTAACACCTGATGAGTATAGAGCAATTTTAGAATCCGATCCTGGGAACTCAGTATTCGCCGACCTGGCTGAAATCTTTAGAACGAGACTGGACTTCTCTCAGGCACTTCAGGTTTCACTCAGTGGACTTTCACATAATCCTGGTTGTCATAAGGGGCGATTAACACTTGCTCGAACTTACTACGATATGGGGTTTACCCCGTTTGCTGTACGGGAGCTAGAGCTCTTGATTCAGGAGCTTCCTGACAATGAGGAGCTCAGAAAACTTCTAATTGCTCTTGGATATGCTACGACCTCACCTGATAATTCAACCGACCGAATTTTAGCCGAGGGTGAGTTCGAGGTAGAAACGTTAGAGGATCTGGAGAAATAAAACGGTCATTGAGCAGCTTCCCATAGCACTGGAAATTACCTCTTTTCTGTGGCATACTCCTATAACCTATGGATATAAAAGAACTTCAGGAAATTATAAGTATATTAAAGCAGAATGATGTTACCGAGTTCGAGCTTGAGCATAACGGAACCCATCTACGCTTAAGTCGCGGTACGATGCGGCAGCTTATGG
>CAZKXU010000075.1:0-17691 GCA_964556665.1 uncultured Bdellovibrionales bacterium | reverse complement strand
TGGGGCAACGCTGCGCGCTATACGTGAAAAAACTTATTTGGCGAAGCACTAGTTCACAGATGTTGGATGATCCTTATCCGAATCCGACTGATCTGAGTTTTCAATATCATCCACAGAAAAATTCTTGGCTTGCTTGATTGTATTTAGATCCGCCTGTGATAAAGAAATAAGATAAATAGCGGCTCCAATTAGACCTAGGAGAATAAGGATCGTTACAACTAATTTAAAGGCTACTACCAAAACAACACCAAATCCTATACCTGCAAGCAACGCCTGTTCACCATGTTCCTGACACCAGATTCTTATAGCTGTATAGTTTTCTTTTGCCAACTCAGACCAAGCTTCCCTACTTCTACTTCTAATTGATTCGACGATTTTTAGACTCATGCGCAGCATACTATATTAAGTTGCTCTTGAAATCCAACAAATAATAGTTAAAAAAGTGTTATTATACTCAACGCTGAAGTAACGAAGCGTCATTTTGTCACTTGCCATATATAATGCATTAGAAGCTTGCTAATCGCTCTAAAATCTTTCAGTATTGAATGGTAAAGCGTAATTACTCTTAACTCCGGGCCTGTGCGAGCGCGGCTCGCACCCTGGGGCAGCCGCTGGCTGCCCCTACGATTTTACCCACACTTTGAGCAGTTATGTAAATGCCACCTAATTATTGGAGATTATTATGAAAACACTTTTTCTCTTTTTATTCCTTACTATTCCATTCAACTTATTTGCTGATTTAGCACAAGGCAAAGCAGTTTATGATCAACGTTGTGCAATGTGCCACGGAGCCACAGGCAAGGGGGAAGGAGCTGCTGCAGCAGCCTTCCCAGCAGATGCTAAACCACGAGATTTTCAGAAAGGAGAGTTTAAAAAAGTAACTGATGATGCAAAATTTAAAGAGCTACTTAAAAATGGAGGAGCTGCTCTTGGATTAAGCCCAATGATGCCGATGCAACCAGGCCTATCAGAAGCCGATACACAGAGTGTGATTGACTATGTACGTTCACTTAAGAAATAACTTTATAGCGGATGAGTTTTCAACTAACTAGCTCATTTCAAAGTGTTCCTGAAGCTTTTTTTGCAATCGCAAAGAAAGAGCCGAACTGCGTTCTTTATAGCCAATCTATACTTGCTGCTAAGAATCAAAGTCAAAGAACTTGGGCTGCAACTCATTACCAGACAAGCGCAGATAGAGTTAAGCGTATCGCTGCCTATCTCCTCTCTTTAGGAAGTGGCGCTGGTAAGAAGATCGCTATTTTGAGTAACACCAGACCTGAATGGTGTGAATGTGATCTAGCGGCTATGGCGATTGGAGCTACTTCAGTAGCAATCTATCACTCTCTCTCTACAAATGATGTCGGATATATACTGTATGACTCTGGAGCAGATATTGTATTTGCTGAAAACGAAGAGCAGGTTCAGAAACTAATTGAGCTATATAGTCATCCGTTTTCTATACCTGAACGTGAGGGAATTGCTGCTTGCGAAGTACGTATAAATTTTAAGAAAATAATCGCAATTGAGAAGGTGGAGTATGACTCACACGTGGTACAACTAGCTGAAGTCTTAAGAAGCGAACCAATATCTGACTCCGCATTGACCAAATTACTTTCACAAATCAATGCAGATAATCTTGCCTCATTAGTATATACCTCTGGCACAACAGGCCCGCCAAAAGGAGTCATGCAATCACATGCTAATCATCTAGCCAATGTTGATCAGGCAATCATGAGTGGTGCCTTTGCGCCTGAAGGATCCCTTTTTCTCTTCCTGCCACTAGCGCACTCATTTGCACGACTTATCGCCTATATCGGATTTATTACACCAGCAAAAATCAGCTTTCCTGCAGTCACTGACACGCGTTCCTCAAAAGCTGATATTCCTTCGATTCTTGCTGACCTAAAATCCTCGGGATCAGAAGTCGTACCTACAGTTCCACGTGTACTAGAAAAGATAATGTCAGGCATTCAGACTTCAGCTCAACAAAAATCTATCTCTGGATTACTGCTTAAGACCTGCCTCTCCTCAGCTCTTAAAGTATTTCGTTCTAAGAAAGATGGAAAGTCTCCTAGTATACTAGATCAGGTTATATACTTAGGTACTGCAGCTATAAGATCGAAGTTAAAAAATAAGGTTTTTGGAGGTTCGTTTACACATGCAATTTCTGGTGGTGCAAAGCTACCGATATATGTAAATGAATTTTTTGACGCATTAGGCATGCCGATTCTTGAAGGATACGGCCTTACTGAAACCTGCGTAGCAACAAATGTAAATACTCTGAGTAAAAGAAAAATAGGATCGGTAGGCCCTTGCCTTGAAGGTGTGATTATCAAGATAGAACCTAAAGATGGTGAGATTCTGTTTAAAGGGCCAAATATTACAAAGGGATATTATAACCGACCAGCTGCAACAGCGGAGTCATGGGATAGTGACGGTTGGTTTCATACCGGAGATATCGGACATATAGATGCAGATGGCTATCTCTTTATTACAGATCGCAAAAAAGATCTGATTGTCAGTGCCGGAGGTAAAAAGATCGCCCCTCAACGTGTAGAGGGAATTTTTAAAAACTCCTTATTTATATCGCAGGTAGTACTATATGGAGATGCTATGCCTTACTGCGTAGCGCTAATTACTCTAGACATTCAAGCAGTTACCGAATGGCTCAAAGGCAAACAACTTAACGCTACTCAGCCATACTCTAAAGATAAAGAAATTAAGGAGCTTATTAAGGCAGAGGTGGAGCGCTACAATACAGAGCTCTCAAATTTTGAAACTGTTAAAAAGTTTACTATCATAGACGAGGATTTCACCATCGAGAATGGACTTTTAACACCAACTCTTAAAGTTAAGAGGAAGGAGGTTGTTAAAAGATATAAGGATCAGATAGAGGAGCTGTATGCTGGGGGCTAGCGCGACATAAATTGTTTCCAACTGGGACCGCGGGCATCTTGCCCGCAAACGAATTAGCTGCCACTACGTTGCGAGCTAGAAGCTCGCGGTCCCAGTAAAAATAGTACTCCCTACCAATATTTCTCTACATGCAGATTTCCCGGAGTTCTTTTCGAATGAACTGTATATCCACGCGGTAGCAGTATCTTTTCAAGATCCTCGATCATGCCAGGGTTGCCGCATAATAGCACCCTATCCTTCAGCGGATCGAGCTTGATCTTATCCTCTTGAAAAAACTTCTGAACATACCCGCGCTCTCCATGCCAATTCTGAGATTCCCTACTTACTATCTGGTAGTAGGACAGATTAGGCCTCTCCTTTTTCAACCCCTCTAGCTCTTCATGGTAAGCAAAATCTCGAGGATGTCGCACACCGTGTACAATTGTAATACGTCGACCCTCATTCCAGGTAGAAGGAGTTCTTAGCATTGAGATAAATGGCGCTAGTCCGGTTCCTGTAGCTATCATGACTAGATTTTGATCGTTAGGAATATCTTTTAAAGTAAAGGTTCCTACAATCTTGGAAGCTACGAAAATATTGTCGCCACTTTTAAGTATAGCCATACGTGACGTAAGCGCGCCGCTAGGAAGGATAGCTAGGTAAAATTCAAGAAAGTCCTTCTGCAATGGTGAGGATCCGATTGAGTAGCTACGTTTAATAATCTTATCAGGAGCAGGCGGACTCTCCTCCTTACCAAACTGTGCGGGCCGCGGCGCAGAGCCGTAAAGCCCCAATGCAACATACTGCCCTGGTAGAAAATCAGGGATCTCGTAGTCCGGCTTTACTCGAAGCACTGCCAGAGAGTCTGAGATTTCAATCTTGCTTAATACTGTGCCGTTAAGTCCCTGCACTTGAATATTCCGTTAAAACAGTTAAAAATATGTGCGTTGCATAGTAGCAACCGCCTCTTGCCTGAATTGGCGATTATACACAGCTTATGGAAGTCGTCCTCGTAGAACCGCAAATTCCACAAAACACCGGATCAATTGCTCGCACCTGCGCAGCCACTATAACACCGCTGCATATCGTAGGAAAGACACCCTTCGAGATTTCAGATCGCACTGTTCAACGCGCCGGCCTTGATTACTGGCCATGGGTTAATCTTACTCTACACAGCAGCTGGATGGAATATATTGAGAAATCAGCGCCTAAGAGAATCTGGCTATTTTCTAAATTTGGTGAGCGTGTGTATTATGACGCTGATTTTAAGAAGCACGACAGTCTAGTATTTGGAAGTGAAACTGCAGGTCTTGGGAAGGAGTTCTTAGCTAAATTTTCAGCTTCTCAGATACTAAGAATTCCTATCGATCAGGGCGAAGTGCGAAGTCTCAATCTCAGCAATGCTGTCTCTATAGCTCTATACGAGGCACGCAGGCAGGTCAAACCTTAATTAGACGTAATCTGTTAAATAGTTGATCGATATCACCCTCATCCTGATATAAACCAAACCCTATCCGTATCCGATCACCGCGAACGTCAACTGTAACCTTGCGGCCCTGAAGCTGCATACCTATCTTTACAGCATCTGGGTGTATAAATGTGAAAAAATGGGCGTGCCATTCAGGATCTGCCAAAACAAGATTCTCTCTGCCTAGAAAGCTTAACTTTTCCTTATCTAAATGAGTGAGAAAATAACACTGTAGCTTCCTGACATATTGATGAATGTACTCAATTGTAAAACCATTTTGCTTCATCCAGGAGGCGACTGCATTAAAACGATACATGCCATCCGGCGGGAAAGTCGAGCCCCAGAAGCGAAATCCATTTTCAGCAAAGACCACCTTATCTACTTTAGAAGCATTAATAAGCTTGCCATATGCGGCAAACCAGCCTGTATTAACTGGGCTGAGTTTAAAGCTTTTGGGAACTGCCATAAAAGCGATCCCCTCTCCGCTCTGCGCATACTTGTATCCACCTCCTATATAGAACAACCGATTTTCAAAAGCGCTGAGACTAACTGGCAAAGCACAGAAAGAGTGATAACCATCTACTACTAGATAGGAAGCGGCACTTTCACAGGCCTCAACAATCCGCTCTAAAGAGCGAAGAGCAAGCCCTGATGTAAAAAAAACATGACTTAGATAAACAAGTTTATATTGACCCGCTTTAATTTCTGAAACAAATCTATCCTCGAACGTTGACCAAGGATCAACCGAGATCTCTTTAACTGTGCATGCTCCAACCTCTAGCAGACGTTTACTCTGACGTGAGAAACTGTGGAACTCGCTATCGGTAGTTAAGATCTCTAATGCATCTGTGGAAGTAAAACATGAGATGAGCCTGACTACTAATTCTTGTGAATTCGGCGCCAAAGCCAACATATCATGAGTCGCAAGACCTAGTATCTCAGCTATATTGCGTTGTACAGATGGAACAACTTCAGAAAAAATATACTCCCATTTATTGTCGAGCATTCGTGTCGAATCATCCCAGTAAGCAATCTGCGCATCACGAGAGATATCAGGCCACGGATGATGGCTATGGGCTGCGAAATGAAGCCTCCCGATATCCGCCTTTAAAAACCTGGAATAATGCTCTTTATGCATATAATTAATTTTTGACTTTACCGCGTGGCGGAAATAATATCAATTACATGCCTTATTTACTAGGTGGTTCCATAACAAGCCAATTAAAAGGTCTCTGGGGGGAAGGAGCCCCATATCAACGGGAGGTTATTTATAATCTGGAGTCAGATGACCCCAGCACGCCCCCTGTAAACTACAGCACACACATTATAAAGCCTCATAGCATTCCGCATGTAGATGTGCCGCGTCATATAATAAGAGATGGTGCTACAGTTGATCATTATTTCAAACACAATCTCGCGCCGTTTTTTGGCTCAGTAGTAGTAGTTAGATTGACAGGCGAATTTAAAGCTGAGGAGAATCAAGCACTCACAGTTTATCGATTCTCAGCAGCGGAGCTTCAAGAACGATTATTAGCTGTAACTGGTTCTGAAGCTATTCCAGAGAAGCTCTTTGTAACTGCAGCAAAAGCCCGTTTTGATATAGGTGGACAGCACGATCCCTCACAGATCTTAGTGCCCTCGATTGAGGCAGCAAATTTTCTGGTTAGTAACCCGAAATTTAATGCATATGGCACATCCTGGAAATCCTCTGACTATGAGCCGGGTTCGCGCGAACGACCGGTGCATAAAATTCTTCTTAAGCAAGCTCTACTTTTTGAATGTCTTAAAATGGATCATATCCCAGAGGGCATCTATTTTCTTTCGGCATTTCCATTACCATTAGAAGGCGCGAGCGAGTCCCCTCTCATGCCTGTACTGTTTGATAGAAAAGAGTTGAGCTAAAAAATTCCTGTTCTGGCGGTATTCTGTCATTCAGTATAGAGCGTAGAATTATCTATAACAAATCTATATTTCACGTCACTCTTTAGCATACGATCATAAGCTTTATTAATATCCTGGATCGGAATTAACTCAATGTCCGAAACGATATTTTTCTCCGCACAAAAGTCAAGCATCTCCTGCGTTTCTTTAATGCCACCTATCAAAGAACCAGCAATGCTCCGTCGTTTAAATATAAGATTTAATACCATTGGCGATGGATGTGGGTGCTGTGGTGCTCCTACTAAGCACATAGTCCCATCACGTTTTAATAGCTCTGTATAGGCATCTAAGTTATGTGACGCAGACACGGTATTTAAAATAAAATCGAAGCTGCCAAGGTGTCGCTTCATCTCTTTTTCATCTTTGGAGATCACAACCTCATGCGCACCTAGTCTTTTTGCATCATCTGCTTTACTTTCCGAAGTGGTAAATAGCACCGTATGAGCACCAAAGGCATTCGAAAACTTAACCCCCATATGGCCTAATCCTCCTAGTCCGACAATTCCGACTTTTTGACTCTTACCAACCTTCCAATGCTTTAATGGTGAATATGTTGTAATACCAGCACATAGAAGCGGTGCTACTGCTGCAAGTTGTAATTTTGGAGAGACATGTAATACGAATTTTTCATTAACCACAATTTTGCTAGAATATCCGCCGTAAGTCATCTTACCAGGCATATGCTTGTCAGGGCTATTATAGGTGAAGGTCATAGCACCATTATCACAATACTGCTCAAAGCCATCTCGACAACTGCCACAATCCTGACATGAATCGACCAAGCAACCAACTGCGGCGAGATCTCCTACTTTAAATGATTTTACAGCTACGCCTACCTTTGTAACTTTCCCGACAATTTCATGCCCTGGCACCACTGGATAAACAGTGCCTGGCCACTCACTACGAGCAGTATGCAGATCTGAATGACACACACCGCAGTATTGGATATCGAACTGAACATCTGTAGGCCCGACCTCACGCCGATCAATGTTAAGCAGAGAAAGTGGAGAGGTTGGGTTTAAGGCGGCGTAAGATTTGACAATAGACATAATAACTCCTAATGAAACTAGTTAGAGCATTAATTAAATTCGGATAATATTTGCATAACATTACCAATAGCACAATTTATACCATGGTAATGTTGTGCTGTAACGCAGGTGTTTTTATTTTTCAATTAGTTATAGCCCCGCTACGGACTTATCTCACTCGCTATAGAATTTCAACCTTAGGGTATATGAGTAAAGAGGTAGCCTAGAAGCTATGCTCTAAGCTACCTCAACATTTTGCCAAAAAACTCTCCCTGATTTTAGAACCTTACTACTAAATCAGTAGTAAAGCGCCAATCAGTTATATAGCTACCTGAGGAATCCTCAAGGGGAATTTGATACGCCATACCAAAATCAAGATCCTTACTTACTCTATATCTAGCTGCAATTGCTCCGGTTAGCATTGTTTCACCATCAGATTGCGAAGAACCGAAGGAGAAAAAATCCTGTCCCTCATCTGCGATGGGCAAACGGTTGCCAGCCTTAAGAACATGTACAAGATTAAGCTCTAATGCTGGATAAAAATCTCCTATCGGATAATCTATATGAGCATCTAAGTCAAAAAAAGTGCTATCAGCATTATCAATGGGCAATCTAACACCGGTAGCGGCAACTGCATTGAAGCTATCACATGCCAAGCCGGCACTTAGCGAGGGGTGAATAAATCCATCCCCCTTACCATGTAGTATGTCTTCATCTCCAACTGGAGCCTCATACCGCAAAAGTGCACTCACAATCTCTGAGTCACTTTGGTGTAATGCATATTTAATACCACCTTCTACATTCGCGATACCGTTTCCATCGTTCAAAACCGCGTCTGGTCGAAAATTAACATATCCATCTTTGGTGGCAATAATTGCCAGCCGGTCTGTTAATGCATAACGCAGCTGCAAAGCAACTATCTGTGCTGCTCCACCTGATGTTACAAATTTATCATCTATTTTATGATAGAGATAAATTGGCCGAATTTCACTTTGAATGCGTGGAT
Organism: uncultured Bdellovibrionales bacterium; assembly: GCA_964556665.1. Lineage (GTDB taxonomy): Bacteria > Bdellovibrionota_C > UBA2361 > UBA2361 > CAZKXU01 > CAZKXU01. Next base: position 9,353 of record CAZKXU010000075.1, on the reverse strand, counting down.
CCTCAAAATTCACCGGATTGGTAACAGGCGAAACCATACTTGAGAGCGTGTCTGCTATAGCATCAGTGATACTAGCCAAAAGAAATAAACCGATTAGTATTTTGTGACCCGTATATTTATTCATGAAAAACTCCTCTAATAATAATTTAACTACTCGATCAATGTAATTATCACTTACAGTTTTTCAAGACTAGTAAGAGAAGAAACTTTTTATAAAATAGTAGTCGAATATCTTATTCTTGAATAATGCGATCAGATTATACTTTCATAAATTACTTCGTCCATCATGGGCCTGTCCGAATACACCTTGACAGTTTAACCACCAATAAATATGTATGGTGCTTGATCCGAATTTTGAATTATTGCTTGTAGTTCAATCTTATCCATCATTCTTAATTAGTAATAGCAAGTGTACGAAGCCACTCCTCTAATTTGCCACTACAAGTAATTCTCATTCTGAGATGTCCCTGAAGGGCAGACCTTGCAGAATCTCTCATTAAGTCTCGGACATATTTGAAATATGTAATGAAAACGAGGCGTTCAGGCTGTAACACTGTCTTGTAGCTTACACTCAAGACTTATCAGCATTTAGTCGAATTTAATTGCAGCTGTTTCACAGTTTATAACCAAATCACTATGAAAAAGACCTCCATTCTAATACTCACAGCATTAATAATTATAGCATTTAGCAACTCAGCCTTAGCACAGTCTGTGAACAGTGTAAAAGTTCTCATACAGGATGGCTCTAGTAATCCTGTGGAGGGAGTATCAGCCAGCCTTTATGACTCTAATAACTCTCTGGTTAGTTACGGACAGAGTAACAACTTAGGGTATGTACAATACTTTTTTGTGGCTGAAGGGAGTTACACCATTAAGGTAAACCCGCAAAGTAGTTATAGCTGTGTAGGATTATGTGGAAAACTTCAGGATAGAGATGTTGCGGTGACAATATCAACTTCTGAACCCGGATATGACTCTGGTACCTCAATTCTTACACTTGATCCGATCAGCCTGACAGCAGCCTCACGGTATCTTCTTATAAACGTAACAGAAGGCGCACCTGGAGCTAGCAGCAGTACTGTAGGGGATCCGATCGCTGGTAGCTGGGTAAGTGCGTGGAACAATCCTGAATCTGGACAGGTCTGGCGAACAGCTACTACTGATAGTAATGGACAGGTTGCGTTTGCTATTGATGAAAGTGATACATCCAAGTGGTCAGTTTCTTTTTATTCAAGTGGTGGCCTTTACGGTTACGCCTATAGGTATGATATCGAAACAGCCAGCTCAGGGGAAACGGCTGTTAGCCTTACTCCGATTAAGGCTGACTCAACTATGCAGATCAATTTAGTTGACCGGGATGGTAATGCCTTTACTTTGCCGGATGGTAGTTACGCATCAGCCACCTGTTACAGTCAACCCGATTACAGTTTATATTTTACAGGCTCAGCAAGCAGCGGCTCAAGTTCGATGAATGTTTCTGTTGTGGCAGGGTATACCTACAAGTGCTATCTCTGGCTGGAGGGCTATGGCTCAAGTAGTGTTGACGCAACAATTTCAACCTCAGGTGCAACAGTTACGGTAAATGCCTCTATCTTATCCCGTGACGCTGCAGTAACAATTAAGCTAGTTGACCAGAACAATACTCTAATTACGGATGTAAATGCTTCTACTTACTGCTTTAGCCAAACCGATGCTGCTGGAAATCCGTTCTATGATTATGCATATTCAGATATTACATCTGGATCTGTTTCGCTTTCATTAATTGGAGATGTTGTCTATCAGTGTAGTGTTTACATTGTAAATTCAATTAGTGCTGCTGCAGGTTTCAAAGGTCTAGCTATTACTATTAATGGAGATTCTTACCTAAATCAGTATGAGCTAAAGTCTGTAACCGCAACAGCTAGTGCTACTCAGGAGCTTGCCTTCACCTTGACTAAGTCAGATGCCAATATAGAAGTAACTGTTCTCAACAATGATAAGACTCCGGCGCAATATGCCTGGGTTGGTGCATCAGAGGAGATCACAGAGGAAGGAAAAGGTTTTGGTATGTTTGCAGGTGGAACTACTAATAGCGAAGGCAAAGTAACGTTACCACTTGTAGGAGGTGAAGATGGAAAGACTAGGAATTACATAGTATATGCATATCCACAGTCCTCATACAGTGGTGGAGTCCTTCCGCCACCAATTGAAAAGGTTAGCCTAAAGGCTGGTGGCAACGCCGAGGTTACGATGCGCGCCTTAGAAGCTGATTATGCGCTTACAATATCAGTAACAGCACCGGAAGATGCCGTGATTCAATATTCATCCTGTTACGGATATGCGGATGGAGCAAATAGTTTCGTGCCGGATTTGAGTAGTGGTGCTGGTACGATGTATATCAGCTCTGACCGAACTTGGAGAATTGGGTGCTATGGATACTCTGATCAAACATTTTATTTTTCACAGGAGGAGAGTTTTACACCTACTGGAGATTCCGGTTCATTAGCGATTACCTTGGTTGATGCGGGAAGCTACTATCAACCGGAGAGTCATAGCTTTGATTGTGCTACCGCTACTACGATCACTTTACCTGATGGATTGTCGACCCTATATGTTCCAGCTGAGGCAATTGCTGCAAGTGGAACTTGTAGCATTACACTAGGCACAGCTTCTGGTTACAATGTAAGCGGGGAGGAATTTCCAGCCTTTGCTTGGGATTTCACAGCTAGGGATGGTGATGGCAATGAGGTCACTGAATTTACCTATAATATGGTGCTCACTTTTTATTACGATGATAGTCAGTTGCCTGAGGGAATGAGTGAGGAGGATTTAGCTGGTAAGGTTTATAATCCTGACACCAAAGCTTGGGACAACCCTGAGGGTGTAGAGGTCGACAGCGAAACAAACACTATTAAGATTACTCTCTCCCACTTCTCAACGTATGCTGCTGTTGGTGACAGATTAGATCTTTTGTCTGCTCCTGTAACGGTACGGGTCAAACAGAAAAAGGGGAGAATTGCTACTAATGGCAAATATGCTGTAACAATTTCTTGGAGCGAAGTCGAGGGTGCAACTGGATACAACTTCCAATTTAGGAAATACAGGAAATCTGACAGAAATCGCAGCACCAGCGAAAGATTTGAAAGTGCAAAGGTTAAATCAGCAACTAGTCGTTCGAAGACTGTAAGCTTAGCCGCAGGTTCGTACGAAGTTAGAGTAAACTCAGAAAATGATCTTGGTGCTGGCTCTTACTCTATACCGAAACGGTTTACTGTAAAATAAATCTAGCTCTGATTAGATTAAGCATTTATGCGATAGAAATAGTGTAAGGGCGCCAAGGTTGCTCTAATAATTACCGCCTTAAAAGCACCGCTCCAGCCATTGCGCCTGCCGCACAAACACTGATAACTCCAGTTCTTAGATTCTTACGTTTCATCTCTAGCGCTAGGCTGGTAAGAAGTCTTCCACCGGTGGCCGCGAATGGATGCCCGATAGCTATGGAACCGCCATTTACATTGATCTTTTCCTCAGGAATTTTACCGATCGGCTTTAGACTTGGGTATCGACTCCAGCCGTTTTCCCAAACCTCGATATTAGCTGCCACCTGCGCGCCGAAGGCCTCATGAATTTCAAACCGATCGATATCGGAAACTCTTAGATTAAATCGCTCCATCAGACGCGGCAAAGCTAAGGCCGGTGCCATTAACAGACCCTCGCCTGGTGCAATTGCTGAAAACTCTACACCATCGACATAGGCAAGCGCTTCACGGCCCTGTCGTTTAGCCTCCTCCTCTGACATTAAACAAACAGCGGAAGCCCCGTCGGTAAGTGCACTTGAATTTCCTGCTGTCAAAGTTCCCTTATCACTACGATCGAATACAGGTGTTAGCTTTGCAAGCTTTTCAAGATCTGTGTTGCCACGAATAAGATTGTCCTTGTCGACCCCTGCAAAAGGAGAGATCTCCTGGTTAAGAATATCAGCTGCCTGGGCCTTTGCAGCATTATTGTGGCTGCGAAAAGCAATTCTATCCTGTATCTCCCTAGGAATTGCAAACTCCTGTGCAGTCAATTCACAATGCTGCCCCATTGTAAGTCCAGTAGAGGGTTCTTTAGGACTTGGAGGCACGGGGAAGATATATTTTGGTCTGTATTTAAGTACAGCCGCGAGCCGCTCCCCTAAAGTACGTGCCCTGCTAAGCTTTAAAAATAAAGCTTCTGCTTTTGGGTGCCAGGTCAGTGCTGGACAGGACATAGACTCAGCACCGCCGGCGATGCCGCTTCGAATTCTCCCAGCTACAATACCCTCACGGATAAGGTTCATAGCGACAAGGCCACTTATGCAGTTATTAGTCACTGAATGAGCAGAGAGATTTTTCGGAAGATCTGAGCGCAGAACGATTTCACGAGCAAAATTTGACAATCTAGGATCAAGCAACACTGTGCTGTATGACAATTCATCAATATCATCCGGCTTAAGTTTCAGTCTGGCAACCAAGGAGGTCACCGCATGAATACCAAGATCAAGTAGAGAAAATTTACTATAAACACCTCCGGCCTTAACAAACGGAGTTCTGCAACCACCAACCAGGGCGACACGGATCATATTTATCCTTAGTATGTAAATTTAGTGAGAATCTAACATGCAGAAGATGTAGTGGAAATGAGGTAAATGAGGGTGGAAAAATCGTAGGGGCAGCCAGCGGCTGCCCCAGGGACCGCGCTGCACGCGGACTTAAGGTCAGCTTCTCTGCTGCCCTCTTGCCCTCGAAGGATTACGCCGCAAAGATACTAAGCTGCCTCTCCAAAATCGACTCCCGCTTAGGCAATCCGAGCTTTAATGGGGCGATTAATTCAATCTCTGTAATTAACGGGTTAGCGCTATCGGCTCGCAGGTAGTGAAATTTTCTATCCTGGGCGATTCTTTTAACCATCATATCGGCTCGTAGCCTACGCTCAGTGCTCTCTGTGCCGTCTGTTATGGATCTAATAAATATATAATCTGCATGATCGGCCAAAATATTGGCAAAATCAGCGGCGTCCTCTTTCCAATCGCCGTACGGTAGAAGCGGGCTGACCTGAATCGTGGTTTCAATCCGGAATTTGCGCAGAGTATTTATGGTCTTAAGACGCTCGCTTACGCGAGGCAATCCCGGCGTATACCTTCGCACTGATTCCTCAAGATGAGTTTCAAGCCCTATTGTAACCGCTGCTCGAGCTCCCAACTTCTGAAGTACTGGCAGGGCCAGCACTATTAGTGGTGAACGGGTCTGAACAATTAGACGGCCTGGGGTATATCTTGAGAAAATATCTAGAAATTTCATGCTAGCATCAAATTTTCCTTGGAACGGAATAAATGGGTCAGTGCTCGTTCCGAAGTAGATTGTGCTCGTACCTAAGATCCCACGCTTACTTAACTTGGAAAGATTATTCTCTAATTCTGCAAACGGATTTTTGATATCAAGCAGATATCGACTACGGAGCCTTGCTACCCCTGTGTCTCTCATGCGCAAGCTATAGCAATCACGAGGATCTTGCCCTGGTTCAAGTTGCGCCTGCCCAATGGCAATTCCGTTGGCAAAGGAATCTACTGTAATTATCGCATTCTCTACCCTACTACCTACCCCCGAAGTTACAGCCTCATTTTGTTTTTTCATCATCTTCTCTCCTAATAAATCACCTAACAACATTATGCACCGTTAAGCGTCTACTTCTTGAATGTAGGTCAGATACTTCAACTAACTTAAACTTTAGACGTAGCTAAGTACTAAAAGATTCAAGTTACTTAAAGTTAGCGGTCAAAGTAATGCTCTAAGTCATATAAAGCTCATTTTGGCGGCATTTGCTTAGAATATATGTTCTATAACTGTTCTATAGTGAATGACAAAATAACGAAGCGTTATTTTGTCTATCGGATTTTGACCATCCTTGGCCAAAATCCTCCTCGAATGGCTTAAAACGGGTCCCGAAAAGCCCATTTTAAGCCATTCTCCGAGCCTGCGGCTCGGCTGGCCATCCATGGCCAGCCTATAGCGAGTGAGATAAGTCCGTAGCGATTTCGCTACGGACCTATGTCACACGCTATAATTCCAACCCCTTGACCGCTGTCCCGTTCGTGTTTATAACTAGTTAGAGTTCAACAACAGTTTTTGATCTATTTGGAGCTTACAGAATGGCAGGTAATGTTGGGGAGGTTGGTGATTCAAATTTCGATGCTGAAGTTCTCAAGGCATCATCTACTGTCTTAGTTGATTTTTGGGCACCATGGTGTGGACCTTGTAAGAGTATCGCCCCGGTTTTAGAGGAGATCTCTACAGAATTCGCAGGTAAACTTAAAGTTCTTAAGTTAAACGTTGATGAAAATCCTAAAACTCCTAGCAAATACAATGTAAGAGGTATTCCAAATCTTGTCTTCTTTCGTGCTGGACAGGTGGTTGAGCAGGTAGTAGGCGCAGTACCAAAGGACCAACTGCTTGATGTTATTAAGAAAGTTTTAGTCTAGCCAGATCCTGTAATTGGATAACCCGTATTTCTCATGCTATTTTTTGATAGCTAAATCTGGCAATTGCGGATTTAGGATAATTAGACGCAGAATATAATATTTATCTATACAACCTCCGAAGCAATATCTGTAACAATAAACAGTTATAACTCTCAATGGATGAGAGTGCTTAAAACAAGGAGGTCATCATGCCAGGTCCACTAGATGGGGCAGTTTCTGCCACAAGCATATCGTTAAATTCATCAAGATCATATTCTCAAGCTAACACTAAACCGAAGGGTGATGAGCAGTCAGAGCCATCCTCTCGTGAAGATTCCGAAATTAGAGAGAAGATAAATTCCGAGCTTGGACGCGAGCTGCTCGTTGAAGTATAGTGCCGATTATTGCTGAGGGTCTGTAAGCAGCCTCGGGCAGCCAGGCTAACTGCCTGTAATAACTATCAAATACGGCTAAAGTATCTTTGACAGCGACAGCTATTTGTGCAAGAGCAAATCCCACTACTCAAAAAAACTCGTACTTCAGTTATTTGTCAAAAACTCCGACATTATATCCATAGCAAGAATAGTTTAATGTTATTGCGATGACAGCAGTAGGATACAACAAATACGAAGCGTTTATTGTAGATTCAGATCTAGATTCTCGCATGCGCTTAAAGCAGGCTACTAGCTCTGTACACAATTTCGGTAAAGTTCAGCAGATCGCGGCCTTAAAGGAAGCAGTCTCAAAGCTTAGTGGACCTGACAAGTGTGATGTTGTTTTTATCTCGTACAAGTTTGACCAGTCAGAAGTAACTCAATTCATTAAGGAAGCTAAGCAGACCCCACATGGACAGGATGCAGCATATGTCCTTGTTCTGCGTGGCCAGGATCAGGATAGCCAGACCGTTGCAAGCAACGTAATGATAGGCGCTGATGGATTCCTCTTTGAGCCATACTCAGTCGATAATCTGATCGAAATCACAAGTCTTGCAGCTCGTGTTAAGAGAGAACGTTCAAAGTCGCGTGAAGCAGCTGCACTAAAATTTCTAATTACCGACGTAATGAATCAGGTTGATCTGATCGCCTTTCTAAAACAGTCCGGATACGAGGTAGGCCGTAGTCTTAAAAAGTTTAAAGATCTTTGCGGTGTGTTTCAGACCCTCGAAGGTGATTCAAAGGATCTCTATTTTGAACTAGCCATTAAAATGTTTGAAGAAGCTCCTCTTCCAAAGACCATGTTCCAGAATAAAAAATATGCGGGCGCCAGCTCCAGAGTTAAACGTCTGGCCGAGAAAAAAGTTATGGCCGAGCTTGAAAAAAAGGGGATTGTAGATAAAGAGGACATTGCAGCTATGGTAGAAGATTCCTCTGGGGAAAAGAAATAAGGAAACTATCGCTAGATACTCTATCCTCTTGCAACTCAATTAAATCTATATAAAACTCGACTACAGTGCTAACGACTTATCGTCTTAAATTTTAATGTTCCAATAGAGGAACGAATATGAAGGCTATTTTTTTTGAACAGCATGGGGAAGCAGATGTATTAAAATATGCGGAACTCCCCGATCCACAACCTAAGCCTGGAGAGGTCCTGATAAAGGTTAAAGCAGTTGCTTTAAATCATCTTGATATCTGGGTGCGCAGAGGATGGAAAGGGCTACATCTTGAAATGCCGCATATTGGAGGGTCTGATATTGCAGGTGACATTGTCACTGTTAATACTGACTCGCAGTGGACTGCTGGAACCCGAGTGATTGTTAACCCTGGCGTAGTTGTTGGTGATGATGAGTGGACAAGACAAGGTGAAGAGAGCATTAGTCCCTTTTATAAAATTATCGGTGAGCAGCTGCGTGGCGGAATGGCGGAACTTGTCTGTGTTCCTAGTGTAAATGTTTTTAAGATCCCTGAAGGTATTAGTTACGAGGAGGCAGCTGCACCTCTGCTAGTCGGCACAACATGTTGGCGCATGCTTTGTAAACGAGCGAACTTAAGAGCTGGAGAGAGTGTGCTTGTAGTCGGCTCTGGCGGTGGAGTCAACTCCCTAAGCATCACACTAGCTAAGGCTATGGGCGCTACAGTTTATGCGCTTGCTGGCGGGAAAAGTAAGACTTTAAAAGCGCGAACTCTTGGCGCAGATGAAGTCATAGATTACCAGCAGCATAGTAACTGGCCCGTAGATATATTAAAACTCACTAAAGGACGAGGTGTTGACCTAGTTATAGACAATGTCGGTGCTGCTACTATGCCCAAGAGTATGCGTGCTGTAGCGCGAGGTGGTCGTATAGTAACCGTGGGAAATACCTCAGGACCAGAGGTAACTTTCGATAACCGTCTAATCTTCGCTAAGCAGATATCCCTAATAGGCTCGACCATGGGCAACAAGCAAGATTTTATTGATTGTATGCAGTTTATCTGGAAACAGAAAATTAAACCCGCAATTGACTGTGTTGCACCACTAGCCGATGGCATTAAGCAGCTAAAACATCTAGAGGAAGGGAAGCAGTTTGGCAAAGTCGTATTGAAGGTGGAGTAGCTACCTGTTGTAAGATAAATTAGGGTCATCGCGCTTTCGAGTGGATAAAAACGGGGTGTTGTTAGAGTTCAAACAGCATAAAAAATGGAATTTCACTGGGAACGCGGAGCTCCAGCTCCGCAATTTCGCACAGCGCAACACACAGAGCGGAGCTGGAGCTCCGCGTTCCCAGACGTCATTATCTGCTCTGAACGACTTCGCGTTATTGCCACGAACTCATACCCTTAGAAATACACTAAAATATCTATGGCGGGCTGCTAAAAACACTTTTTTGACTACTTTTTACCTACTTACTTCCGTGAAGAGCCATAAACCTAAATCCGGCAGTTGCCGGATTTAGGCAACCTAGAAAAAGCAGTTCTAA
>CAZKXU010000074.1:0-17816 GCA_964556665.1 uncultured Bdellovibrionales bacterium | reverse complement strand
CTGGGGCAACGCTGCGCGCTATACGTGAAAAAACTTATTTGGCGAAGCACTAGCACACTCTAAACTTAGTTATGTTACTCGAAATAATAAGGAAAAACGCTACCTTAGGAAAGTTCTTGAATTACTCGCAATAATAATTCGCATATAGCATAGCACACTTTCGTATTCTCCAGCATAACCATTGATGAAACTCAGCGTATTAGAGTTTTGGTTTTAAACAGGGCATTAAAAAGTCCTACTAAGGAGGTTTTTAAAATGGTTAATTCAACATTATCTTTTCGTAAATTATTCAAAATATCAGTAGTCTTAACACTGCTTGCAGCCTCAGTAGACTCGGCGTCTGCAGCGCCAGTAAAGGTGCTAAGAGGTAAACGTGGCCTACAGGGAGTGCCTGGCGCACAGGGTCCGGTTGGACCACAGGGGCCTACAGGGCCACAAGGGCCACAAGGGCCAGCTGGTGAGAGAGGCGAGAAAGGCGAAACTGGCCTTCAGGGGCCTCAGGGAAATCCTTGCTTACCGACAGATCCAGCCTGTAAGGGGCCTCCAGGCGAGCAAGGCCCATCAGGCGTACTTCCATCATTGGTAATAGATCTACATGACAACAGCAAAGGAACAGCTACCTGTCAGGCAATTGATTTCTCTAGCACAAATGTACTAGATACAAATGGCACATCAATTAATCTAAGCGACATTGCAATGGATGAAGATGGTGTTCAGATACAAGTATTACTACAAAATATTGCTAGTCCATCAGGTAACTTATATATGCTACAAGGGTATTTAAAAATTACTGATATTGGCATTAATCCTAATAATACACTTACATCATATGTAATTGGTTGGGATGGAAGTGATGGAAATGGCTCTACAAGAACTTACTTTGGTAGTAATAAGCTACAAAACTATTTCTTGTTAACTTCGGTCCCATATGCACTAATACTAAATTATATGTATAAAGATTGTGAAGGACAGAGTAATAAAAATGGGGCGGAGTTAGGTGCAAATCAACTTGCGTTAAGAGTACCGACCGGTTACAACGCTCGCTTTATTTTTAAAGACTAAATAATAGGGACGAGCTATAAAGCTCGTCCCTATGGCTCATGGATTTGCACTCCTAAAACCCGGCGGTCCGCGCCTAATCCAAAAGCGTAAGGACTCCAGCTGCGGGAAACAGAGATTCCTATATTAAGTGCAGTAGCATTTACTAAACTATTAGGATTACGACAATGGAATTTAAACTCCTGTCTTAATGGCTCCCGCATCTCAGCCTCAACTAGTTCTCCAAAGTCAGTGCGGAGCTTGAGCTTAAGCGGCTCTACTGCTAGATCCGGATTGGAGGCTCTTATGACTAAGGAAGCGATACCACCCTCATCACACGCAACGTTTACAGTTGCGGATTGAGCGCTCCATCTAAACGGCTTACCATTTTCATCTAGTTCATACGCATAAAAGCCACGCTCACTAAAATACCCCTGAAATAATAGAAAGAATGAGCTAAGACAGGCACAAAGAGTGATATTCCAATATTGACTTATCGGCTTTACCTTAACAATATAAGAGCAAAGCAGCCCAAATAACACCCCGACTTCAACAAATTCTAGGTGTGGACCAAAAAAAAGCATTGCTATAAACCCATGCAATACTGCTATCAATGTGTCTGCGTAAACTTCTTCATGCTTAATCTGCAATTTACTGATTGATAGTAGAAAGAAAACTCCGCCGACTAACCCGAACTGAGCCAAAAGGTCTAGGTAAAAATTATTTGCATTATCAAACCAACCACCGATTCCGATCCCTAAGACTGAACTGTAGAGTGGCACCAAACTACGTACTCCATCAGCCCCTACTCCAAAAGCAAAATGATCAATCCAGATCTGCCACCCTACTCGCCATAATGCAAAACGAGAGAAAAGAGTCTCTGATAACTGTGAGAGCCGCAGCGAATTACATAGACGCTCTACGCCTATTGGTAAGTTTAAAACCTGATAGTAACTAGGATCAGGTAAGTTAATGATTAGCAAAGCTATAATTGCAGTAGTTATTATTAGATATGATAAGCGGCGCTTACGGCTATAAAGTAGTGAGATAAGAGTTATTATTACTCCTAGAAAGAAAGATCTAGATCCGGAAAATAGAGCTAATACGAAAAAACTGCCTGACAACAGTTGCAGCACTCCATTTTGAGAGGTCACACCACTTAGAATAAAGCCGATTATCAAGAATGCAAATACTCCAAAGGCGTTAGGATCGGTAAAAGTTCCTGAAATCCTTCCGATTGAGCTCCAAAATGGGTTGGGCTGAAGTAGTGGAACTATGTCTGTTAACTGTCCCAGTGTTATAAGTGCTGAAATTGCAACACCAAATTTAAGTCCACTTATAAATTCCAACCTAATTTGAAGAGCTCTGCTAAATATTGTAAAGAAAAGAAGGCTTAGTATAAGGGTAGAAAATGCGTTCACTGCTCTTATATTTTCTGGAGCAGCTAAATTAAGAAAATGTAAAAGCGCTGTTAGCCCTGATTCGGACTGCGGACCTACTAATCCGTAAAACACAGCCTCATACGTTTGAGGAGCAATCCCGAAGATAAATATAGCAAAAGTAGATCCTGCTGCCGTTAGTACGAATGGAGCAATCCAAGCAAGTTCCGACCATTTAAAAATTGTGCGATTAACGCAGACAAAACTCAACGCAACCGGCAGCAATGCACCAAATCCTGCCATGGGAAGTATCGGTACAAATAAACCAGTTATACTGGCAGCAGAGAACCTAGCATTTAACGGCAAGAAACGGTTGAGATATGGCTGTAATGCAATAAGAGCTATAGCAACAAGAACTACAACCTTAGCAAGCGGAGTTAAGGTAAGAAAGGAAGATAAAATCAAAAGAGATAAAAGAATCAGCATATACTATTCAGCAACACCATTGGGACACTAATGCTGCTTACTGGGACCGCGGGCATCCTGCCCGCTTAGTCGAATCAGCACTGACGAACAAGCGGGCAGGATGCCCGCAGTCCCAGTAAGAAAACATCGTACTAACCACCACCCTTTCCTTTGTTCAGCTCTAGCAGCTTAAGGCTACCTCGATAATCAGTAATCCAAGCTTTAAGCTCCTCTTCTTCAAACATACTACCTACTTCAAGCGGTTCAGCTACAATTTCTTTAAGAGTATCTTTTAAGTCTCTCCACAGATCAACTTTGGAGATAATTGCAAAAGGACCAATAGAACCTTTTAAAGAGGTTTCTTGCAGAGGGATAAACGTAAGATCAATATTACTAATGGCAGAGCTAGTCGCACCAAAATCAAATCCTCCTGCTAGCTTTAGTTCAGCTTGTTCATCCTTGCGTGTGCCAATATGCACCCCTAGCCGATCCTGATAAGATATAACTGAAAGCATAAACCATGTATCTATTTCAATCGGTACTTCAGAGAAAGTATACCAACGCGCTCCATCCTTAGCACTCGTCCAATAGACAATTGGTCGAAACCCCTCTTCTGCACGCATCAATCCTAACGCGTATCCATTCCGCTCCTTTGATACTGCATCATACTTCGATATTAGAATCATCCGTGAGCCAATCTTTGGCAGCTTATGAAGTTTAAGCCATAATAATAATAGAAAATCTTTACCTGTCTCAGGCTGCAAGGCTGCGCTATCCTTAATCTTAAAAGATTTTGCAAACCCAGGAATAACAGCCGATCCAGGAAATAATGAATCAACCAGCTCTGCACTGGAGCTTGAAGAAGCTGGAAGCAGATATGTTAACTTAATACCGAAATAGATAGGTACACTAAATGCTACTAGAAAAAGAATTACTCTCCTTGCCATTGCACGCAATGGTATAGCCCAATACAGTTTGCCCTATGCCTTTTCTGATTCACTCTTCTTTGCTCGAGGCTTACGTGTCTTTGATGTTTTTGTAGACTCTTCTCCTGCTGCATTCTCAGTTGATTCAGTACTACCGACATCCTGTCCTTCTGCTGAGGCTTCCTTCTTACGACCAGAGGCGCGCTCACGTCGTCCTTTCGCCTTCTTTGCTTCTTTAGCTGTCATCTCCGATTGGTCACTAACAATTTTGACCATCAATGGAACGACCACTTCTGAGTGCACTCGCACCTCAATCTTAAACTCACCAACTCGTTTAATTGCTTCAGCAATACGAATTCTCTTCTTATCAATAGCAAATCCTGCTTCGGCTAATTTTGCCTCAATGTCTCTTGCTCCTACAGCACCAAAGCTCTTTCCATGTGCACCGAACTTCAATGTAAACTCCAGTGGCACTGCCTGCAGCTTCTTAGAAAGCTCTTCAGCTTCGGCCTTTAGCTTCGCCTTCCTCGCATTAACCCCAGCCAAGCGATGATTCATAAGCTTGGCGTTACGTGAGCTAAGCTCTAGTGCAATTCCACGCGGGATAAGATAGTTGCGAGCAAAACCGCGACGTACATTAACTCGATCCCCAATAAAGCCGAGCTGAGGAAAATCTTTAGATAATAACACTTCAATATTTGTACTCATTTCATTACTCCTTTAATAATCTAACCCAGCCAATTCAGGCACTTCAAAATCTGACTCGAACTCACTTACCTTCCTTATAGTTCCTTTAAACTTACGCACTTTTTCATTGATTCTATTAATCTGGAATTTGGAAACAGCGTCGGATATGCGCAGCTGTGAATTTGTCTTATCTATCAAGGTTGACTCAGAACTGACAAAATTATAGCTAAGAAAAAAACAGTTCTTATTTTTGCCAATTTTATGTGCTACCGGCTTGCGACCCCAGTTGGTTAACTGTATCTCGCGCGCTCCGTTGGCTTCCAATATGGCCTGCAACTTCTGGCCTTCATCTTTAACCTGACCTTCACCTAGATCCGGATTCATTATAATTATTGCTTCATACTTTCTCATTTTTTACTCCATCATAATAACGGCGCTACCAACAGTGCCACTATAGACATTAGCTTTATTAAAATATTTAACGCCGGTCCAGAGGTGTCCTTAAACGGATCCCCAACCGTATCACCCACTACTGCAGCCTTATAGGCATCCCCGCCTTTCCTTTCACCCGAGAGCCTCCCTGCTTCTATGTACTTCTTAGAGTTATCCCAAGCTCCACCTGCATTAGCCATAAATAACGCAAGTACTACGCCGATAGCCGTGGCTCCTAGGAGCACACCTGCCAAAGCCTCCGCTCCAAGCAGAAACCCAACCACTATCGGGGTCACAACTACAACAACTCCTGGCAGCCTCATCTCAAAAAGAGCTGCCGAGGTTGAGATCTCTATGCAGCGATCAACATCCGGCTCTGCACCTTCCCGTGCCTCCAAGAGCCCTGGAATATCTCTGAACTGCCGACGAATCTCCTGTACCATCTTCGCTGCTGCCCGACCTACCGAGGTCATGGTCAAAGCGCAGACTACGCATGGAATGGCGATACCGATAAAAACCCCGATTATTACATAAGGGTTTAAAATACTCAAATCAAAGACTAGTCCGGTTTTATTGATAGCCTGAGCATATGCACCAAACAAGGCAAGTGCTGTCAAAGCTGCTGAGCCTATAGCAAAACCCTTGCCTATAGCCGCCGTAGTGTTCCCTAGGCTATCGAGGCGGTCTGTTATCTCCCTTGCCTGCTCCCCTAAGCCGGCCATCTGGGTAATGCCACCAGCATTATCCGCTATCGGGCCATAAGCATCGACACTCATCGTAATTCCTACGGTAGCGAGCATAGAGACAGCGGCTAAGGCAATCGCATACATTCCTCCACACCAATTTGCGATAAGAATTGTAAATGCAAGTATCAACAATGGAGCCCAACAGCTCATAAATCCAAGCGCTATACCGCTAATGATATTAGTGGCTGCTCCTGTTCGTGAGGATTCAACGATGCTTTGAATAGGCTTTCCTGAGGTATAGTACTCAGTAAAAAACCCGATTCCTACCCCAGCTAGCGCCCCTGCAAGCACAGCTATCCAGAGCGCCCAGCCTCCTTTAACAAACAGCAGGAAATACAGGAATGAGCTTGATAAAAAAATCAGAGTTGCAAGAACCGTAACTAAACGAAGCATCTTTGCAGGATCATCACTTTTAAACCCACGCGTCCTAAAAATTGCATAGAGCGAGGAGCCTAGGCCGAGTAGTCCCAATATAAACGGAGTAGCCATGTACCAAGACCGTACTGCCTCAACACTCTCATACCTAATATTCATAGTTGCTGCGATCGCGACCGCCCCTATCATAGCACCGACATATGATTCGAAAATATCTGCTCCCATTCCACAGACATCCCCAACGTTATCCCCTACATTGTCAGCTATGACAGCAGGGTTACGCGCATCATCCTCAGGAATATTCGCCTCAATCTTACCAACTAGATCTGCTCCTACATCTGCGGCTTTAGTAAAAATACCCCCCGCAACTCTTGCAAACAGGGCGACAGAAGATGCCCCCATACCAAATCCAAACAGCGCTACTGATGCCTGTGGTGAATTAAAAATGGCAAAGAGAATTCCGAGACCAAGGATACCTATACTAGCTACCGCAAGCCCCATTACCGTTCCACCACTAAAGGCAATCTGCAGTGCTAAGGAAGCATCTCCAAGCCGAGCTGCCTCAGCAGTCCTAGTATTAGCATGGGTAGCAGCTTGGACGCCAAAAAGCCCAGCACCAAAGGAGCAAATTGCTCCAAATATAAAGGATATACCTGTACTAAATCCGACAAAAAACCAGAGCAGTAGAAAAACAAAAGCTGCTAATACAAAGAGATTTGCAATCTCGCGCTTAAGGAAGGTAAAGGCTCCTCGTCTTATAAGGCTGGAGAGAGCCTGCATCTTATCGTTCCCTGGTGAATGCAAAAATAAAGATATATATATGCGGCAAGCAAAGAAAAGACCTACAGAACCGGCTAGGATCATTAAATAAGGGGTTAAACCAACCATGATCTGTGCGCCTCACATATAATACTGAGTAAAAAATATCGGTTAATATGTAGCATAGAGTTACCTCCCTTGCGACCGTCAGGGAGCCCAACAGTTTCTGTACGAGCCTCCCTAGCCTGGATTTCTCATGCTTCGCATGAGAATTCGTCGTAAAATGGCCAACCATGGCCATTTTACTCCTCGCCGACACCCTGTGTGGGTCCCCGAGCGCCCGAACAGAAACTAGTTAAACTTAGCCTGCGCTGTCTTATGTCCTGACTTAAATATCTCCTTAAGTGCCAAAACCCCGCGCTCTACCAATCCAGCTACTATCGGACTCTCCTCACTACTGAAATTACCAAGCACCCAATCTTTCGTTTCATACTGTGGATTAATGGGTCTTCCTACACCGAGCCTTACCCGTAAAAAATCTTTTGTACCTAACGACTCAGCTACAGAACTTACACCGTTATGCCCACCATCACCACCTCCCATTTTAATCCTGATAGTTCCTAGAGTTAGATCAATATCGTCGTGGCAAACTATAATCTGATTAGGTGAAATTTTGAAAAAGGAGGTGAAATTTACCACTGCGGCGCCACTTCGATTCATGTACTGCAACGGTTTAATGATACGAACTGGATGATTTACTATTACCGCGTCTGCGCAGGCATACCCTTCCTTCTGACTCCACTCCGAAGCAGCTAATTCTTTATCTCTAAGAAGAGTATCTGCAAGAAGAAAACCTATGTTATGCCTAGTCTTGGCATATTCCCGCCCAGGATTGCCCAATCCAACAATCAGTCTATAGGTTTCCACATGTATGTTGTGACCATCAATTACTGACGCTACTTCTTCTCTTTCCCGCCATCCTTGCCTTTACCAGCCTCTGCGCCTTTTCCATCACCCTTGCCAGCTTCTTTACCTTCACCAGCTTCAGCACCTGCAGCCTCAGCAGTCGCAGCACCTTCAGCTCCCTCTACCGCTACAGCAGCAGTTGGTGCTGGTGTTTCCTCAATTACCCTCATTTGAACGACACTCACTATAGTCTCATCGGCATCGTCACGGAGCTTGACTCCTGTTGGCAATTTAAGATCTTTTGCATGAATACTCATTCCGATCTTAAGAGATGAGATATCTACTTCGACAAAATCCGGTATTAATTTAGGAAGACAGGCCACCGCAAGCTCACGCGCTGCTACTGAGAGCACACCGCCATCAACCTTAACACCTGGAGCCTCACCAATTATCTTCAACTGAACTCTTACCGTGATATCCTCGTCATCCTTAATTGCCTGAAAATCTACGTGTGTTACTTTTTGCGCTATGTAGTCATTCTGAATCTCGCGCACAATGGCTGAGCGATCATTTAGATCTTTATCATCACTCTTAAAGCGGAAGATCTGGGATACCTGCGCCTGCTCTGCAAGGTGCACAAATTCCTTATAAGGAAGAAGACCTAACTGGCACTCCTTGCCATGGTAGTATACTACCGCTGGTATTAACCCTTGCCGACGAAATCTTCTTGCGGCAGAACTTCCGGACTCATTTCTCTTCTTAATTTCAACTGTAAACTCTCGCACTGTACCACTCCCTGCAAAATAAAGGCTGCTATATATCTTAAATATAAGATAGTGTACTAAGAAGTCGCTAACATTGACAACGCCATGGAATGACTATCAAACACCGCATAATCTATCTGGCAATCACTGTAGACTATGTCGGCGACTTCGCAATAAACAACCATAATTTAAGAAAATAGTAAAGGGCTCATGATAGTAGGACTAATAAGACATGGTGACGCAACAAGAGGTCTTCCAGACGAAGATAGGGAACTAAGCCCCTTAGGTCGACAGGAACTTCAGACAACTTCCAAAATTCTAGCATTATCAGCGCTAGAATCACCTATTATAATTCATAGCCCACTAAAAAGGGCATTACAAAGCGCTGAAATCATAAAACAAAGGGTCTACCCTTCCTCAACCCTGACTACGGTTGCTTTTATTAAGCCAGAAGATAAGACAGCAGAGATTGTAACGTGGTTAGGCTTGCAGAAAAAAGATAGTATAATAGTAAGCCATATGCCGTTTCTAGGAGCACTGCTAGCTGCCCTCACAGATGAGACAGAGTACGGGTTTGAAACCGGAGAATTGGTTCTACTTAAACGTGTTTCGGCTGCACCAGATCTTCAATATAAAAGAATTGGTGTTTAGTCCTTCTGACTATTACCCACAAGGATAGATAATGAGCATGGATTAGGGCTAGAACGAAGAATACGGACAAGATCAAAGACTAGTGCTCCTCCAAATAATTTTTTTCACGTCTAGCATCACATCGTTGCCCCACCTTGTCACGCTTCTCAGTCGGAAAATCCTCGCAATACTCCAGTATTGCTGCGGATTTCCTCCTTCCGAGGCGTGCCAATCTGGGGCAACGCTGCGCGCTATACGTGAAAAAACTTATTTGGCGAAGCACTAGGAATAAGGGCCACCTCTATAATTATGGTTTTTTATACTAGCGGTAATAGACAGCATGTACATAGTGCAACGAATTTATGTTTTAGTGCGCTAGAAACCGACTACTCTGCTAAAGCCTCCCTTACAGCTCGTGAAGTAAGGTCTATGACCTTTAATAGCATCGGAAATAATTTACCTACCGCATCTTCATCAACTACTCCTGTGCCTGAAGGACTTGCCGCCGATGCCTTTTCCAGATTTGCTGCCAGAGCTTGTAGACAAAGCGCTGAGACATTTGCTGCCGAGCCATTTATTGCATGCGCTGGCAATCGCAGATCGGCTAGACTAACTGGAGAATAACAATCCATTAGCTGATCTGATAAAATTTCGATCTCCTCTATAAAGCAGCTGAATAAACTTCGAATAATTTTTTCGTTGCCATTATGAATTTCAAAAAGCTGCTCCCAATCAAGCAAAGGTGCACTATCAGACAGTTTTAGATCGGCTACTTCGCCATCTAAGGACTGCACTGACTTACCGATGCGGGAACGCAACACACTAGCAGTTTCATCCTGCTTAGCTGTTGCCATAGGTAGAGAGGCTGCCGAGCTGCCTGCCTCCTCGCCTTTCTCCCCCATACTCTTACTGATAGTCCGCATTACTTCAGCTAGGCGCACTGGATTTACAGGCTTCATCAGGTACTCATCCATACCTGCCTCTGCTACCATAGAAACTGCTTCCTGATAGGAGTGCACACTCAAGCCTACGATAGGCATACCCTTTCCACCCCCAGCTACACCTGCAAATGCTGCTTCACGTTCACGAATCTTCTTTGTCGCCTCAACCCCATCCATTACCGGCATCTGCATGTCCATCAGGATTAAATCGAATGGACGTGGGCTTTTATTGAAATAGCCGCTCTGCTCTATAATACTCAAGGCCTCAGCGCCGTTAGTAGCAAAACTTAGTTTATGACCTTTAGGTTTCAGTAATCCTTCAACCAATGTGCGATTCAACATCACATCATCAACCACAAGCACACGTAATGGCCTGATCTGTCCGTCATTGACACCGTCCCCACTCTTAACGCGCTTTCCACCTAACGAACCGCGACGACTTCCAGTCTCGAGCTGAGTCAGATCAATAAAATCATTCACCATTGTCATTAACTGGTTACTCGCATCAAAAGCTACTGCCAAAAGCTTACGATCTTCCTCTGTTTTCTCTTTCTGTAAGAGGTTTTGTAATATACCCATGACCACATTTACAGGCTTAGGCAGCTCATTAGTCATGATATCAATGACTCGATCTTTGGCATCACTAGCCTGCTCAATTGCTATCTTGGAGAGCTTGAGACTCTCTCTCGTAGTGGTAAACGCATTATGAATCTCCTTATACTCCTCCGGAGTTTTAACCTGATAATTATGGCTTCTTACTAGCACCCCGTTTACTTTGCGCTCGATCAGATCCTGTGAGCAGGGTTTAACGATATAATCTGAAACTCCTGACTTCAATGCCTCAACCAAATTCTCCCGATCACTAACAGAGGTCACCATGATGAAAGGAAGCTGCTGCAAATTCCCATCCTTTCTAATTTCTCGTACAAGATCAACTCCTGCCATCATCGGCATATACCAATCAGAGATTACCAACGAGAATTGTCCCGAGCGCAACATCTCAAGCGCCTGACTTCCATTTGTAGCCTCACTAAGATGTTGGAACCCACTTGCCATCAACATCTCACGTAATACCTGACGTGAGTTTGGCATATCATCTACTAGCAGGATTTTGATTGAGTTTGGATCGATTGCTGTCATAGTCTCTTACCTTAAATATGAATTTCGTATTGCAGGGAATACCGTTGTATCTCTCCGTCTTTTCTAACTGTTCATTAATTCAGGCTAGCACTAGCAGCGCATGCGCTCTTATGCAACCACGGCCAGTTGCTCTAACTTTGCCCAAACCAGACAAACAATTACTTATGCATTAATTGCTCTACTAGATAAGTGCAACTAAGCTTCCCTCGATGTGAATATCGGCAGGTGTGATAAACAACATGAACGGGATTGAAGCCCCTGCTTTTTTACTAATAGCGCAATGTAGGCCCAATTATACGGCAAATTAACGCAATAATATCAGATAGTTATTTTAATTTGGCAGATCAAATGATTATGCTACAATTAATCACAAAAAGTAATAACAGTAGGTGAGCTTTAAATTGCTTAGTTTTAGAGGCGGAATTTTCGTAAACGCTTACGAAAGGTGCGCCAACATGGCATATTGTGATCGGATATTGAACAATTACCTTGCTGCTTAATTTGATTTCTTATGTTGCAGTCACTTGAAATATACCTCCTGACACTCATTCAGGATTTTTATCGTCTGCCCCAGGTGGTTGGAATTTTAACACTTGGCGCTGCCTCGATATCACTCTTCATGTACCAGTTTCTTAAGCGCAAAGAGCAGGTAATTCCCGGTATTTTTGCAATAGCTTTCTTTATTCTTGAGTTCTACCATTTCTTTCACCACCAGACTATTATAGACCGCATTGACGGTTGGATTTTGGATATCCTTACACCTGACCTGTGGGTAAGGCCGTTGCCAACGTTGCTAGTTTGGCTTGAACCTTTGTTTAGCTTTTTTGTTGCACCGCTTGAAACTAGACATGTACTAGAGGAGACATTGTTCGTTGTCATCATTACCTATTTCGCAATATTGGTGCGAGTAAGCTTACATGAGTTTAAAAAGACAGGGGTTATTTTTGGTGAGATCTCTCCGACCTCACTAAAAAGTAAATATATCCGTCCTACCCGTTCAAAAACTAACGAGTTAGGATCAGGAGACTTAGCTACTACCGAACAGATAGCTAAATGGACAAGACCCTCTGGAGAACGCGGCGATACCTCCTTTGCTTTCGGCGATCTACGCGGCAGCGAAGGTCTGGCATTTAAGTCCGGGAGTATCCACATCCCCGCGGAGCAGCGTAACCGCCATATTCTAGTAATTGCTAAAACTGGTAGCGGAAAAACGACAAAGGTGATTCTGCCGATTCTTTATAATGACTGCCTATGCCCATTCCGTTCTACGATCGTCATAGACTCTAAGCCTGAAATGTGGAAAAAACTTGCAGCCATGACACGCAAGTACAATCCGGAAAAAAATATTTTCCTCTTCAATCCTCTTGATCCGACACGCAGCCTGAGTTGGA
Source organism: uncultured Bdellovibrionales bacterium (assembly GCA_964556665.1). GTDB lineage: Bacteria > Bdellovibrionota_C > UBA2361 > UBA2361 > CAZKXU01 > CAZKXU01. The sequence goes on along the minus strand of CAZKXU010000074.1, from coordinate 5,237 downwards.
ATATCTTAGGTAAAATTGAAGATGATACTGATTGTAAATTAATCTCTAACACCATTATCTCCGCCACAGATAATCCTGCGGCAAAGAGTGATAGCCCCTTTTTCAGAAATAATGCTTTAGCAATTTTAAATGCCGTAATGGTGGGATTGCTGCATGATCCAAATGAGACTCTTTCAATGCCACGCATTCACGAGTTGGTGCAGTCCGGCATGAGGTCGTTGTGTGATTGGCTGGAGGCACATCCCGCCGCAATTCGTACTGCAAAAACCTTTGTGGAACTTGCCCGCTCCGGTTCCCAAAACGCAGATACAATTATGAGCGAGCTTAGTATGCGCCTAGCAGCTTGGGATCTCTCAGCTATACGCACAACCACAGCGTTAAATGAATTAGATCTTGATGATATTGTTAAAAAGCCGACCCTTTTTATCGTAGAGCTACGTGAGTCCGAACTTGAAATGTTACGACCTCTGGCTAACGTTATCGTAGTAGAGTTAATGAGATTCCTGACTAAGTCAGCCGAGCGTTGTCCAGGTGTAGCTCTTCCGCGACCGGTAAGTATTGTTATCGATGAATTTGCAAGCTCAATCGGTCGTCTTCCAGATATACATGTAAAGTTAAATACCCTAAGATCTCGTAACATTTCAATAGTTGCTGCTATTCAGTCTTTAGCACAGATCAAGGCCTGTTACGCTGACAATGCAGATTCAGTAATCGCCGGTTTTAATACAAAAATCCTTATGCCGACCTTAGAGTTGTCCGACGCTGAATGGGCTTCGAAAGAGACCGGACAGATGACTATAAGGTTTCAAACCGCATCCTCCGGCAGCAACCGTAAGATGATCGAGTTTTTTGCCAGTCAAAACGACAGCAAACAGGAGCAGGTACAGCAGCGTGCTGTGTTAACACCTGACGAGATTGGACGTCCAGTTGAAGGTGTCTCGACATTCTTCCTCCCGGAAACCCCTGTCTTCCAGGGCCACCTTGTGCCATTTTATAAGATTCCTGAGATGTTAAAGCGCATTACGGAGTTCGATTCGGAGGATCTCGAGCTTAGGGTAAGAAGTGCTCCGATAAACTATAACGATCAGCTACAGGGGACCGGCGCGCCCGCGGCGTATCCGGCAGGTGGCAGCGGAGCTGCACCATACTACGGCACGCCTCCTGGCATCTCGGATACAACCGGCTGGACAGATGAACAGGTGTTAAAAAAACTAGAAGAGGTAAAGAAGAAGCTCGATTGGGACAATACCACTGGGAGTGCAAAAAAATGGTGGGAGGCTTTTGAGAGCGAGAATAAGACTAGGATGGCCTTAGTATTACGCTTAGCCGAGGAGCTGGCGGTCCGCAATGCAACCATTACCGAGTTTTTCCTAGCCTACGTTTATAGCAACACAGACAATATCCAGGCCAACCTTTACTACCTTGATTACACCCGCCTGAAGAAGGAAGAGGAGAAGAAGAAGAAAGAGCAGCGCGACGCTGCAGCCAAGTCCGCGCCTGGTGGCGCAGTGGCGGCGTAGGCATTTAGTTTAGTTCTTACCTGGCGGACAAGGACTGTTGAGAATGCTAGTAAAAAGACCAACTTTGCAGTCCGCTAATTGCTATGATTTTTATCGAGCTTTTGTGATTTCCTGCCCAGTTTCATTGGAGATCCGGCCGGGGAGTAGGTTTAGTATTTTTGTTACTAAAGATGTGGTGGTGCCTACTTTGCCATAAACCTATTTAACACATCACGTTTTAATTCAAAAGCATTTACGTGAGATATGAGTCCAAGATAAGACTGAAGCGTTTGGTTAAGAGACTCTTTTGATACCAGATCACTAAAGCATTCATTTAGTCTTTGGTCGAGTTTTCTAAGCATGCGGCGCTTCGTCTTTGTCCGCAATACGCGATGATGCGGTAGTACCACATACCCTAAAAAATCAACTCCTTGATGAAGTGGCCTTATACTCACTTTTTTGGGGTGAAGCTGGAGTTTAAGCCTTTCTTGCAAAAACTTTTTTATCAAGGGCAAGTAATTCTGCAGCTCTTTTTTACCTGTCGATAACAGCACTAGATCGTCTGCAAAGCGTGCATAATATTTCACCCGGAGCGTTTGTTTTACGAATTGGTCGAGTTCATTCAAATAAATATTTGTAAATATCTGGGAAGTAAGATTTCCAATCGGCAACCCTTTCCCTGGTGTCCCCTCATGATGAAAACTTTCGACGATTTCAGTTAGAAGCCACTGTGCAGACGGATCGGTAATTGTGATCCTAATCAGGTCTAAGAGAGCTGCATGGTCTACTGAATCGTAAAACTTACTGACGTCACATTTTAGTGCCCAACAAGGTTGAGTTAAATTTCGGCTTACCTTTAGTGTCATGCTTGTAAGCGCATTGACCCCGGCATGAGTCCCCTTTCCCACTCGCGATGAATAAAGGTCATTGACAAATCGAGGCTCATAAATTCTGGTTAATATAGTATAGGCCGCTTGATGTACTAAGCGATCCTTCACAGAAGCTTTTCTAATATGGCGTACTTTCGGATCATGAATATAAAAAGAGCTGTACGGGCTATGCTTATACTTTTTTTCAACAAGCTCCCGCTGCAACCGAAAAATATTCTTTTCAAGATGGCGACTAAATTCTTGAACATCCCGCCTCTTTGTCTTTCCTTTACGAAATTCAGACCAGGCAATGAAAAGACTCTCTATTGAGATTAATTCGTTGAATATATTAGCATATCTTTTCATTTACTATTCACAGGACAAATATTGCAGCAATTTGACATACCTATTATACACAAAAGCTATGAGTTGTATCGTGCCTTAAACGAGACCGAGAGCGCCATTCCAAAAATGCAGCGGCATAGTCTCTGGCAGCGCTGTGAAAATTGCTGCTTGGATATCCTTGAAGGGCTTCTCGCTGTGGGATACCTTGCGCCTGAGAAGAGAATTGAAAAACTAATTTCTATCGGAATTCGCATCGATATGTTGAGAGTATTTTTAAGGCTCACTTCAGATATAAAGGCAATTAATCAGAAAAAATATTTGGCCCTGCAAGCACCTCTTGATGAGATCGGTCGTATGCTTGGAGGATGGATTAAAAGCTTAAAACAGAAATAAGTACTTCAACTTCGCACAGGGCAAGCAGAGTAAAAAAAGGAGACAGAAGTTCCGCGGAGGAGACCGCGCCGCCGAACGCCCAGTTGTTCGAATTAGCATTGTCGTTGAAGTCGTTCGCACGCAAGCGACCATCATCATTGACATTCAGGGCGCCGGAGAGAGGCTCACAAAGTATTGCTCAAATCCTTCCGGACACACCACCGATCGAGCCCACGTGACGCTCCCACAGTTGAATTTTATTCGGAGAGGTTGGCCAGCCTACTGGGAGATCTACTTTGAAACATAAATCCAAAGCCACCTACCAGTTACTTAACACAAGATCCTCTCACTAGATTTGAGCACGAATTTCTATCTCCTACACAGTCGGCACACTCTTTGAATCCATGGACGCAAAGACTCCGGCCATTCTTACCATTTTGCAGAGATAAGAATTTTTCTGTGTGAATCAACCTCAGGCGAGGTATCCGTAAACACCTCCACATTTCCAAGGTCTGCGTACTATATTAGATAAATTTTGTGGTGGCCAGAGATTTCTTGCTAGATTTCAGAAAATTTCAAGGACCAATTCCAAAGAATTCAAGAAAATCAAGATTCCAAGTACCAATAACCAATTTAGGATTCCGCGGAGGAGACCGCGCCGCCGAACGCCCAGTTGCGCGAATGAGCATGGGCGCTGAAGTCGAGCGCACGCAAGCGACCATCATCAAGGACAATCAGGGCGCCGGAGAGAGTTCTTACAACACCGTTTCGAAGTTTAGTAAGTAAATCCAGCTCTTGATCACTTAATTTTTTAACGACCTCTGATTGATCTTTCCTCCAAGAGTCTGCCGGTTCGCTAAGAATAAGCCCTGCATCTTTAGCTTTCCTAACTAAAGCTGCACAAACAATCGTTGCTTGCAAATCATCGGCGAACCCTCCAAGACCTGCTGCCTTCAAATCCTCTTCCTGTGTAGTCGTTGCGTCACTCGCAGCGTATTCTCTATTCCGTGCCTTGCTGTTTGAATCATTAAACAATATCGCTTCATTTTGAGAAGGTGCCATTTGATCGAAATCTATCCTAGAACCCCAGTCTCTCATTAGGGTTACAGAATCCTCTGCGCCTAGTAAACCTTGGAGTAAGACCCTAGCACCTTGCTGTGTTGACAGTGGGAGTTCAAATTTTATAGCGGCCTGCTTAGTTCCATTATTTCTAGTATCGCCGTACTCGACGGAGGTACATGATAGAACATCTCCCTGTATAGCTTTTAAGGCTTTACCCAAGCGAGCGTTAATGGACGCCGTTTGAACGGAGTCACTATTGTGTTCAGCTATTCCTAATTGTGCTAAAAGCTTTGTTACTGCCTGAATAAGCTCAAGTCCTACCGGTAATTTAAGTGCATCAGATTGGCGTGGAGCTGTTACTTGGCTAGGCATAATTTGTTATCTCCTAATGCTTTTGAGGCTTTTCTAATCCGATCAAGCTTTTCTCCGTCAGAGATATGATCTGCTTGAAGAAGCTTCTCGACCTCATTTTTTATCTCTTGAATTAGATACTCTTTTTCGTTTTCTTCTGACATACGTCACATTCTAACTGTTTTTAAAATCTTACTCAACGTTATGGAGATCTTCGCTTTTTATGTGATTTACAAAATTTGACTTTATCTAATATTTGGCTTCCCCAAACCACCCCCTGGCTTGGCCAATCCAATTCACTTTCCGCCCCTAATAACTACCCCAATAAAACCAACAACTTACAAAAGCCGACATTTGGCCTAACCCTAGCTCTATGGAAAGCACCATGGAGGTATTTATATGTCAGCAAAACTAACCTCAAGCATAGACTATGCTATGTGGCAGATAAAAGCTCTGTGGATCTCCGATCTGTTCGGTGTTGATTCAAAAGGGCGAAATTATCTACAGAGAGTCTTTACGGTGCTTAACTCCCGTCAAACACAATCGGGGCCAGTTCAAATTTATCTAAATAGATCAATACTAGATCCTCAGAATATAGAAATCGTTCTAGATTCACGACCACTTACTACCCTGCAGGAGCTTAGTGCCATTGCAACTTCGTTGAGAGACTCTTGGTGTTCGCTTGGAGCATCTCCGGTAGCGCTAGAGTTTGATCAAAGAAGGGCAAAAGATGTGTTTT
>CAZKXU010000073.1:0-17970 GCA_964556665.1 uncultured Bdellovibrionales bacterium | reverse complement strand
CTGGGGCAACGCTGCGCGCTATACGTGAAAAAACTTATTTGGCGAAGCACTAGTTGAGTGTAACATAAATTATTCCGACCTATTGAGACAACGGACAACTTGCCCGTAACGAATTTACTGCAGTTGCGTAGCGGGCTGGAAGCCCGCGGTCCCAGTGCGTAGGATCGCAGCTACTACTAGTAGCACTAGTACAGAAAGCAGGGCGAACAACACAGTATATTCCAAACTTAAGCTCAGCGATCTCAATCCGACCCAATAAAGAAAAAGGGAGTAAATAATTGCGATAAGGAGCAGCCATTCTCTATATGGGCATAACAACCCTACACTTCCTAATAAAACCGGAGTAGCACTTAAACTAATAAGTCTTATAAAATCATCGCTGGATATTTTTAATGATAATGCTTTGGCCAACAACCCCAGAACAAGAGGGCTTACATAGAACAAGACAAAGAGCAGGAGATAATCTAGCACTGCGGAAAAAAGTGAGGCAAAAAGAGACAGGTGCACCTTTACATCAAGAAACGGGACCGGCATACCAAAAATGGCGAGCTGTAAAAAATGAAAGAGGGGCGGAAAGACAATTACTACAGCTGTGTAGTTTACAAAAAACTCTTTAAAACTGAGCTGCGCTGATTCATTCTTAATCCAATAATTTTTTGGAGATAGGAAAATATCTTTTATCTGAGCTGCTACCCATGCAGGTCCAAACTGACGAATCATGGGTGAAAATTATCATGCTGTAGGAAAGGCCGCAATCTTTATCTCTCCATTAGTAGCGTGGCCTTTATACCATCTGATCTTCATTGCCGCCGCCGCCAACAACAATCTTACCTTCGGCTTCGAGACGTCTAACAATATCGACAATTCCCTGCTGCGCTTTCTCTACATCTTTTAATTTCACTGGCCCCATAGCACTGAGATCTTCCTGAATCATCTGCGCAGCACGTTGTGATACGTTGCGGAACAGCAGATCTCGCAGATCCTGACTTGCCGTCTTAAGACCCATGACCAACTGATCACGTGGCACCTCTTTAAGTACAGTCTGAATACCTTTATCATCGATCTTCTTGATATCTTCAAAGGTAAACATGAGGTTTCGGATCTGCTCCGCCATATCTGGATACATCTCCTCGATCTCTGTTATAATACGCTCTTCATTAGTGCGGTCTACGAAATTAAGGATATCTGCAGCAGCCTTTGGTCCGCCGATCTCCTCCTCATCGCTCACGCCGCTACCGCGCAGCTGCGAACGTAAAACTTCACGAACTTCATCTATTACATCTGCCTTAACATTGTTGAGATTGGCGATACGGATCAACACATCTGTCTGTGCCTCCTCGGCCATAGTCTGCAGAACCTTTGCAGCCTGGTCGGGATTCATCTTTGTCATTAGAAACGAGACGGTCTGCGGATGCTCTGCAGCGATAAATGCGTTAAGAATTTTATCAGGAACATCCTGGATGATTGCGCTAATCGGTTCTTTTCTTGAGCCGGTGATATACTCAAGTAGTCCCTCACCAGCACTCTCACCGAAAGCGTTGGCGATAACATCCTTAGCAAACTCTCTTCCATCGACCAGCATGGTCTCGCCTGCTTTTAGAAGCTTGCTAAATTCATTGGCTATAGCAAATTGCGTTTCACGATCAACCTCATGCACCGCCATAAAGGCACGGCTGATTCTCTTAACCTCCTGCTCATTTAAGTGCTTAAGAACATCTGAGGTAAGATTTTTTCCAAGGCTCATTAATACGAGCGCAGCTTTCTCTGTGTTTGTTAACTCCTGTGCCATACACTAGTCCTAAATAACCTCAGACATTGAAAGAATCGCAATAATACTGTTACTTTTGATGAATCAAGCTCTTTCACTGACTCGAATAATTTAATATTATGTAAACTATTGAAATGAATAAGGATTCATCATGCTAGAAGGGCTTTCTCATCTTTTTAAAGATTATTTTGGTGTAGCAGCAGATTCAATCATGCCGTTACGTGGGCACGCCTCTGATCGCCGTCGCTTTAGACTCTCAAACGGAAAATCTACTGCTATCGGTGTAGTTAATGAAAACAGGGCTGAGAATCAGGCTTTCATTACCTACGCGCGTCACTTTCTGAAGGTTGGCTTGCATGTACCTAAAATTTACAAAGCTCAACTTTCAAAGCATATCTATCTTGAACAGGATCTTGGCGACACTACTTTGTATGATACAGTTTTAAAAGATCGTATTAACTCCTCCGTCATATCCGAAGAGGTTAGATCTCTTTATAGAGAAGCTGTTAGAAAATTGCCACACTTTCAGATCCGCGGCGGCAGAGGACTTGACTACTCAGTTGCTTATCCACGTAAATCTTTTGATCCGCAATCGATGCGCTGGGATCTTAATTATTTTAAATATAATTTTCTGCGTTTACAAAGCGTTCCATTTAACGAAGAAAAACTTGAATCAGACTTCAATCGTCTAATCGCTTTTCTTGATAATGCCCCTGCTAACTACTTCTTATACCGAGATTTTCAGTCCAGAAACATAATGGTCACAGATAGCGAACTTTATTTTATCGACTTTCAAGGCGGCAGGCACGGTGCGCTACAGTACGATCTGGCCTCTTTGCTGTATCAGGCTAAGGTAGGTCTTAGCAGAGATCGTCAAGAGGAGCTTATCGAGGTCTATCTTAAGGAGCTAAATACAATAAAAAAAATTAGCTCCAGACAATTTATGAAATTTTATCCAGGCTTTGCTCTAATAAGAATCTTGCAGAATTTAGGCACATACGGTGAGAAGGGCTTACTAAAGCGCAAAGGGTATTTTATCGATAGCATCGCTCCGGCAGTCATTAATCTTGTAGCAATATTAAAAGATCAAAATCGAGAGCTAAAACTTCCTGAGATCTCTACTATAAGTAGCCGACTTACTGAACGCTTTAGCTCAAAGCTTAATCTATCCGAGAAAATGCCGTTCACAGTTCAGCTCAGAAGCTTCTCATACCGAAACGGCCTTCCTCATCCTGCTTCCAAGCATGGCGGCGGTTTTGTATTTGATTGCCGAGCTCTTCCTAACCCAGGCCGTCTAGATGGTTATAAAACGAAAAGTGGATTAGACCATGAGGTGAAGGAGTATTTGGCGGATAAAGCGGAAGTTCAGAGCTTTTTCGAAAGCTGCAAACATGTAGTCGAGTCGAGTCTTAAGAACTATCTCTCACGCAACTTTGACTCCCTTGAAGTGTATTTTGGCTGTACAGGAGGACAGCATCGCTCGGTGTATTGTACAGAGCGTCTAAAGGAAGAACTGATGAAAAAATATGATATTATGATAAATGTTAAACATCTTGATTTAGAAGAGATTAAATGAAGGCATTTATTCTAGCTGCTGGGCTGGGCACAAGACTAGCCCCTCTTACTGACAAAACCCCTAAATGCTTAATCACTGTTGCAGGCAAAACAATGCTAGAGCGTACGGTAGAAGGGCTTAAAGCTGTAGGTGTCAACTCTGTTGTTATAAATCTCCATCACTTAGCGCAGCAGGTAACAGAATATGTAAAGGAGAAAAATAATTTCGGCTTGGAAGTCCACTTCTCAGAGGAAAAAGATCTGTTGGGAACAGGCGGAGGCGTAAGAAAAGCAGCGGCTCTATTTAATGGTGAAAAAGATTTTATAGTGCATAATAGTGATGTATATTCGGAGACTGATCTGGCAGCACTTCTAGATCAGCATCACAAAAATAAAAATATCGCTACCTTGGCCGTGATGCAACGTCAAAGCTCCAGGCAGCTTATCTTCGATGAAAATTTCCAGCTTGTGGGTTGGGATAACGGCGAGAAAAAGGAGTACAGAACTGACCAGACTGTTAAAACACAGAATTTTGCCTTTACTGGAATTCAGGTTGTTTCAGCAGGAATTTTCAGTTACATGGAAGCTCTTGGTGATTCATTCTCAATTATCAGTGCATATATGCAAGCCGTGCGTGCTGGTGAGAGAGTTGCCGCTTTTAATATACAGAACGCTTACTGGATCGATATGGGAAACGCAAAAAACCTTGCAGAGTTAGAGAGGAAGTTGTCCTGAATGGGCCAGTGCTGCCAACTTACTGGGACCGCGGGCTTCCAGCCCGCAACGTAGTAGCATTTAATTCGTTTGCGGGCAAGATGCCCGCGGTCCCAGTATTAAGGGCCTCTGCTTGGTTGAGGATTCAGAGCTTGATAAAATGCCGCCTTCTCAGTATCTACTCCTCTAAGTAAATTTACCCGTGCCAATACAAGACTCCTGCTCTTAACAGCAGTCCTTGGCAACAACTGAGCGAGTACAGCAAGTGCTCTACTAGGGACAACCTCAAGCGTTTTGCTTACTACAGCAATAGCCGTATTAACATCCCTATCATGAAAACTTCTCGCTAATCCCCCTACTACCGTTACTACAGTAGTGGCAAGCGGCTCTGGGATGTTGCCGTCACACCGATCAAGAACATTCAAAGCTCTCACCACAACCTCTCTTGAAGCCTCCTCTGTGAGTAAAATGGTCCCCTCTCCTCGTGACGCCTGTTCCTTTGCTACCAAATCAAGCCCAGGCTGCAACTTTGTTAAAAGCTTAAGATGATCTCTTCTTGAGATTCCGCGGTTTACGATGAGTGCTAGCTTAGAAAATTCTATAAGCTCAGCATCCCCCAAAGCCTTGACCTGAGTATCTAGATCACCATCTACTGTATCAGCGGGAGTTCGAAGTCTTTCAAAAAGTCTACAGGCTGGTCGTTCAGCATATGCCCCACGAGATTCAAAATGAGCATGCACAGCTTGAGAGTCAGAAGTGGGCAATCCAGCTACAACTCTACTTAAATCTAACCGTGCACCGGCTATTGATGTAAGGTAGCTCTCTAAGTGTAAAGGCAAAACCGAGGTCGATGCTCTAGCCATTAACTGTGCTACCAAGATTACTGTAGCCGGGTCTTCACTCTCCTTAACAAGAGGATTCATCCGCTTCCTAGCTCGCTCTGCCAGATCAGCGTTTAGATCCGCAGAGCCCATCTTCCTTACCTCTGCAGCGATAAATTGTAAGGCTTGAGGCAATCTATCAAGTTTATGCAATCTACGCTCCTCTTCCCTTACCAGCCTCAAATCAATATCAAAGATAGTTAGGAGTAACGCCTCCTTTTTTACCGGTTCTATATCACCTTTTAGGAATACCCGCTTTACTATCTCCCTCACATCACTAATAAGCGATAGAGGGTACTGAAAATCCGTATCTTTTATCCAAGGACTAAAAGGGCTCCTCTCAGCTGTCGAGACTAACCCCAAATCCTCTAGCATACTAATTGCTGGAATCGCCTGAAGATTCCTAAGGAATGTATCCAGCTTCTTTATGGCGGCTTTTTGTACTGACACTACTTTTGACCAGAGTAAAACCTTAAGGTCTGAGACGAATTCCTCATACTCTTCCGGTGTTTCTGCCTGCTCAGGCACCTTAAGCTTTTCCGCCTCTTCTAGGAGCCTCTCTTCTAGAATGGCTCTTACTCCATTTCTGATCGCAACACTGCAGGCGCTCAATCGTTCTCCGATCGAAAGTTGCCTTGTCACCTCAAATAACGCAGACGAGACAGCTCTCTTTACATGGCCACCTGTTCTGTTCTGCATAAAATGTTCAATATTTTGCACCGCCTCTTGCCGTGTTGGAACATCACAGCAGGAAGCCGCTATTCCATACGCCTCAATTAAGAACCTGAATAGCTCGACCTGATACTTAAATTTATCTACCGTCTCTTCTCTAGCACCGCGCAGAGCCCTGACCTCTCGAGGACGAGATTGGCCAGCTCGCTCTTCTACATCGTGGATTTTAACAATAGTGTGAAGCAGAGAACGTCCATCCGGTTTATATTTCGCCACCTGCATATAGTGGTATGCTTCGACAAGGAGAGCTTTAGGTAAACGTGGATCAATGCTAGCGTCTTTAAGAAGTATGCGTAGGATCTTAGTATGCCTACTAAAATCAGGGCTTGGTTCAAGAAAGCAATCAAAAGGATCTCGGAAGATCCGCATCGCAAGAAATGAGAGTTCTCCCTGCTCTAAATCAGGTGGTCTTAAACCCTCTCTCTCAACACTTAACGTATCAAACGCATTACGTGCCGCTGGAAAGAGATACGCTCTACTGGGATGGTATTTTATTCTTGGTGTTTCTAAAAAATCAGTTAGATCAGCTAGACTTGTGTGCAAATCAGTCAGCCGTACTGCAATCCCATCAAGTAACTTAAAACAAGCTTCACACTTTTGGAAGAATAGCTGTCTAAAGTGATGCCTACCCTGAGTCAATCCCCAGCCGGTTCTAAGCTCAGCCTCTTTGGTAATTAACCCTGATGTACCATCACTTGGATCATCCGATAGCTCCTTAATAATCCCAGCGACATAAATTTGCAGCTCCTCGAAGCTTGCCTTCCTGACAAAGCCTCCTAGATCATAAGAATCACTATCAACTTGGTCCCTGTGATCTCTGGCAACAAGATGGGCTAGATTCTGTGAAAAGCTAAGTCTGGGTTGTACTGAAGGAGGAGTATAAGCCACATAAGGCCTACGTTTATGTGGATCAAATCGTGACATATTCTAAGAACTACTAGAGAGGAAAACCAAGTCTGAATTTACAACCTTGGGTGGAGATAGTCAAACTGTAGGGAAATACTCTCTCCACCTCCTACTTACCAGCGCTGCAGTCCTAGTATCACATTCAAGCTCCTTAGGAAAATCGGGCCTTAAACGTGCATCAATAATAATTGGCATCTCATAGCTTACATGATTCTCAACCAACCTGCGCTCACGGGCGAAGATATGAGCACCCGGCTCAAAGCGGGTAAAAGTTGTCCAGAGAAAGCTCTCTGCGTCCTTGGCAGCCTGCGCGGCATTATCAGTTAAAATTATTAACGGCCAGGCAGTCATACTAGGTGCGCTCTTTATTGCTTCTACAAAATCCCCCCGACCTTCAACAACTAAACACCCACTACAAAACGGCACTGCCTTACTGATAGTCGGAGGTAGATCTCCCCTAAACTCTACCGGCAACTCTCTAATTTTATCACCAACTCCCAATAACACCCCTTTACTTCCTTCGTTAATGCGTGGACCGTTATAATCAAGTGTATCCATCGAAAGGTTAGAAAAGATGTACAGATCGGTTCTAAAATCGGCGCGCTCAAGAACATGCTCCAACACAGATCTGAAATTTTTAAGATCCAGCGCTTTATCTATTAATAATAGAAATTTAGTCAGGGCAAGCTGCCCTTCCCCTAGAATTCTAAATGCAGACACCATAGCCTCACGTTTATACCGTTGCTGCACTACCGCAGCTGCAAGTGAGTGATAACCGGTTTCACCATACGCCCAAAGATCTTTTACTGCAGGCATCACAAGAGGGAAGATCGGCTTTAATAGCTCCTGCAGATAATCACCGATAAAAAAGTCCTCCTGGCGCGGCTTACCAACCACTGTCGCGGTGAGTACCGGGTTTCGTTTGCGGTAGATCTGTTTGCAGCGGAATACAGGAAAATCATGGGTCAATGAATAATATCCGTAATGATCGCCGAATGGTCCCTCCGGGCGACTCTCGTTCGGATCAACCTCTCCACAAAGCACAAACTCTGCATCTGCTAAGATTGGAAGCTCCCCTTTTGCACGCTCAACCATACGAACCTTCTCCCCCATCACAAATGAGGCTAATAGAAGCTCAGGCACATTTTCCGGAAGCGGAGCTACCGCCGCTAAAATCAGCGCTGGATGCCCTCCAATAAAAACATTTACAGGAAGCTTACGACCCTTCTCCGCTGCAGCTTGAAGATGATAACCTGCCCCTTTGCCGATCTGAGCATGGAATCCGGTGGTAACACTATCGTAACGCTGCATGCGATATACACCTAAGTTATGTATACCAAGTTCAGGGTGTTCAGTGTAAACAAGCGGCAGCGTAAAGAAAGCGCCTCCATCCTCTTCCCAGGTTGTTAGAAGCGGCAGCTTTGTAAGATCTGGTCTATCCTCTCTCACCTCCAACACACCGCCAGAGCTGACTGATTTCGTACCGATCTTCGTAAGCTCCCAAAGTAGCCCCTTATTATCCCAGAGCTTAGCAGGACTTGGCGGAAAAAACTCTGTAACAAGTGTAGTAAGTTTTTTTATAAGCTCTTCCGGCCGTGGACTGAATGCCAGATTCATCCTTCTATTCGTGCCGAAAAGATTGGTGACAACAGGGAATGGACTGCCCTTTATGCGACGAAATAACAAGGCCGGGCCGTTTGATGCTATAACGCGACGATGAATCTCAGCTGCTTCAAGGTGAGGATCGACCTCCACCTCTATATCAACGAGCTCCCTCTCCTTTCTTAAAAGCTGGAGAAACTCCTGAAGGTTAGATATTTTGGGGAACATGGGATACCTACACAACTGGGACCGCGGGCTTCTAGCCCGCAATGCAGCTCTTCAGGCTTGTTTGCGGGCTAGAAGCCCGCGGTTCCAGTAGAAAACTTAGCTTGTAGTGACTTGTACAGCACTACTCTGCGACAGCCTCTGCCTGCTCTGACACAGCGGCAGCACTACCTTTTGGCCAAAGACAGACTACATCCTGCCCAGGCACAAGGAATACACTAAGCTCATCGCCGTATCTTTGAAATCCGTAACGAACTGCACCGCCGTTATCACGCAGCAGATCACGACAGGCTTTATCCTGTCCGCCAAACCAAAGTTGCTGATATTTTTCGAGCAATGCAGAGTCATCGAGCAGCTCCCGATCGATCATAGCTAAACAGCGTGTGTCGACATAAACCTCCCCAAGACTATCATTTGCTGTATCTCGCAAAGAATCGGTCTGTGGCACAGACTCTTCATGATGTACTACAATTGAGCAAGCGAATGGATCACGCTGTATTTTATAGGTACCAGGTGTAATCTTAACAACCACACCACCATATTCAGCAATCAGCCGATCTTTCTCTGTGACATCAGCATCAATATTATCTATTAATTTTTTGGCAAGCTGTGGATTAGCAAGCATGAACTGGTCGATGAAAACCAGACTACCGCTTTCTACCGCTATCCTCTCACGCTGATTACCGCTCATTGATGATTCGCGAGGGTCCCTGTCCCGTCCACCACGGGAACGCCCTTGATATCCACTTCGTCGTGGACCGCCGCGGCCACGTCCGCGACCACCGAAACCGCCGCCACGACCGCGACCGCCTCCGCCGCCGTAGCCACCGCGACCACGACCTCCGCCTTCACCACCGCCATTTCCGTTACCACCGTATCCACCACGGCCGCGTCCTCTACCTCTATCTTCAAATCTGTCTCGTGACATAAATTAACTTCCTAATAATGCAAGGTTATATTTTACAGATGTAATTGCGCATAAGGTGTAACCAAAAGTGCAAACTTTCGGCCTATAAAGAAATAGCCTGAATAGTTACAACAAGAATATATCTTCTCATGGGAGCAATTACTTCCAAGCCTTGCATACTATCAGTTAGCCCAAGCTTTTCCAACCCGTCTACTTAAAAGATTAAAGGTAAGATCTTTAGCCCTACCCTAAAAATCCCGATATTAACTACAGGTAGCACGGTATTAGTTTGGAATCGGTAGTATGCAAGAAGGACCAATAGAACGACAACTTATTGAATTAACCCATGAATTAAGCCAGTTGCAGGGTGTATGCTTCGATTCTGCACGGGTTGCCCTTGAGGGCAGCTACCAGGATGAGATATCTGCATACCGAGCAAGAAGGGTATGGATAGAAACCCTTAAACAGAGCTTCTTATTGGACCGAGAACAGGACTTTAGCACCCGGGTAGAGCTCTCCCCAGACGGCAAAAAATATATTCTTACCTGTTTATTTACTAGTGCCTGTGCTCGCTACGCCTTTTGGAGATTAACTAATCATCAGGCTCCGGAAGCACAGTATGTGATTGAAACGGCACATATTCCAAATACAGAGGAGAAGCGTGATGAGTTTATTCAGGCTCCGGATCTGCGCAGTATAGAAGATAGTCTACTCTTACTTGGGGACCCAGTTGTCCATCCACTTCATAAAAAACTAAATTTCTCTATTCGCAGATGGTTTAGAAGAGCTTTAACTAAACTAAAAACTATGCGTCGGTAGCTCGCACTCTCACTGCTGATTATATGTAACGAAGTCGCCGACATAGGCCACAGTGATTGCTATCAAGACCATGCAGTGCTTGGTTTTAAATGTAGTGGTGTAGTCAATGTTAGCGACTTCTTTATACTCCCTCTGGAAATGGCTCCTTTAAGATATTCAATAATTCTGCTTTTTGCGAAGCTTGTGCACAGCTCAGTGTGCTGACCGACTTTTCTGCTATCTTATTGCTCTCAAGCTCAAGTGTTGTGAACTTATCGCATTGTACCACTCCTACCGTGTGAAAGTTATAGAAAGGCGGCTTTCTGAATTTGTAAGCGAGAACAGGGAAACTATCTTTGGCTGAAAAGATAAGACGATTTTGTGGAGGCTCTCTAAGTACAGATTCACCTGACATCCATTCAGGCTTTTCAATGCTTAAATAATCTAGGATCGTTGGTGCAATATCGACTATGCTGACATTCCCCTCTCTCGTTCCCGTATATTCTCCTCCAGGGAAATAAAACATCAACGGCACTTTTATCCCGATATTCTTTCTCTGATCATGATCAGAGTAAACAATTATCATGGTACTATCTAACTTTCCGGACTGACGTAGCAATGTTACAATCTCTGCGAAATAGGAGTCGAACTCTAAAAGAGCATCCTCAAAGAATTCAGGCATTAGATCTGCGTCCTGTAACTTATCCACTGAAAACTTTCGCAGTCTTGGGTAGTAACGCGGTCCATGCGTCCCCATAAAATGTATATGCGTAAACCAAGGTGCTCTAGTCTGGCCAATGAACTCCTCAACCTTGTCTAACATTCTTCTATCCCGCATGCCTTCCACATCTCCACGTGTAACAAGGATAAAATCCTCACTTAAGGCACTAGATCCAAGAGAATACATGAGACGACTAACAAGTCGCTCTAAGCTCTGCAAAACAAAATAGTACTCCTTACTGTTATAAAGCTCTGCGTACTTACCTATTATCGGTAGATTAAACCAGGCAAGATTTCTGAAGTTGGAATAATCAAATCCATTGCGCATATTAAGATCAAAGGAATCTGCAAACTTGAGAGCACTCATCTGCATACTTTGGTAACCTAGCTGTCGCAATAACGCTAAAATATGGTGATAGGAATCCTGCCCCTGCAAGATATCAGGATAGTTAAGTACCTTAGTCTGTTGTGGATAACGACCGGTCAAAATTGAGGTTATCGCTCCGCCGGTACGGTTCGCCGTCGAAAATGCGTTTTCACATACCAACATCTCTTTACTGAAAGCATTTAAATTTGGGGTAGTTTGTAGATCAGCATTATAGACGGAGGTATTTTCCGCAGGCACACCATCCGCAGCAAGTAATAGAATATTAGGGTATGCCTGGGATCGAGGAATTAATTTTGGCACCTGATCAAGCACCGCTGAAAGCTTAGGAGTACGGAGAAAGAGGAGTAATACTGATGAGAATACAAGGCATATAATCAAGGTTGTAGCTACCCCTCCTAGCTCTCTAAGATCTCTAAACAAAAATCTGTAACTCTTTGCGAGAAGCAACAAAAATACCACTAAATAAATTAAACTACTGGGCGGCGTCATAGAAAACACCCCAAAGCTCCAGATTGAATATGTAAAATTGTCTATTAACAGAAAAAACAGAGACGCCAATATTATAGCGATCAACACTCTAGAAACTGCCCGACCAGTAGCACTAAAACAGAGAATCTTAATAGGCAAAGCAAGCACAAGGGAGACTATTAGGCTCGGCACCATAAATACTGAAAGTATCTCAAGCCCGCCTACTCCGGAAAGAAAGGATGGTTTTGTGAGGAAGAAAAGCCATTCCAGAAAAAAATAGAGGTATACTGCTGCTACCAACTTTGTAAAGATATTTTTGCTTTCAAATTCTCTCACTAGCCGGAATTTATCATAAACTCCGTAGCGAGAAGGCCGAGTTGCTTGAAAGTACGAAGAATTTTGATAAATTTGGGCGAAGCTGACCTGAAGCTTAGCGAGGTCGAATTTGTCAAAATACTGAAGTAATTTCATGCAAATCGGCCTTCGCAGTATGAGGCTTATGAGAAATGCCGGCTAACTGCGCCGTCTCATAAGGTAGAGTTTTCTCTCACTATCCTTAATAGATTCAACTTTTAGTACCTCAAAACGGGTTACAAATCGTTCAATAAAGTTCTGCTCCGTATACCAATCGTATATATCTGGCTTAACCAATAATAATCGCTTAACCTGCGAATCACTTTTTGGAACAAACTCAATTAGTAAATTAACAGATAATGCAGCACACAGATCCACTACCTCTTCAAAACTTGCACCTGCTCCGATCGTCAAATGATGAATGAGTGCCAAAGCTAAGGTAAGATCCGCCGGACCACGTTTCAGAAACGACTCCCGCTCACAACCGTTCCATCCAAGTCCAGGTGAGGGATTGGTTAGATCTATTAATATCGGGAGTAAGTTATCACTTTTTTTATTTTGAGCCAGTCTATAGTTCTGCTCAACACAGTTAAAATCTGAATCTGCGGAAACTACATATGCACCGTACGAACTGCAGATTCTACTAAACTCACCCTGATTCGCACCTAGATCGAAGACTAAGCCTGGAGCTATCTGCCTCACAAATCCGGCTATCAACTCACGCTTATGCTCTAATCCAGCGCTTGTATAGTTAGTATCTGCATAGTACCCATCCCAAGTCGTCTTTATCTTTCGCAGCTGCATCGATTCTATAGTTGCCTTAAGACTATCAACGAGACTGAGTAGCCCTATTTTAGAAACTCCCTTAACATGCTGCTTAAGATTCTGACTTACCTGGATAGTCTCTTTAGCTTTAAATTTTCTATGTATATGCAGATGGGTTAGCACTCCAAATTTTAGCTTTGAATACCATGGCAGTAGAGGCTCCCAGTGCTCAAGTGGCAAGCCATCAAGATTGTACTGCAGGGTACGCAGATCGGTTAGGCAGCCATAACTAAGCAAAGAAAGCGGTAGCAAAAAATGTTCACAGAATTGTCGGTATGCGGCCCAAGGTTTTCCCGCATGGTATCTATCAAAAGATAAGGTATCAATAAATATCGGCTGCGCTCCCGTAAATTGAACATTGTAGGCACTCGCATCCTTTAAAACAAAACCTGACTCCAGCGCTAATCTTTGCAGCTCCAAAGTGAGAAGGGCGGCTTGTTTAAGCTGTGAAAAGCACCACTCATATGGATAAGAGATATAGGGAATTTTTTCCGGTCTAAGTACGAGAACCCCATCCTTTGAGAAAAAATCAGCAGTGCGCACCTCCTCATGGGAGACAAGAAGCTTTGCGGCCATTAGGCGGTCTAAGAAACCTGTTTTTTTTAGCTCTTCAAACGTTTCAACGTATGCAGTGTTAACCTGGCGTAGCAACACACCTTTACTATAAAATAAAAAGCCCGCTGGATCGCGAAAGGAACTCCTTAGTTTTTCTCCGTCAGAGGAAAAACTACTTTGACGTATTTGAGTCATGGCTTGTTGGTGTGGTGGAACTTCCCGATCTTTTACTGGAGAAAAATGTTAATATACTCCGCCACCAGCTTTTTATTACAAAAAGAGAGGTCAATACACCGGCTAATACAAGCTGTAATAGCTGGCTGCCTGCTCCCGGATCTATATAGGCAAACGCAGGATTTGGAGTCAGAAGCAGCAGAACTACAAAAATAAAAATCATATTAATCAGACTATATGCTGTGTTGCTACGCGGCAATCTGCTTTAGGGTCAATCCAGCCTTTTTTAACGCTCCCTGTAACCCTAATTTATCAATTGTACGAATCATACGGGTTGAAAGCTTTAATCTAACATAGCGCTTCTCTTCTGCTACATAGAGCCGTTTTGTCTGAATATTCCCGTAAAAAGTATGTTTAGTCTTGTTATTTGCATGGCTTACACGATGCCCTCGCTGCCTTGCCATCCCTGAAATAGAACATTTATGCGACATAGATCTGACCGTTAATTGTAAATTATGAAGGCCCAAGGATTAACTATTTCGCCAAAAAAATCAAGTCTCTAGGCTGGATTTCTCATACTTATTAAAAGTGTGAGAACATCGTGCTAAAATAGTTTCTGTACGGGCCTACAAGTCATGTTTTTGCAAAAAATAGCGTTCCCGGACAAACTAGAAAAGCTCTACGGACCTAATCTTTGGCAGATTCTCAGTATCCCCTTCGGTCACATAAGCACGTAAAAAGTAGGTCGAGGTCCTATAGTCAACCTTGGCAATAACCTGAAACCATTTACTTTCAACAGTAATTGTAGGGGAGATCTTATCGTATGTGGTATCTCCGACAATGCCCGATAGAGTTGCTTTAAGATTAGCATTACTGAAGGGTCCCTCCGGGCCGCTCCGGAAAGCAATAATTTGCTCTACTTGCGAAGATGTCACATCTTCATCCAAACACTCCAATATTACTTTCGGTGCAAAATTAATATTAATTCGCGGCCAATTGGTAAATACAGTTAGAAACGGGGTTAGCTTTCTTAGCCGTGCTGGGGAAAAACCGGGAATAGTTGCCAGCTCCCCTACGCGCTTAATTCTTTCATTTGCAAATGTGCCAGTAGGCAACTCTCCCTCAATTCCAGGAGCAAAATCAGGCTCCTTGAGTGAATCATTATTCTCATCCATATAATCGATCAGGTTCGATGTTAACTCAGACGCATTAAAATGCTTTTGCGGAAAAAGCCCTGTATGATCCACCTCTTTATCTTCATCAAACCCCAATCTAGTGAGAAGACATTGCGTAGACTTTGACCAACGTTTATCAGGGGGCGCAGAAGGACTAGACAAAAGACTGCGAATTGGCAATCTACCCTCTTCAGGAGTGATCTCAAGGCTGACTACAATATTTGGCTCAGTAATTCCTAGTAACTCGGCAGGCACCGCTGCTCCGCTGATAAATTTCGCCCAGACATCCTGTGGTCCATCCTCCACTGTCTTATCTTCTTTAATTAGTACACGCGCTACATTTACCGCAGATTTTAGGATATACTCGGCCTTAATACCCTGCTCATACTGAACTCCCTGCCGTGATGCAAGAAAACTGGAGTAGGTCAGATTAACAACTAATATACTAGCTAAGGCGATTACAAATATTACTAAGATAAGAGCAATCCCTGCATCTGTGTGCAGATTATTAGATGTGCGCATTAGCTTAGTGTAGATAAATACATCTGCGATGGCCAGAAGGATAAGCGCTCTTGAGAATTGGATTAAAACGGCAGATGTTGCTGCTATCTGCTCTTGGCTCTGAGCTTAATCGACTCTTTCACACCAGTAAAAGATAGCAGCGGATAGAAACTAAATTAACAATAATTCAGATCTTCGTCGCTCTCCGGTTTGCCATGATCTGAATTAAGCGCTAAGGCTGCGAGTATCGCACGCGCATCATCACGGATCATGCCTGAAAGTCCATTAATTAAAGAGACATGGCGGTTAACCTCATCCCAATTTCCATCCTTTACATGCTGACATAGACCCTGCGCTAGTGCACGTTGACGGGCTAGTATAGTATCGTATGAATTAAGTCTATGTAGTACCTCTTCAGGAATTGAATCTCGCTCGGCTAAAGTTTTCTTTGCACTATTAATAGCTTTCTCTAGCTCAACAAAGGAAGCGAAAAGACGATTTACAATGTTCTCATTAATTTCCATGCGACACCCCTCTGTAAAGTATTATAAAGTTAGGTTCCCCAAACTACAACCGCAAATTCAATAATGTTATTGCGTTTACTCCATTTTGGTGACATTCCATGTCGCGTACACCTAGTTTATAATTATTCTCCATAATTAGGAGCTTATCAAGGTGCTGGCCTCCAGCCGATGAAAACTAAGTTGTCACTCCAAGCAATAAGTGTTCCATGGGCTAAGTTATTGAAAAGCAAAGAGTACCGACAGATTTAGTCGTATTAAGAAGCTACGACTGTTTATAAGATATGCAGCTAATTTTGAGAGTTTCCGAGCTACGCTGTAAAATTGCTGGTAAGTATTAAAACACCATAGTTCCATCGTACAATGCGACTCCTGAAGCTCGTATCTTCCGGAAGGTCTCTACGGCCGAGAGGAGTCCCTGCGCTTCAGGAATTCTTCTCGGATCAAAGCTGTCGTCAAGTGGGGTATGCAGCACTCCTTTTAACATCGCTGCTGCTGTAACTAATATCTCAACTGTCGGATCTTTAATCTTATCGAGATATTTTTTAATTCTTCCCGCCTCTACATTCCCAGCTGCTGCAGCTTTATTAATTTGAGCTTTAACCTCTCCGTCTTGCGCTTTATGTTCCTCAAGAAATGGAGCAAATTTTTTCCTCTCTACTGCCGCTAGATTTGTAAAAAAAGCTTCTGGACTTTTTGCATAAAAGGCCTCTACTAACCTTGAGGTTTCCATTACTTTGGCGGTCAAATCCTGAATTACAGAAGCCTGCCAAACTTTAGCTTCCCTCTCCCCATTCCTCTCAACAACTAACGCTCTAGCAACTGCAATCCAGTTCGCGATGTGGGTTGCTGGAGAGTGCGGTGAGTTAAGTATTAAGGCCTTTATAGCCTCAGGCGTTGCAGGAATCCAGGAATACGCCTCTGTAAAGTCATGCGGATGTAGCTCCTCCTGCCCCTTAACTCTTAAACTTTCAATTTTTGCATTAGCGATTGCATTAATTTCATCCACACTTAAACTTGAGTCAACACGTGTTAGAATTTCATAGTGCGGGGAGGTGTCATCATGCGCTATCCCTACTATACTTACTGACAGAGTTCTTTTATCTTTGATGCCTAGCTCCTCTCGTGCTTCACCGGTAATATTTCCTGCGACTTGCTCACTTCCAACAGGGATAACAGGTATTGACTCCGGATCCTCTCTTATGCGCCTAATTTTCTCCTCTCTCGTACCTTCATCACTGTAACAGTATCTAAATAAACCAGCTGGAGAGCATCCAAGGTTGCCGCCATGCGGAAAGTTTTTATCCGGATTTCTTCCCTGTACCTGCATCCAGGCTCTACCATTCCTATCTTTGGCGATCAGGACACCGGAGGTCCCCATGATCTTCGATAGCTCTAATACCTTAGGATCTGCTCCCTTTTTTGAAAGGGTAGCGTACACAACTTGCGGAGTTGGGTGTGTAAGACCTGTAATCTCTCTGTTTATAACTCTTACAGATGACACACCTACTAACGGACGGCTTTTTAAATGAAATGCTGCGACAGCTATATCCTGCGTTGCATCATCTTTAGCCGCTAGTACTTTAAGCCGCTGCCCCCAATTATCTCTATCGTTTGCAATTAGTTCGAGCATTCCAGCCTTTCTATCGCCCAAGGGATTTAACCTATCTGATAGTCTAGAAGGAGGGCTTGCGGTAAGATTAAGAGATTTAGCAGGCAGAAATTGGCTAAATAAGCCGGGAACAGATGCAGGTGAAACTTCAAGATGTACCATAACTATCAGTCGAGTAATATTCAGTTGAGCTGTTTATAAACAGTAAATTGAGCCGTGCGGCCTTAATATATCAATTCCATAAATACAATACGTTATACCAAGTTATGACTTAAGTTAATAATACGTGACTTTTATTATATGACCAATATATATAACTAACCGACATTTCTCATAATCTCCGTAGCGAGAAGGCAGAGGTGCTTGAAAGGACAAGTATTTTTTGAAAATACGGGCGAACCTGGGCTCTAGCCCAGCGAGGTCGTATTTTCAAAAAATCCGAAGTAATTTCATACAGATCTGCCTTCGCAGTAGGAGGCTTATGAGAAATGGCGGCTAAGATTATCTGACTTAGATTTCATACTAACGATCAAAGTAGGACATGGGATAAACCCCTTAGTTAACAAGAGGGGTGCCGAGAGTTGACGACA
>CAZKXU010000072.1:0-18328 GCA_964556665.1 uncultured Bdellovibrionales bacterium | reverse complement strand
TAAGCACCTCTCTTACTGCTTCGACTGGTCCGATTCCCATAATACGCGGCTCAACACCTACAACTGCCGAAGCTACAACTCGAACAAGCGGAACCATCTTGAACTTAGTCAATGCTTTTGCTGAAGCAATTAACAGAGCAGCGGCGCCATCATTGATGCCAGAGGAATTACCAGCTGTCACAGAACCCTTGCCATCCAAACGGAAGACAGGTCTTAAAGCAGCTAGGCTGTCAGCTGAACTATCTGTCCTAACGAACTCATCCTTATCGAATAATATGCTCTCTTTTTTTGATTTTGGGACAGCTATGCCTACGATCTCTGTTGCAAAGCGTAACGCCTTCTGCGCAGCTGCCGCCTTCTGCTGCGATCGCAGAGCAAATTGATCCTGAGCCTCCCGCGTAATACCGCATTTTTCAACTAGATTTTCAGCTGTCTCACCCATCGAGTCTATGCCGAACTTATCCTTCATTTTATTATTTACAAAACGCCATCCGATCGTAGAATCGAAGATCTCTGCCTTCCTTGCAAATGCTTCTTCTGCCTTAGCCATGACTAAAGGTGCTCTGGTCATGTGCTCTACACCTCCTGCTATGATCAGCTCCGCTTCTTCACACTCTACAGCATGCGCAGCTTCAACTACTGCACTCATTCCAGAAGCGCATAGTCGATTTATTGTCATACCCGACACCCTAGGAGGTAACCCAGCCAATAGCCCTGCCATACGTGCAATATTACGATTATCCTCTCCAGCTTGGTTTGCACATCCTAAAATAACCTCATCTATCGTATCCGGACTAAGCTTTAGCTTATTAACTAACTCTCTTATAGGATGAGCTGCTAAATCATCAGCGCGTACACGTGCCAATGAGCCTCCATAGCTTCCAATCGCTGTCCTTACACCATCTATAATAAATGCGTTTTTCATCGGTAAAAACTCCCTGCTTGTTCAGCTATCGATTTAAGACTAATGCTGGCTCGATACCGCTCCTCCAAATATAGACCCTGCATTTGCTGAAGAACCTCATAGATTTTACTAACGCCGATCTCATCAGCCCAACGAAAAAGCCCCTTTGGGAAGTTAAGCCCTTTAGTCATCGCTAGATCAATATCCTCCATACTAGCAACTCCATAATGTAACGCATGCGCTGCCTCATTAACCAGCATAGCAAGCACACGCATGAAGATCTGTTGCGCTAAGTCTTTTGAAATTGAGGGCCCCGCATCAAGCTGATCCTTCGAATAATCATAATAACCGCGGCCTGTCTTTTTCCCTAACATACCCGCTTCTACCATGATTCGCTGAGTGATAGATGGTCTAAAGCGCGGCTCCTGATAGAATGCCTGATAAATAGCCTCTGTCACTTTAAGACTTACATCCAAACCAACCAGGTCCATTAATTCGAAAGGTCCCATCTTGAACCCTCCGATCTCTTTCAGTGCCCGATCTATGGAAGCTACATCTGCTATGCCTTCATCTAAAATACGCAATGCTTCACCGTAAAATGGCCGAGCTACCCGATTTACTATAAAGCCCGGGGTATCTTTAGCCAATACTACTGCTTTGCCTAAAGATTCTGCAAAGAATCGTGCACGCGCCACTACCTCCTCCGTAGTCCCTATGCCGGGTACTAACTCTACTAATGGCATAATAGTAGCCGGGTTAAAGAAATGCAGTCCTAATAGTCGCTCCTTCAGTTTACAATTTGATGCTATAGCTGTTACAGATAAGGAAGAGGTGTTAGTGACAAGTAGGGCCTTCCTTGATACTACATTCTCAAGGTTAGCCATAATAGTTCTCTTTATAGAGAGGTCCTCAAAAATAGCCTCTATAACTACTGAACATGTCGATAGCTTATTAAACTCAGCTGCTAATTGTAGTCGATTTAATGCTATGGAAGCCTCAGAGCCATTAATTTTACCCTTTTGAACTAACTTTTCGAGATTAGTGCGGATGCGCTCACGCGCGTCTGCCAGCACAGTTTCATTAGTATCAAAGAGGATGGTGCTATAGCCTCGCAATAAGCAGAGTTCTGCTATACTACGCCCCATCGTGCCAGCTCCTAAAATCCCAACAATTTCATCTGAAGTCATGATCAAAGCTTAGTGGAAGTATATCAAAAAATCAAAGCACTACTCCCTCACTTTTCCCGTGTTCGGTATTAATATCATATTGCTGGTCACGGATCTTAATTTCATTGACTATCTGATAGCCAATCTGATTCATCTCCGTTGTAGTAGCTTTTGGATTCTCTTTATATCTGCCTAATAATCGACGCTTCAATTTCAGCGCTCCTTGCTGTGCTAACTTAACGTGATTTAATTCATGGCGTACTGTTGCACCAAAATAGCTGTCCCAACTCTGCTGAGCAGCTACTGTCGCCTTATGATAATCTACCCATAGAGGCAGGCTAACGACTATAGAATTGTGTACTGTTAGATCCGAGAATTTCGGCTGGCCGTTTTCTTGCGGCCAATGCCATTTTAAATGCCAAGCTGTATATGCAGTACGCCATTTTCCAGAGAGATCAGTCGGACCAGACTTGATCATAGCGGCTTTTACATCTTCAACTTTCTCTCCGTTAACGGGATAAAATTTAACGGCGGCATTCTTCTTTAACTCTGCAAGTTCGTTTGAGTCAAAACCGATCCGCGTGCCTTGCTGCGGCGCAATTAATACCGCACCAAGAATAAACGCCACATGTAAGATCTTCATTACTGAACAATAAAATCTCTGAAGTAAATATTTACGATCGGTCCTTCATCAAGCCCGATTGCTTCATTGATAGCTTCAATTAGCTCCTCTTTGAGACTGTCTTTACCCTCAGGGGTTAAAACCTCCTCAGCTCTCTTCGAAGAGAGAACCCTAATAATTGCATCAAACATCATTGGCTCTCTTAGACCAAGTGCTCCTGGCATGCCTTCTTTCTCTTTACCTCCACCTGCTCCTCCACCTCCATGTCCTCCGCCGCCTTCTTCTCCACCGCCGCCACCATGTGAGTGAGATCCTTCATACTTTGCTAGGATTTCCGGGTCGTATTCCAATATCATCTTAATTTTTACGAAGCTGGCGTTATCAGAAAGGTTAACAATAAAGTGATCAAGCTCAATCAACTCATAGTGCTTCTCTTCATCCTTAGGCTCCTCCTCAACTAATGCCTCATCTGGATTGGCAGGCTTAGCTTTTCCCATCATGGCAAACGCGCCACCACCACCTGCAAGCAGCAATACAACAGCAACAATTATAATGAGCTTTTTTTTGCTTTTTGGTTTGGCCTCTCCCTCTGCCGCACCTTCCTCTTTTTTTTCTTCTGCCATTTGAACCTGCCTTAGAGTCTATTATTAAAGCTAAATATTCACTAACTGCTCCTATTCGCTCTCTTAGTCTAAATCGACAATTTAAGGAAAGTTCTTGAATTGAGTATTATAGTGAATGACAAAATAACGAAGCGTTATTTTGTCTATCGGATTTTGGCCATGCATGGCCAGCCTATAGCGAGTGAGATAAGTCCGTAGCGAAATTCGCTACGGACTTATCTCACTCACTATAGGCTGTATTTCTAATGCTTTTAAAGCAGTAAAAGTGAGGATTAGCACATACCACCCATAGATAACAACGTTTCCTTACTTGTTTCTAAGGCAGCTAAGCATTCCCAAGGAGAGCGCCAGTGCGGTTTCGACCCTAAGAATTCGTGGTCCTAATGAAAAAGGCATAAATCCACGTCCTGTAAAATCAACATACTCCCGCTCCGCCCAGCCGGACTCAGGTCCCACTGCAAGCACAACTGGCTGAAGGGCGTAGTCAAGCGTAAAATTTGCAGGTAGTGGATCGGACGCATTCTCGGCCATAAGGTTGACTGCACCGATGGTTAAACGAGGCAACACCTGTGAACAGAACTCCCGATAGTCATTATGTACCGCTACTTTTGGCGGGACACTATCGTGCACCTGTTCTAATGCCTCATATAAAGAAGCATTAATATTCTCATTAAGTAAGGTATTTGATTGTAGGTAACTCTTAGTAACAGTAGATGTTCTCAAAAAATGCACTTCTGACACATCTGTACTTCCAGCTAACTGCAACACCTTCTTTACAGTCTGAGGCCTCGGCACTGCAACAACTAAATATGTTTTCCCTCGTGTAGGTGGGTTAAGCTGGATTTTTAATACGATCTCGATTTCAAGAGTTGTCACCTTGCGAACGAGAGCTGTACCAATTTTGCCGTTTAAGACTGCATACCGGATCTCCGCGCCCTCATAAAATCCATCGCGATCCTCCCTTGACTGCAGACGCGCCATTGGAACACGCGCTATGCTCTGCTCAACCAACTCTTCTGGATAGATAAGAAATGAATTCATTTTGCCTACTATAGTTAGATAGATTCTGTCCGGGAACTACCTTTTTTGCAAAAACATCTCTGTTTTACTAACATTCTCAACAGTTCCTGTCCTTTAGGATCTAGATAATATCTGTGTTAATAAAATCATGGATTATCCGCAAATATTAAGCACCTATTACATAACTGTTCGATTCTTTAATACTGCACAAAATTCTGAAAGCCCTTAAATCAATAAGATCAGAGCGGCATTGTCATTATTTAAGCTGTAAATTGCCTGGAGAAATTGCTCATTTCCTACTGCAAAGATGGATTTTCAGAGAAAAAACTGAATAGTAACGATTTTTCTTTACTTAAGAAATGTTAAATATTATACTCAACGACTGGCGGCAATATATCATGTCAAAGGACCACCCGGGTAGCACAAATGTTGAGCTTTACCAGGGATCGCATGGAAACCTGGCCCTGGCTACTATAGCCTTAGAGGATGCCTTACGAGAATCAGAGTCTCGATTTCGTGGAGTAGTTGAAAGCCTAAATGAAGGCATCATGATCACCTCCCTGGATGATCGAGTTACCTATGTAAATAACCGAATGGTCGAGCTAACCGGCTACTCGCATGAGGAGCTAATTGGTCAGATCGCACATCAATTATTACTACCACAGTCGGAGTGGCAAAAAATGCAGTGTCGTTGCGCCGATAGAGGGCACGGCGTAAGCGAGCACTATACAGTACAATTAAAAATAAAAAGTGGGGAGCTTAGGTGGTTTGATATTAAGGCAGCGCCGTATAGAAATACAGACGGGGTTATCATTGGAACGATTGGAGCCAATACGGATATACACGATAGCAAGTTATTAGAGGAGCAGCTACACCAATCACAAAAAATGGAGGCGGTAGGCAGACTTGCTGGAGGCGTAGCGCATGACTTTAATAATCTACTAACTGCTATAGGTGGATATACAGATCTTGCACTTTCCAAGCTTGAGCAAGGTGGTGTTGTTAAACCAGAGGTGGAGGAGATTAAACGCGGACTCCTGCGGGCAACTGCCCTGACCCAGCAGCTGCTTACATTCAGCCGCAAACAGGTTACCAACCCACAGGTCATTACACTTAATTCTGTAATTAGCGGTGTCGAAGGCATGATGCGGCGACTGATCGGAGAGGATATTAAACTATCCTTACTATTAGATCAGGAGCTAGCGGCAACCCGTGCTGATTGCAGTCAAATTGAGCAGGTTGTTATTAACCTTGTAATTAACGCCCGTGACGCTATGCCGAATGGCGGAGAGCTGACTATTCAGACTTCAAATCTAATGCTATCCAAAGTCTTTGAGACCGAGCGTTTTACTCTGTCGCCAGGGCCTTATATATTACTGACTGTAAGTGATACCGGTTTCGGGATGAACGAAAAGGTTAAACAACATCTCTTCGAGCCATTTTTTACGACCAAGGATAAAGGAAAAGGTACCGGACTAGGGCTATCAACAGTGTACGGCATAGTCAAACAATGCGAAGGCGATATTGCTGTTACTAGTGTTGAGGGTAAAGGTACAACTTTTCGCTTATACTTCCCACGCGTTGCTGCGGTTCCTGAGCAGAAAGCCGCGCCTGTAATAAAAAAAGAGGTCAAGCCGGGCACCGAAACGGTGCTATTAGTCGAGGACGAAGAGATGGTCCGTAATTTAGTATCTAGAGTCCTACAAATGAAAGGATACTCAGTCTTAGAAGCGGCCACACCATCGCAAGCTTTAACACTTTCGAAATCACATCTGTCGCAAATTGATATAATGTTAAGCGATGTGGTCATGCCTGAGATGGGAGGAAGAGAACTTGCCGAAAAGATCCAGAAGGCACGACCAACGCTTAAAATAATATTAATGTCTGGCTACTCTGACGATGCGCTGCTGCAGAAAAAGATCCTTGATGCTAATACAGCTTTTCTAAGCAAGCCATTTACACCTGATCAATTAGCTATCAAGATTAGAGAGACTTTGGATAGCTAGACCTTCGCCAAATAAGTTTTTTCACGTATAGCGCGCAGCGTTGCCCCAGATTGGCACGCCTCGGAAGGAGGAAATCCGCAGCAATACTGGAGTATTGCGAGGATTTTCCGACTGAGAAGCGTGACAAGGTGGGGCAACGATGTGATGCTAGACGTGAAAAAACTTATTTGGAGGAGCACTAGTTTCTGTTCGGGAACTACCTTTTTTGCAACAAGGACAGGAGGCCCGTCCAGAAACTGTAGGGCTCCCTGACGGTCGCCTATTGAGGTAATTCGATGCTACATATCAAGCAATATTTTTTATCCATTCGTGTCTTTTCTACTACTTGTGCGATACCCTACTTTTCTACCTGCACCTGCGGCGCCATATCTAGGAAAGCATCATGCAAGGTGCGTACTGCTACTTCACAATACTTACGCGGAACTACGACCGAGACTTTAATTTCAGAGGTCGAGATCATCTGCACATCTATATCTTCCTGTGCTAGCGAAGCAAACATCTTTGCTGCAACACCG
Source organism: uncultured Bdellovibrionales bacterium (assembly GCA_964556665.1). Classification (GTDB taxonomy): domain Bacteria; phylum Bdellovibrionota_C; class UBA2361; order UBA2361; family CAZKXU01; genus CAZKXU01. The sequence continues at coordinate 11,472 of CAZKXU010000072.1, read as the reverse complement.
GTATGATAACGCATACCGATACCAACTATAGAGACCTTTCCGATATTACGATCTACGCTTGCGCCTTCTGCTCCAAGCTCATGTGCCAATTTCTGTGATATCTCGAGCGCTTTATAGGATGAATCATCGGGAACTGTAAAGCTTACACTGGTAGTCCCTCCCTCCACACCCGTCTGGGTAATCATATCAACGAATATCCCTTCGTTGCTTAGCGAACTAAAGACTTTATCAAGACTCTTAATGCCACCCTTCATTTTATGAACTGTAATCTTAGCCTCATCCATTCTATACGTAACACCGGTTACAACTGGCTTCTCCATAAGTTCCTCTTCTTTTACGATCCAAGTTCCTGGACCTGGGTTAAACGTCGAAAGCACAACAAGTGGAACCTTGTAATGCATTGCAAAATATACTGAACGGGGATGCAGAACTTTTGCACCTAAACTTGCCATTTCTAGCATCTCTTCATGACAAACTTTTGTCATCGGCCGAGCATTTTTACAGATACGTGGGTCGGCTGTATAAACATACTCGACATCCGTATAAATATAACAAGCCTTGGCCTTTAGTGCCGCCGCTAAAGCAACCGCAGTAATATCCGAGCCGCCTCGTCCAAGTGTCGTTACATTTCCCTCATTATCTACCCCCTGAAAGCCTGCAACAACAGGTATCGCACCGGAGGCGATGATTGCATCTACTGCCGAAGTATCGATATCGGAGATCTTGGCGTTATTATACTCCTTGTCAGTACTGATCAAGGCCTGCTGTCCTAAGAGGCTTTTTGCTGGCAACCCTAGCTCTATAAGTGCCATAGACAGCAAAGCGATAGTGACCTGCTCACCTGATGCTAGCAGCACATCTAGCTCGCGTGGATCAGGGCGCTCAACACATGATTTTGCCATAGCCACAAGCTTGTTTGTCTCACCAGCCATAGCTGATACAACTACTACGATCTTGTCCTGGCTATTTTTCTCAAGATGAGATTTTATAAGCTTGGCTACATTCTTAATGCGCTGAAGATCGCCAACCGAGGTACCACCAAACTTTTTTACAATAATATTCATGTGTTATAATAATATGTATTCGCATTATCAATTTACGGTAATTTTTATTCTTAGTCAAACAGTCTATGCTCTATGATAACAATTAAATAATATGCGATTCTATCTGCGAAGATGTCAGCATAGCGAACAGAATGAGTATTGAAAAAGCAATCATCGCAATCAAGCAACGTGAGGCTCTCCTCAAGGATAGCTTTGAATGCCACCGTTTAGTAGACGGTGTTGGGGATAAACTTTCTGGCTTATACCTTGATCGTTACAGCACTGTAGCTATTGCACACTGCCTCAAAAAACTAGATTTTGATCTAAAGAAACTTGCTCAACCGCTGCATAACTTTGGTATTACTACTCTTTATGCCCGCCAGCACACGCATGTTCCTACGCAAAGCACTAAAAAGGAGGCTAAGTTAATATTTGGCCCAATACAGGAGGAGTTAGCAGTCACTGAGAATAGGATGAAATTTAAGATACGTCCTAGGACAGCGCTTAATCCCGGACTTTTTCTAGATACCCGTGAGATTAGATCTCTACTTATTAATAGCACCCGCAATGAAAAGGTACTCAATACTTTCTGCTACACAGGAAGTCTTGGTATCGCCGCATACATGGGTGGAGCTGAGCAGGTTATCCAGGTCGATATTAGTAGGCATGCTCTTACTTGGGCAAAGGAAAATTTTGAATTAAATAGGCCTGATAATTTAGACATAGGCAAGATGCGATTTATAGAGGAAGATTCCGCTTCTTTTATGAGCCGCGAAGTTAGGAGAATTGAAAAAGGCGCAAAGCAGTATGACACCATTATTATAGACCCACCATCTTACTCCTCAAGTCGAGGCAAGACTTTCTCATTCGATAAGAATATTGAGTTTTTACTTAATACTTCATGTAGATTACTTAGAAAGAATGGAAGAATTATTGTGATGACAAATTTATCCTCTGAGAGCTACCATTCTTTGAGCCGACGCGCTGCTAAAATTCTTGATCAGTCCGGTCGCAAAGCTCTAACTACGCAGGAGCTTAAGCCGCCAACTGCAGATTTTAGGGCACACAGCGGCTCTATAAATATGCGTGGTATTGCTCTGCAGGTTGAATGAGCAGATATTTCTCTGACTGCGTGTCAAGCCTGGCCATGGATGGCCAGGACAAACCGTAGGCCCGGAGAACGGCTTGAAATGGGTGTCGGGGACCCGTTTCAGCCGTTCGAGGAGGCCCTTGGCCACGGATGGTCAAAGGCCAATAGACAAAATAACGCTACGTTATTTTGTCATTCAGTATAGTACGTTTCGAAACTACTATCTTCCTACTCTCTCCAAATCCTACAACCTCAATGCTTATCTCCATATCTACAGCTAGCTCAGGAAACTTATCGGACCATTCTATAAACCGAACAACATCTGAGCGTGGAGCTTCAAATAAATCCTCCGGTAAGGTGGTTAACCTATAAAGATCCCAATGCTCTATCTTGATCTGACCATTTGAATATTGATGCTCCAGCACAAATGTTGGAGAAGAGACCGCATCAGAAAATCCCATACTTTCTAGGATATATCGTACTAAGGTTGTCTTGCCTGCACCCAGCACCCCTCGTAGACCAACTACAAGAGGAGCTTTTAAATCCCTAACCAGACTAGCTGCAAATACTGAAAGCTCTTTCTCAGAGTTAATAATCATACTAATTTCTGCATACTGTATAGGCCTCAGAGATTCGCTTTACTATATCTGTAGCAATTATTGGCTGACTGCCATTATTTGAAGCCATATCACCGGCCAATCCATGTAACAATACCCCGCTTTTTGCAGCCTCAAATGGCGGGAGTCCCTGTGCAATTAATCCAGCAATAACTCCGGATAATACATCTCCACTCCCTGCAGTCGCCATCCAAGGGTTCCCTGTAGTATTAACAAAGCCAGTGCCATTATAATAGACAACTGAAGCTGCTCCTTTCAGCACAATAATAGCTCCATATCGATTGCCAAGCTCTCGCGCAGCGGCGTAACGATCAGCCTGAACCGCCTCTGTGCTAATACCTAGCAACCTTGCTGCTTCACCAGGATGCGGAGTCATAACTAGCCCTGGATACTTATTATCTTCTCCCGCCTGTACGGCTAATGCGTTTAAACCATCCGCATCTAACACCAATCCGGCCTTCTCACTCCTTAGTGCGGTGAGGATCTCCATCACAAAGGCCATCGATTCTTTTGCCACTCCAATGCCAGGACCTAATACCGTACAGTTTGATTCACGTATACTAGGTAATACTTTAAACGCATCTAATTTTGTAAAATAACTTTTCCCTTGCTCAACAGTCTCGAGCATAATTTCAGGAAACTCTACTTTATATCCAAGGCTTTGCAGTAACGCCATTCTGCTATAACCAGCACCTACACGAGCTGCAGCTAAAGCTGCCAAGATAGGCGCACCCGGCATCTCCTGCGAACCTCCAACTACAAATACAGTGCCAAAGTTTCCTTTATGTGCATCGGTCTTTCTCGCCTTTGGCAGAGTAATACACTCTTTCGTAAGCATAAAGAATTCCGTCGCCTCCATTACTATGCCGATCTTAACAACCTCAATTATCCCGCAATATCCCTTAGCAGGAGATTGAAGCATGCCGCGCTTAATCGCTTCTATGGCTACTGTTAGATCTGCACGCATCGCCTCGCCTTCAACCATACCGGTATCGGGATCAATGCCGGATGGAATATCTATCGAAATAATTTTACCGTTGTTTGCCCGAGCTGAATTGCCAGCTTCTATTAATGACTTAATTACTCCGCGCGGCTCACCACGTGAACCTGTACCGAGTAGCGCATCTACTACAATGTTAGCGCTGCTAACACTAGAGAAAAGTGAACAATTATGCTCCTTTACCTCACTAAGACTGCCTCCTGCGTCTCTAAATCTCCGAAGCTGCTCTGATAATTCTCCTGAATACCGATCTGCATAAGTCAGGAAGACTAAAGGTTTATATCCATCCTCTAAAAGATGACGCGCTACTACTATTCCATCCCCACCGTTATTCCCTGGACCGCACAATATACATATTGAAGTATCTGAATTAATCGGGAAACGACCTCTAAGCAGCTCAAAAACAGCCTGCCCTGCGCGCTCCATCAAATCTACTGCTGCTGTGCCGGCCTTAATTGTTAACTTATCAAACGCCGCCATCTCTTGTGAGGAAGGAAGCGGACTGTTAGTAAGATAATTCATATGCGATTATACTGCACCCAGCTCACGTTCGATCACTGCGGCGATATCCTGGGCATGTCTGACACAGGCATCTTCATCCTCACACTCAACCATTACGCGCGCCTTATTCTCAGTACCGGAATAGCGCACCAGAATCCTGCCGCTATCCTTTAATAACTTCTCTTTTTCTAAGATTATTTTCTTGATCGGAGGAATTCCTTCCAATGGAGGCTTCTGCTGCACTACTATATTAATTAACTTTTGAGGAAATTTTACAAAAGCAGCGCTTAGCTCAGAAAGAGGCTTCTGTTTACGGCACATTACAGCTAGAAGCTGCAATGCAGTCAATGTTCCATCCCCAGTTGTTGCAAAATCGCCAAATATGGTATGCCCAGACTGCTCTCCTCCAAGCGAAGCTCCCAATCTTAGCATCTCCTCCAAGACATAACGATCTCCTACCTGACTACGATGCACCTTAATTCCATAACCCGCAAGCAGCTTGTCTAAACCTAAATTAGACATAACTGTGGCCACAATCTGATTCCCCTTTAACAGACCTCGCTCCTTTAGATTTATGGCCAGGATAGCCATAACAGCATCTCCATCGATAACATGCCCCTTTTCATCTATAAAGATGGCCCGATCTGCGTCTCCATCTACAGAGACGCCGATATCAAGGTTCTGCTCAATAACAAGCTTGCGCATTATATCAGGATATAAGCTACCAAATCCGGCATTAATATTACGCCCATTTGGGCTCACGCCTCGCGAAACGACTTCAGCACCAAGCTCGTAAAATGTCTGAGGACCTACTATGTAGGCAGCGCCATTTGCTCCGTCGAATCCTATTTTTAATCCCTCCAAAGTAATATCTCGGGAGAATGAGCTTTTCAAATATACTGTGTACCTTCCAACCGCATCATCAATACGGGCTGCCTTTCCGATCTCACTTGGATCTGCTGACTGTTTATCTAAAACACTAGGCTTCAGCATCGCCTCAATCTCAAGCTCCTGCGAGTCAGGAAGTTTAAAGCCATCAGATGCAAAGATCTTAAATCCGTTATCCTCAAATGGATTATGTGAGGCAGAGATCATTATTCCAGCATCGGCGCGCATGCTTTTGGTAAGATAAGCGACTCCAGGGGTCGGCAACGGACCTACCAACCAGACATCCACGCCCATAGACGTTATACCAGATGCTAACGCAGTTTCGATCATATATCCGGAGAGTCGGGTATCCTTACCAATTAATATGCGATGCTTCCGATCATTTTTGAGAAACAGCGCTGCTATTGCCTTCCCAAATTTGATTAGTGTTTCAGGATCGAGCGGCGTGCTATTAGCAACACCACGTACGCCGTCTGTCCCAAAATACTGCTTTACTGATTCCATACTATTGTCACCGCCCTTTATTCTCACTACCCCTTATCATCTTGTTGGATATCTTCACAACCTCTGGTTCGACTACTACTAGCTGAACTCCTTGAGGAAGCTCGACTCCAACCTTTACCTCCCCTGATTGTAGCTCTCTTTGACCAACCTTAATATATGGTAATATTGAGACAGGTGTAATATTCGCTAACTTATCCCGCGGCGCAGAGATCTCAACATTTACCTTCTCTGGTACTACAGCTATTTTCTCTCCTAACATTGAGCGAATCTCTATCGGCAAGCCTTTAAATTTGCGCTCATCCTGTTCAACACTTATAGAGACTTTCACAACTACTGTCTCAACTTTTGCACGCACCAACCCGCCTCCTATCCTTAATGGAACTCGGCGTCTAAAGCTCTCCTTGACATCCCTAAGATCAAGTGGAGCAGTTTCAACAGAGAGTATATCTTTTATCTCATTTTGCGGTCCATTAATCTCGATATTTGAAGGATCAATCTCGATACTATCGAGCTTGAATCCCTCCGGAAGCTGCCCAATACGCGGCGCTATTACCGGAACATCCTTACTTGCTAATGTATCCAATGTCAGCTCCAGTTCACCAGGGGAGATACTTAATACCTGTATCGCTGGAGGTAGCGCCAGATCACGTGCACTTATAGAGGCGACGTATCGATTACTGACATCTTGCGGAATATTTAATTTGATCAACGGAGGACTAGCTGCAATCTGTGATACTAAGAACGAGGGACCCTTAATTGTAATCTGCGCCTGCCTTGTTAATGGCCAAATTATAATTCGATCAGCTGCTAGATTTTTTATCTCTATCGGTGAAATAAAGCCTACGACAGAGCTGTTTGTTTCACTATTTACAAAATATGAGAGCACAACCGCTATGAGCAGGGAAAAGACCTTAAGTCCAAAGTTTCTTCTAGATAGCCAGTGCTTCATCTTCTACATTATTATTAGTCGAGGTGTAGCGATGGAGGGAATCACGAAGCATTGAAGCATCAAGATTTCTCGTTATTCTACCCTCTCTAATTAATGAAATAGTACCATTTTCCTCGGAGACTACAATGACTATAGCATCGCTTCTTTCCGAGATACCCAAGCCTGCACGGTGACGCGTTCCAAGATTTGGATCAAGATCAGGATTAAAACTAAGCGGCAATACACATCCGGCTGCTTTAATACGATCCCCCTCAATCATAATAGCGCCGTCATGCAGCGGCGAATCTTTTAAGAATATACTCAAGATTAATTTTCTACTAACCCGCGCATCCAACGGAATGGCATCTTCGATAAACTCATCCAGCCCAACATCTCTTTGAATTACTATCAACGCACCAATTTTAAGCTTCGACAGCTTTGAGCAGACCAAGGTAAGCTCCTCGATCGTGCGATCATAAACCTCCTTAACGCTCTTCTTAAAGATAGGTTGAATGCCAACTTTAGTTAGGGCGCGCCTAATTTCATCCTGAAAAATCACTACTACAACTAAGATGATTGAGCTTAGAAAGTTATTAAGTAACCAAGCTAGCGTGACAAATCCAAGCGGCTTAGATAAAAAATACATCAAGATAATAAGACTAAGTCCACCCAACATTGTAGCAGCGCGCGTTCCGCGAATAAGCAGCAGCGCAGCATAGACAAGATAGGACACTATAAGGATGTCTATGACTTTAATTAGAAATAAGCCGTAACTTTCTAGCATTTTGACTAATAAAAAAGCTGCCCGGAACCGCGAGCATCCTGCCCGCAAACGAATTAGTTGCCACTACGTAGCGGGCTAGAAGCCCGAGATCCCAGTAAAGCAAGGTTTTTAGGCAGAGTCACACCGTAACCAAAACACCCTTTGGCTGTATCTCCCCTTCATTTACCTCTTCCTTGGAATCTCGCTTACTTTCCTCGGCTGCGTTAGCACCTGTTATCTCTACAGCTGGCAAAGTCTCACCCTTCATTAACTTTTCTATCTCATCTGAATCAAGTGTTTCACGCTCCAACAACGCTTTAGCGAGGCGATGTAAAATATCTATATTGTCCCCGATAATTTTTTTAGCAACATTATACTGCGCATCAAGGATGAGCTTTACTTCCGCATCGATCTCTATCTGAGTCTGCTCAGAGTGCTCACGCGGCTTACCGATTTCACGCCCAAGGAAAACATGCTCCTCCTTAGTTGAGAAATGAACAGGCCCCATCTTGCTGCTCATACCCCACTCACAGACCATACGTCGTGCGATATCAGTAGCACGTTCGATATCTGAACTCGCGCCAGTATTCATCTCATTAAAAACTAATTCCTCAGCAATTCGACCGCCAAAAAATACGGCTAACTGATCCATCCAATAAGAACGGGAATAGGTATGCTTATCCTTCTCTGGTAACTGCTGCATAAGCCCTAACGCCATACCGCGTGGGACGATCGTTAATTTATGTACCGGATCGGAATTGGTAAGCAGCTTGGCAACCAAGGCATGTCCTGATTCATGATAAGCTGTTGTCTCTTTCTCTTTATCTGTTAGGAGTAAAGACCGACGTTCTGCACCCATCATCACCTTATCTTTTGCAAACTCAAAGTCACTCCTATCAAGCGCTTCCTTATTAAGTCGCGCCGCATGCAGAGCTGCTTCATTAACCAGAATCTCAAGATCGGCGCCTGCAAAACCAGGAGTGCCACGTGCTACAACCTCTAAATCTACGTTCTTAGAAAGTGGGGTCCTTTTTGCATGTACTTTCAGAATACCAAGTCTGCCATTTAAATCTGGACGCGGCACCACTACACGTCTGTCAAAGCGGCCTGGTCGTAGTAGCGCTGGGTCAAGCACATCAGGCCTATTAGTTGCAGCAATAAGTATTACCCCTTCGTTGCTTTCAAACCCATCCATCTCAACTAAGAGCTGATTGAGAGTCTGCTCACGTTCATCATGTCCACCACCCATTCCTGCTCCGCGGTGACGGCCTACGGCATCGATTTCATCGATAAAAATGATACAAGGCGCGTTTTTCTTTCCCTGCACGAAGAGATCCCGTACCCTCGAGGCGCCTACACCTACAAACATCTCTACAAAGTCAGATCCCGAGATACTAAAGAATGGAACTCCTGCCTCTCCTGCAATAGCTTTTGCTAGTAGAGTTTTGCCTGTTCCAGGTGCTCCGATTAGCAACACACCTTTCGGTATGCGTCCACCAAGCTTAGTAAACTTCTTCGGGTCCTTTAGAAAATCAATAATCTCCTCTAACTCAGCTCGCGCTTCATCAATACCGGCCACATCTTCAAAGGTAACCTTCTGCTGACTCTCGGTAAGTAGCTTCGCGCGTGATTTACCAAAACTCATACCCTTGCCAGCACCGATCTGCACCTGACGCATGAAAAAGATCCAGATACCAACCAAAAGCAACATCGGCAATGCATTTACAAGCAGGATGAAATACCAGGGCTGATCTGAAGGCTCCTTAACTTTTATCTCAACCCCATTTTTGCGGAGCATATCGATGAGCCCTTCATGCTTAGGGGAGATAGTTTTGAAAACACCTGTTTCATTCCGATATTCTCCGATGATCTCACTACCTTCGATCGTCACTGCGCGCACAGCCTGACGCTCTACCATGCCTAAAAAGTCAGAATAGGAGATCTCCTGTGTAATCTCCGCTGAATGCTTAACAACGCTCCAAAGTGACATAAATAGGAGTATAAGGATTAGCCAAAACAACGCTTGTCTAGGAAACTGTCCCAAGGAGATACCTCATAAAAAATAAAAATCTGCTTATAGTTAAGAGTCCGAAATCTCTATAAAAGTTGCACTGTTTCAGATATATTTTAACACTATTTCTTTAGGCTTTTCAATCCCTTAGCCATTATACCACCGTTTCTGGCCTGAAACCTAATACCACCCGGCAATTCTAACCCAAGCCGTCTACTCAAAATGAACTCTGCAAACCTCTCGCCGTGGTCACGCCCAAGATATATGCCATAAGAATTAAGTATCGCTAGGCTGAGGCGGGAGCGCAAGGCCGGATGGAGATCCTTAAGAATCGAGATAAGCAATTGTAGCCAGCTCTTTGATCCGAACTTATGCGCAGCGAGCAGTTTGAGATGCGCTGATATAGCAGAATTTAAAGCAACATAATCATCAGCAAGAGCGGTGGCCCGCTCTGCAACCGTCTCCACAATGCGACGATCAAATTCCTGACGAAGCAGCGGCAATAGCTTATGCCTAATTCTATTTCTGAGAAATGTCGTATTCTGATTAGTCAGATCCTCGATATGTTCAAGCTCCTTAGAAGACACATACTCCTCGATCGCAGATCGCGGCACTGCCAGAAGCGGTCTTAGTAACTTTCGATCAGGATCATACTTAATTATGGAATTAAGCTCTTTATTTGAGACAAGCCGCATCAGAAATGTTTCAGCCACATCGTTCGCATTATGTGCTGTTAATATTAGTGAGAGCTTCCTTTTTTTTACTAGTGCAGTGAAGAAAATATAGCGCTGCTTTCTTCCCCAATCTTCTATATTACCGGACTTAATGCTTGGTTTAACTCTTTTCAGATGAAACGGGAACTTTAGCTGCTTACAGATCTTCCGTACAAAATGGGCGTCTTTAACACTTTCTTTACGCAACCCATGATCAAGGTGCGCCACCTCAATCTTTAGACTCAGCTCTCTTTGTAGAGCAGCACAGCCATGGAGTAATGCTATGCTGTCAATCCCGCCCGAGCAGGCTACAAGTAAGGAGGAGTTTCGCGGCAGCTCGTGACGTAGTGTTTTAATTACTGATGATTTTGATCGGGACATGAATTTGTGTAGAGACTAACACAACAAGGAGAAAAACAGTAGGGCTGTAGCACTAGCATAATTTATCTCTCACTGGAACCGCGGGATGCGCCTGGGCAGTGCCGCGAGCACTGCTACCAGGCAGCGTAAGATAACTGCATGCGAAGCAAGCTTCAACAAGTCCACGCGAAGCGTGGTCTTGCCCGCAAACGAAATTACTGCTGCCGCGTTGCGGGCAAGATGCCCGCGGTCCAAGTAAAAAACATATGTTCCAATTATTCAGGTCTAACACTAATCTTCCGCGGCTTATTCTCCGGAGTAATCACCTTCGGAAGAATAATCTGCAGAACCCCATTTTTATACTTTGCATCGACCTTGTCGTGATCGATCTGATCCCCGAGTGGTATGCTGCGCTCAAACGATCCGTAAGAACATTCTGAGTAATACTTACCACCCTCAGTTTTCTCCGACTCACTGCGCTTCTCACCGCGAATGGTCAGGTAATCCGGATTGACCTGCACATCGATATCCTTTTCAGTCATCCCGGGAAGCTCAGCTGTCACCTTAAACTCCTTATCGGTTTCTGTTACACTAATCTTCGGCATAAAGCTCTCCGCATTTTTACGGATCGCTGTTACAGGTCGCACACTCCAGCCGTTAAAAAAATCCTCAAACAAGGCATCCATCTCATCACGCAATGATGCTACCGGATGTCCAGTTACGACCGCTTTATTTTTCCCCGTGTTACCCCAACTTCCAATTAGACTTCCCATATATCCTCCTAAAAATATGATTATAATATTTAAGACAGACCACCACATCTGGATTTATATAAATCCAGCCGAATCAATTACTTATGTATGGGTGATATCTATCTCGTTAATTATTTAGATAAGCATCTATAGGTGGATTTCAAGGGGCTAGAGTTATTTTCCATCCTTACTTCCTTATTGACAGACTAGTGCTTCGCCAAATAAGTTTTTTCACGTATGGCGCGCAGCGTTGCGCCAGATTGGCACGCCTCGGAAGGAGGAAATCCGCAGCAATACTGGAG
>CAZKXU010000071.1:0-18837 GCA_964556665.1 uncultured Bdellovibrionales bacterium | reverse complement strand
GCCTATCTGCGATTCCGGCACTCCAGCATCCTTTTGCTTAAGTGAGCCCGGTGCAGGTTCCGATGCGGGCGGACTTACTACCCGTATAGAGGAAGATGGGGAGTATTATGTAATCAATGGCACAAAACAGTGGATCACCAATGCGCAATATGCAAAGCAGTATACAGTATTTGCTACGATAGATAAGAGTAAAAAGCATAAGGGGATCTGTTGTCTTGCGGTTCCTGCAGGTCTTAAGGGGCTTAGTACCGGCAATCATGAAAATAAACTTGGTCAGCGTTGCTCTAATACGGCTGTAGTTAACTTTGATAATGTGAAGGTGCCAAAGGAGAATTTAATCGGCAAGGTCGGTCAGGGGTTTGCAGTTGCTATGAAAACATTAGATGTCACGCGCCCTATGACCGCAATAATTGCGACGGGTATAGCTAGAGCAGCCTTAGAATATTCTGTAAAATACTCTAAAGAAAGAAAGCAATTCTCTCAGCCCATAGGTGCATTTCAAGGGGTACAGTTTATGCTCGCCGATATGGCTACAAATATTGACGCTGCACGTCTATTAACCCTACGTTCTGCAGCGCTACTGGATGCCAAGAAAGACGCAACCCTGCAATCCAGTATGGCTAAACGGTTTGCTGCTGATATGGCGATGGAGGCAACGACCAACGCTGTGCAGATCTATGGCGGTTACGGATATACAAAGGATTATCCGGTTGAGAAATTGATGCGCGATGCTAAGCTTATGCAGATCTATGAGGGCACCAGTCAGATTCAGCGCGTGGTAATTGCTAGAGAGTTGATGAAGTAGGATTTAATTTGTCCGCGGTCCCAGCCAGGAACTAATCCGAGCCTTGTCTTATAAGCTTAGCAGACCAACGCTTAAGCTCTTTGCCAAGTAAGTTTTCAAACCCTTTCTCGTCACTGCCAAAAGCTGCTTTAAAGGCATCATCCCGCTCACGACCGATACGTAGACGTTTCAGATAGCTCTTAATCCCTTCGAATCCGTGCTGTTTGATTATCATGTTAGTTGCAAAAAGTGACTGTGCATAGGCAGGTGGTACTACATCGGTCTTTAGTTTCGTAAATCCACCCTGTAGAAGACTTAATGGAACGGGTGGCTCTGAAATTAACCATCCTTTTAGAGCCGGTTCAAGAGCTGGATTCGGCGAACCTTCAGCCCACTGCGCAATCCCTTCATCAAGCCATCCTGGGCATCGTCCGTTAGAAAGGGAGTTTAATACAGCATGCGTATATTCGTGCTTGACCGATCTGAAGAGATTCTCAAGATCCATATCGTCCCCTACCGGAAGGATTATCTCGTTACGGTAGTACATCGCGTTTGTCCAACGAGGTGCCCCAGTAGTACGGTAAAAGCTCTCCGGATCTAGTAGTCTTACCTTTGTTGTAAGAGGGGGAATCTCGCCGAAAAGTCTACTGTATTGTCCATGTGTCGTGGTCAGTAGTTCTGATACTCTATTTACTAGCGGTTTTAGCCTAGTCGCTGAGATTAGCGTCAAGCGGCTGCCGCCTAGTAGATCAAGCGGTGCAAAATTTAGACGGGCACCGTCATCTTTCTCCTTAACTTCAATTTTTTCAAGAGAAACGGAGCCGTATTGGCCCGCATCCGCAAATGCAGATGAGATTGCACAGCAGAACCAAACTAAAGCTAAGGCCCAGTACCTAAAACTCTTCACACTACCACCACCAAAAAGGCCTTTACAGCTGATGGGGAATTAAGTGATAATCAGACGGTATTACTATCGTCTATAAAACCATATTTTAATTCGAGGAGCTTCCACAGATGGCTAGTCCCCGTTCTACCCCACGTGTAAAGGAGATTCTTAGTTGGTATCGGTCGGAAAACAACCAACTCTTGAGCAATCTTTTTAAATTGATGAATTCCGGCAACTTAGCCGGTACAGGAAAATTCGTAATATTGCCTGTCGATCAGGGCTTTGAGCATGGGCCGGCTAGGAGCTTTGCTGTTAATCCAGCCGGATATGATCCAGCCTACCACTTCGAATTAGCTCTTGAGGCAGGTTGTAATGCGTATGCAGCACCGTATGGACAGGTGGCCGCTTCCTATTCAGACTATATAGGGCAGATCCCGATTATAGTAAAAATTAATAATAGTGATTCACTTTTTCCATCCACTAATCCAGTACCGGCAGTAACATGCTCAGTGAAGGAGGCATTAAGAGTCGGTGCTACAGCAATTGGATTCACTATCTACCCTGGCTCGTCATATAGAAAAGATATGTATGAGGAGATCGTCGAGCTTGGCGAGGAAGCTAGAAGCTACGGATTACCTGTGGTTATTTGGAGCTATCCGCGTGGCGATGGGCTCTCTAAGGCCGGCGAAACTGCGATTGATGTGGTAGCCTATGGAGCACAGATTGCTTGCCAATTAGGTGCGACAATCGTGAAGGTTAAACCTCCGACACCTCATATTGAGCAGGATGCTGCTAAGAAGGTCTATGAAAAAAATGGCATTAAGATCGACTCGATGGCCAATCGGATTAGTCATGTAGTTCAGAGCTCTTTTGCCGGAAAGAGAATAGTTATTTTCTCCGGTGGCGAAGCTAAGTCGGATGCTGAGGTGATAGAGGAGGTTAAGGGGATTCATGGTGGCGGTGGTTTTGGCAGCATAATGGGCCGTAACGCCTTCCAGCGCCCTAAAGCTGAAGGTGTTAAGCTCCTTAATCAGGTTATGGCAGTATTTCGAGGGTAGCCTTGTCCTGAGATTCTATATGAAAACCAGACTAGACTAATCTTGAATCAATGGTTATTATATAGATGTACGTATTATTCAATTTAATGAGGAAATATCATGAGTTGTCAAACTTCAGATTCCGGTAGTAATGATAGTTTTGTTCCGTCTGACGATAAGCCTATTCTGATCACAGCTGCTGCCGTTGAAGCTATTAAGAATGCTATCTCACAGGAAGGCGAGGCTGGTGATTCTCTTAGAGTTTCAGTGGTTGGCGGTGGATGCTCAGGGTACCAATATAACCTTGATTTTGACAAAGAATCCCGCATGGACGATCTGGTACTTAGCTATGATGGCGTCTCGGTCTTAATTGATCCTATAAGTGCTGGCTATCTCAAGGGCACAGTTATTGACTACGTTTCAGGTCTTCAGGGAACAGGCTTCAAATTTAATAACCCGAACGCCAAGCGTACCTGCGGCTGCGGCAGTTCATTCTCATAGATTAGTGCGAATTTTTCGAACTCTATTTATTATTCCCTGGTTGATTGTTGGCTGTGCCAGTAGTATTTCTGCGCCAAAATCGAACTCTTCACCTGCCGTTGATGTTATTACGGTGCAGGATCAGGCGCTCTTAGATATTCAATCAGCTCCGACAGATTTTACGGTTGATTTTTCGGACAGTCAGTATGCGTGGCAACGGGCACGCATGTTTTTCAATCAGTACACTACTGGTGCGGCAGTCTCTGATTCTAAGCTTTCAAATGTAAAATCTGAACATGATTTATACTTTTATGAGGTAAGGCGTGCCTTAGTAAACGGTGGATATCGCTACTCCGTTCAGTCTGTGCCTCGCTCAAAGTCGGCCTCATCGAATATGTTAGCCTTTCAGAACGCAAAAAACTTAGCACGCTTCATAAAAGAGGGGACCCTAGAGGTTTCCCTATTGGCAAAATAGCTGTATCGTAATTGCTCAATAATACGTGAATTGAGTATTGAGTAGTGTGCGTAAGAATATTCTAGACCTACGCAGGTTACATAAGCCCGCGACTATCAACAGTTAGGCAATAGCCACTTAACATCCTGAGATTATTAAACATCCTACTTTTTGCACTACAAACTATTTGGCGACAGAATCTAACTAAAACCTAAATTCCCAACGATTTACCCTAAGGTCCATTTATGGGCCTACTTTTCAGAGTGGAAATCGGTGGAAGTTCTAAAGCAGTTATCTAAGTCATTTAACCTAGAAGGAGCAGTTCAAACTAAGAAAAGGCGAAAAATGCCCGAAAACACACAGTCTTATCAAGTTTGCGAATTCACCCAAAAGGTGAACATGCTGCCTAACTGTTTTCGGGCATTTTTTGGCCTAAAAAAAGAGTCAAAACTGCTTCTTCAAGGTGACCTAAATCCGGCAACTGCCGGATTTAGGTTTAAGGTAATCATCTGCGCTATAATATTCACTTTGCTTAGCAGTAAAGCTGCTAGAGCCGAAGACCCAATTGTTATTGAGGGTGAATATCTAGTCCTTACAGAGGATGATGAGGATGATACTAATGAGATAGTAAAGGTTGAGGGGCTGATCGCCAAAAAAAGAATCGCTAAACGTAAAAAATTAAGGCAGCAGCTTAATCTCGTCTCTCTTGATGGTGATACTATTAGAGATAGAAAAAAAAGAAAGCGCGCTAATTATAAGAGTGAAAAGCACGTCGTTGATTGCGCGGCACTACTTAAAAAAATGCGCGCTAAGCGTGCACTTCGTTGTGAGCCTAATTATCTCCTCTCCACCTTTGGCACACCAAACGATGTCTCATACAGTTCGCAATATGGACTATCGAAGATTAAGGCACCAATTGCATGGGATGCTACGACAGGTAGTAGTGACATTATTGTTGCTGTTATTGACACCGGTATAGATCTGGATCATCCGGATCTTGTCAATAATCTCTGGGTAAATCCTGGAGAGATCGCAAATAACGGCATCGATGATGATGCGAATGGCTATATAGACGATGTATATGGCTGGAATTTCTATGCAGGGACTAGTAACTCTGATGATGACAATAATCATGGCACTCACGTGGCAGGCATCGTTGGTGCTGAGGGAAATAATAGTATAGGTACGAGCGGGGTGAATTGGCAGGTACGATTAATGCCATTGAAATTTTTAGGTGCAAGCGGTGACGGTAGCACTTCAGATGCAGTAGATGCTATAGAATACGCCATAGCCAATGGGGCTCGTATTATAAATGCATCGTGGGGCGGATCCGGGTATTCGCAGGCGTTAAAAGATTCTATCTCCGACGCTAATACAGCAGGCATACTATTTGTAGCAGCCGCTGGAAATTCAGCTACGAATAACGATTCATCAGCAACCTATCCTGCCAACTATGATCTAAGAAATATCATATCTGTCGCAGCTACAGATGAAGATAACGGACTTGCATATTTTTCGAATTACGGAAAAACAACTGTAGATATCGGCGCGCCTGGTGATGAGATCTTATCTACCGTAGCAGCAGGAGGGTACGCGTCGTATTCCGGCACTTCAATGGCTGCGCCTATGGTAGCAGGAGCAGCTGCTCTACTACTATCACACACCCCGTCTTTAACCGTAAGCGAGCTCGCCGACCGTCTTTTAAATAATACTACTGCATTAGCTGCGCTCACAAATAAGACGAGGAAGGGTTTACTTAATCTTGAAGCAGCGCTTGCTAACGAAGGTTCTGATGAAGATGAGGGGGTAGGTGATCTATCTATCACGCTACGTGGCACAGTTAAAAACAGGAATAATAAGTTTAAGAGGAAAAGTGAAGAGAAGGGGTATTACAGAAAACAGCTAAGTGCAAACTTCTCAGGTGGAGAGGGGCAAACCATTACAGCAAAACTAGTGTTCTCAACTGGGGATGAATGCGTATTACCTTCCTTTGTTCAGGTTATAGGTGGGGAATCAATTCTCAAAACTACGCTTTATGCACCTGCAACTGCAAGTTCTGTCTATATAGAGGTTTCTGGATACGGAAGCGCAGCTTCGCAGAGTATTGCAGTTGTTAAAAATGCTAATAATCGCGACGCTACTGCAGCATGCGACCTACTACGAGCAGGTTTTTCAGTTACAGCTAAGTAGTTTCTGTCCTGGAACTCTCTTTTTTGCAAAAACATGACTTGGAGGCTAAGACAGAATTTTGTCATTCACTACAAATAAAATTAGCCTCAGATTGTAACTATATCATAACTTTATCTCGATATTTCCCTGTGTGCTCAGGAAAGAGCAGTTTTAGTCAGGGAGGATATTCATGCGTTCATATTCGAGGTATTTCCTACTTAATCTATTAATAATTCTGCCTATTAATGCTGTAGCTTTAGCAGCAGAGAATATAAAAGTCTATAGTGGTGAGTATGTTATTAGGTTGCATCAGTCACTGGAGCTCTCATCATTTGATAATTTTGAGTACGGCATAATCGAGGGATTAAGTAATAACTTCGCAATTGTAAGGAGCAATGATCTAAAGATAAATAATACTGCTTTGATTGAATACAAGCAGAAGGATGATAAGTGTAATCTGATAATGCTAGATCGAAGGATCGAAAGCTGCAGCCCAAATTTCCAGATACAGATCTCTACTACTCCAAATGACACTGGATTTTCAAGACAGTGGGGAGCAAGGGGTACTAAAGGGGCAGATCTTGAGAATGCCTGGGATATCGGAAGAGGATCTAAAGATATTGTAGTCGCTGTGGTTGATACGGGTATAGATCTTTCACACCCTGATCTAATTGATAATTTATGGACTAATACAGGAGAGATAGCTGGAAATGGCATTGATGATGACAGCAACGGATATATTGATGATATTCACGGAATCTCCGTAGTAAGCACATCGCCACAGGATGACAACGGACATGGAACACATGTCGCTGGAATTATAGGGGCAGTAGGCGGAAATGAGATAGGAGTGGCCGGTGTAAACTGGCGCATCAATCTTATGGCTATAAAGTTTTTAAACTCTCAGGGCGGAGGTTCACTGGCTGGAGCAATTAAAGGACTTCAGTACGTACATGACATGAAGGTCCGCGGTGTGAACATCGTCGTCGCCAACAATTCCTGGGGTGGAGGACTCTATTCGGCACCATTGTACCAAGCGATTAAGGATTTAGCTGGAGTTGATGTCGTTTTTACAGCAGCTGCTGGAAACTCCTCTAATGACAACGATCGTGAGGCTGAATACCCATCCTCTTATAATCTAGATAACATAGTAGCAGTTGCTGCGCATGATGCTTCCGGTAATCTTGCATATTTCTCCTCTTATGGGTTTGAGACTGTCGATATCTCAGCACCGGGCAGCTATATTTACAGCACATATCTTGGCGGTGGGTATGCTGAGTTATCTGGAACTTCGATGGCTACTCCGTTTGTTTCAGGCGCAATTGCTTTATTACATTCAGTAGAGCCGGGGCATGATTATAGCACCTCCATTAAGCGGCTTTATCGAGCAGGTGTGGATGGCAGCGCACTTACAGGTCTTGTTCATACCGGAAGGTATCTAAATGTAGCAAGAATGCTTCGTAACGAAGGAGAGGACCCGGAATCATATAAAATAAATAGAATAACGATAGGGAATGAAAATGGATTAGCTAAGGTTCTGATCGGCGAGCCGGTCTCTGTGCGTGTCTATGGAGAGGGAAATGGAACTCCTAAACTGGCACTAGCTTTTGGCAATCACCGTTGCAGGCAGAAATTGGATGTAACAATGAGCGAAGGTTACGGTGAGAGCTCGTTTATTATGCCAAATGTGAATATCGAGGTTAGAACTGTTGCAGTCTCTCATAGTACAAAACGCGCTCGTATTAAAATAAATGGTCTAAATAGCAAAAGATTGCATCAAAGAAAGATGCGTGCGGCGTATAGGAACTACTGCAAGAGTGCACTAGATAGCCAGATAGGAGCATGAGGCATATAATACAGAGCAAACTATACCATAGTTCTGATTTAAATCGAGAAATAGGATCTATACCAGAATTTCAGAATCCATTAATATTCGTTCTGGTAGGGTAGGCTAATTTAACCGTTTTTAGCAATTTAAAGAAAGGGAGCTATTTTTTATGACAGTCAAAAGTGCAGAAGGTACTAACAGTTACGAACTAATAAATCTTATTTTAATATTTGCAATTGGCATTGTGGGTTTAATGAACTATTTCCAGGGTCAACAGCTAGGTTCTATTGTCGACCAGACAGAGTCCTCCTCCAAGGCGGTGATAGGAGTATTGCGGGAAGAATTAGCGCAGACACGTGAGGATCTTGCTACAACGCGTAAAGAATTTAAAGAGTTTCAGGATAAGCTAAAGAGTGCCGTAGTGCAGTAATAGCGGAAGAGGGCAGTCTATTCATCTGAGTCAAGTTCCTCTAGTTCTTCTGAAGGTATTGCATCGGCTGCCTCTTCAGCTATATCGGCTTCCTCTTCAGCTATATCGGCTTCCTTAAGAGCTTCCTGATATAGCTGCGGGGTAGTCTTCTGACTAATAGAATCCTTGCCTTTTTCTAACCACATATATTTTGATTTTTTATCCCTCACCTCGCTTGTTTGGTACATGAGCTTATGAAGGGCTGATTGAAGTGGATAATAATCACCACGGTGAACTATTTTAGGCTCATTTCCATCCTTAAGCAGCGAATCAATCCATAAAGTGGCTATACTAAAACGGTAAGCATCATCATCAAGCTCGTCGGTTGATAGCATAGAGGGGGTTATGCCTGCAGTGAATGAGTTTGCAACGGAGATACCGAAACCAAGTGACTGTAGCAGTATCGAACCTATCTGGATACTGGTACAACCCCAACGATTCATCTCGAATTCAGGATTAAAATATTGGTTCTTTGCCTTTAAGAATCTTCTATACTCTTTAAAACCCTTAAGATCGTGTTTTAAAAAAGCAGTCATCGCAAGATGTCTCATTGAGCCTACTGCTAACCCATTACTGGCCCCAATCGCCGGTATTGCATATCCAAGAAACCCGCCAACCTCCATAAGCTCATGCATCGGACCAGTAATATGTTGCCATTCGTCCGGCGGGGAAAGCTTGCGCGATCTTCGGCAGAGATAGATCAAGCCGATCACGGTCGCAAGATCCGCAGGTGCGTAGAGCATGATAAGATCCTTAGTTGAGAGGTACGCACTATTTGAGATCTTATCGCTGTGAAAAGTTAAGGTGCAGTGGTAGAAGGGCGCCATCATGCTAGGGCCACGCAGCAATCTTTCAGCTAGATATATGCTGCCCCGCCCAATGACACCGCCGTGCTTGTCATCATCTGTCTTTAACGTTCGTATTGTAGTTGTAAAGGTGCTCGGTATAGATCCAAGCAATGAAGCGTACTTACGTGCAATCTGCCAGCTCTCTGGGTTATTAAACGTTACCTTGCTTTCAGGCTCTTGGACTGCTTTCTGGTTCATTATCGTAGATAATAATAAAATAACCGCAATGCGTACAGTATAAGTATCGAACTAGCAAAAGGAATTCTTAAAGCAATTCTGAAGATAGGCGCTCTAAGAGTACTGATTTATAACGACGATTTAGTGATTAGGCACGTTTTCTAGGTGTGTAGAAACAAAAGTGCCCCCTAATTAAGGGGGCACGATGAGTGTTGGTTTTCTAAGTCAAAAACCAACCTAACTCGTCAGTACTTACCTCTTCTTTGAACGAGAAGAAGTTTTTTTCTTTTTTGACGTAGTTTTCTTTTTCTTTTTAGCAGCCATGATTCATCTCTCCGATAAAATGCAGGGATTTAAATTTCTCCCTGCTACTTATAATAATGCACCACCTTAAGGATGCGTTGATTTGCAACAGCTATACTGAACTTGTCACATCTTTACTACATTTGACAAGATCTATTTATTTGCAAGACGCGATCTCTACAGATCGCAATGCTTGCAATACTTTGATGATCGATCTTCTCTCATGTATTCTTGAGTTTTTCCTTAGCACCGACACTTCTGATGCATAGGGCTTGAGTGATTACGAGTTTTGATTTAGTTGATTAAGTTAGATGGTTGTGATAAGTAAGTACTGGATTTGTCATCGGATTTTTCTATTGGAGTTTAAATGAAAGCTAACGAAATAAGAAAGGGGTCAGTTGTTCTCTATAATAATACACCATACAAGGTGATGAGCTTCTATCACCATACCCCAGGTAATCTGCGAGCCATGGTGCAAACCAAATTGCGCAATATGTTAAACGGAACCCAGACTGAGGTTAGGTTTAGTTCAACTGAAGAGATAAAAGAGGCTGACATTTTTTCATTTACAGCTACGTATCTCTATAGTGATGCTGGCAGATATTATTTCATGAATTCAGAGAGTTACGAAGAGGTCCCTATTAGTAAAGAGGTGATGGGAGAGTCCATTTATTATCTTCAGGAGCAGATGCAGGTTCAGGTTACAACATACAACGGGGAGCCAATTGGTATTGAGTTGCCACAGACTGTAGTTTTGACTATCGCTGATACCGAGCCTGAGCTTAGAGGGGCAACTGCATCAAGCTCTCCTAAACCTGCAAAGACAGATACTGGTCTGCAGCTTACAGTTCCAACCTTCGTTAAGATCGGAGATAAGGTCCTTGTAAATACTGAGGAAGGTAAGTATTTGAGCCGCGCAGACTAAGGGTGCCATGCATGCGATCTTCTTTGACTTAGAGACGAGCGATCGCAATCCTATAGGGCAGATTCTAAATTTTGCATTTACACTAGTCGATCAAAACTTAGATGAAATCAGGACTTTTGCCGCAGATATTAAAGTTTCCAGGTTAGAATTGCCGCAACCGGGAGCAATTCTTACTAATCGCATCAATCTGTTGGAGCATCAGAGGTCTGCTACGCTAAGTGAAGTAGAGGCCGCACATCAGATCTGGGAGTTTATTAGCTCAGCCGCTGAGCAAAGTGGGGGGAAGATCGCGCTCGTTGGATATAACTCCTCTCGCTTTGATGTGCCATTCCTTAGAACTACCCTAATTAGGAACGGACTAAATCCATACTTTCAGCAGAAAATTATTTACAAAGACCTCCTGTCGCTTTCGCGAAAGCTCTCCTGTACGAACGCTGATTTTCCACGCAAGCCTGCTAGCGGCGGAGAGGCTAACCGTTTAAGTCTTAGCCTTGAAACCTTAGCTAGAGAGTTTAATTTACTTAAAGGCGCACAGTCCCATCAATCAGAAGCAGATGTCAGGCTAACGATTGAGCTTGCTAAGATCTATCGAGACCAATTCAGGATGAATATTTTAGACTTTGAAAGTTATGAGATAAAAGCGCATAAAAAAGGTGAGACCATTATCGCACTTGAGCCAAACTACGATCTGGCAAGCACGGAATTAGCACGTGAGGTGCAGCTAGCTTTAGTTGATTTTAATCATCGCTCAGCATTATGGGTTGACTTGCATGAGCATGTGAGTGGTGATAGAGCCAGGGCGACGCGTTGGTTTACCTTAAATAGCCATCCCTTATTCGTAAAAGAGAGATCCGTGACAAATAAACATACCTCCTTAACGCTTGAAGGTTTTAAAGGGGTCACCGTAAGCAACTTCTTTCCAATGTCAGTCTGTGACATAGAGCAGGATATTTACAGACTCGACTTTACCGCCATTGACGCGCTTCATCAGGCAATATGGAAGAAAGATAGAGCGCATATCGAAAAGTTAAATTCAGCTGAGGCTAAGGAGGTCTGGCGGCGCTTCAGGATAGCTAATTATCGTTGGGGCGGCGCTAGGGACGAGGAAGCTGCTGCAGCCCTCAAGACCTACGCTCTTTATAGATATGGGGGCAGATGTATTCTCAGTAAGACAAAGCCCGCTAAGCCAGAGGATTACCAGAGTAGCCTAAAGTCTCTTATCAACGAAGTGGACCAGCGCATAAGCGAGGGAAGCACAGAAGACGTAGAGCTGCTGCAAGCGCTCAGGTCGTTCTACCTACAGTCTGATATCTACAGTGTGGCCGGAGCTGTCCTCATGAGCGACATCGAGCAGGCAGCATGATAAGCCAAAAACCCTTCGCCTAGCATTACTTCACCAGAACTAGAAAACTGGTGAAGTAGAGCGGTTGTCATTGGGTATTAGTGCTAATATGGGTGATTTATGTATCACTGGCGTATCGAGCTTTTGATTCCAGGTTAGTTGTTTTCGCAAGCAGAAAACAACAGGTGAAAATTCATATCTGCAGGGTGTTCCTGCTAAAAGGGGTGTAAGCTAAATAAGTTTTTGAACTTCTTCAATTAGTTGATTCATTAGCTCGTCACGCTCTTTTCGGTTTTCAGGTGTGCTATATTCAGCACTCATACCATCAAGTTTTCCTAATTCTCCGGCACATTGGACGAAAAATTCGTGGTCAGATCCACTAACCTCCAAATATTCAGGACCCAAACGCAATAAACGTTCATAATGAGTCATGGACATAAAGGCCTGTCGGGCTTTTTCCACTGCAGCTCGTCTCTCTTCAATGTTTTCGCCGAGAAAACACCTCTGTCTGCCTTCTTCATATGCTTTACACATTTCGTCGATAGTTGTCGTAAGAGTATATTGAGCGATCTGGGGTGACTTATTTTCTAATTCATCTCTGGAACAGCCAGCGAAGGAGACTGCAAACAAAATCGCTGAACCTAAATGCCTTGCAGTGCCGTTCTTAAGTGGATTCATAAAAGAATGGTGTATTTTACTGAATAAATTCCTATCTTACAAGGACATTATTAACTCTTAGTTGCTTTGGGTCCAGGGTCTATTGTTAGCGCCTACGGCTAAGGGCTAATAGTTAGCATCTTTGAAGATATCCTAGGCCGTAACAATGTTCTCCTCTGGCCAAAATCTTGCAAAATCGGAGAAGTTCAAGGTAATAATCTTTTTTATTTTAGCTTTTTTAGCGGCAGAAGCAATCAATGCGTCGTACACAGCGCCTCCACTTATGCCAATATGGCTTAAGTTAGAAATAAGCCTACAATAGTCATGCTTTGTATAGGCCACTATCTGAGCAATTTCTAAAATGCTCTCTTTGATCACCCGTTCGGCTACGCCAGGTAAGATACGTGGGGAAATCGGCAATGAGGTAAGGGTTGAGTAAAGCTCCAGGATAGTGTGATTTGATATATACATCTTCACATCACCGGTACTGGCGCGCTTATACCAGGGGAAAGCTCGACTATGATGCGGATGAGCCTCAACTAGGGCCGCTACTAGGATTGAGGTGTCAAAAAGCAATTTCATTTCTTAAGACCGCTACTCAAAGTTTTAAGTCTACGTGTGCGTTCTGTATCCACTGCTTTCACAAGATCTCCCTGTGCCTTGCCGCGAATAACTAGAACCCCATCTTTTTTTGTCAGGCTAAAATCCTCTGCCCTCACAGGTTTAAGTAAAATCTCTCCCCCCGCACATACGATTTTAATTACTGCGCCTGCAGCCAGATCGAGTTCTTCTCTCATAGCTCTGGGAATTACAATCCTTCCAAAGCTGTCTATAGTTATATCTTCACTTTCCATTTAGCCATTATATATTGGCAATTGGAAATTGTCAATGGCAAAACAGTCGTCATTTCAGATTGGCGAGACATTCCTTAATGGCTTAGGTATAGAGAGAGCATATTTATATATTTCCGCTTGTAAGTATACCAAATCAAGATTCGAGAAGGCATGTGAAGCCTGTTTTATAATTTGTAACAATTTCAAATCATATCCCTTTTAATTTTAGCAAATGCTGCATTAGGATGATCAATTCATTTTGAAAAGATAGCATAGTGCCCAGGTTGTCTTTAAATGATATTCTTTTATGGGATGAAAAATCATCAATTGCCAACTTTAATACAGCGGACTAATTCCACCTCCTCCTCAGGGGATAGCCGATTATGGGCACGCCTCGGAGCATTTCTATCTCTGCGTGCACCTAAAACTCGGGAAACGTATCTTGGCATTATTAATGAGTGGTGTCGCTTTTTAGGGGCGGAGCCCGGGAGCGAGCTTGCCGCCTCGCGTATTGTTGCTGCAACTGATATGCACGCCATTACATACCGTAACTGGCTTGAAAAGCGCCCGGGCGAAAAGCCTCGGCATGCTAGAAGCCCCCTTTCGCAAAGTAAAGCAATTGACATCCGTCGAGCTGGTGTTGGTAACGCTAAAAAAACTGGTTTGGAAAACACCCTTTCTAACGCAACAATTGCTAAAAAATTCGCAGCTCTTAGAAGAATATATAAAATGTTTGTTGCCTCCGATCTCGGTGTTAAGATTAACCCATTTGATACTGATCGAGTTCCTTCCCCACCTAAAGAGTCTGGCCGTAAACGACCAACCGAGATGATAGATTTTAAACTAATTAAAAAAATATTAAATGTAGCTGATGATGCACAACCAAAGGGGTTAAGAGATAAGGCTATTCTAGCGGTACTGTTTGGTGGAGGATTGCGAAGGAGCGAGGCGGCAGCGCTACGTATCTGTGATGTTAAACGATCTAGTAAGGGCACCACATACCTTCATTTACGAGCGACGAAGGCTAAAAAAGATGCAGATCAGGCCATTCCCAAATGGGCAGCTGAAGTTATAGCAAAATTACTAGACTTAAGACTTAATGAAAAAGCCTCTGAGGCTGATTATTTATTTATTAGCTATACCGGAAAGGGGGGCAGCGTGCCTACGCGAGCCCCAATTACTGGGAGTGGCATTTATAAGCTTTTTAAGTCGTATTGTAAGAAAGCTGGGGCTGGAGATTTTGTAACACCCCACTCTGCTCGTGCCACAGCAATTACAAAGCTTTTAAGCGATGGGATCTCACACCGTAACGTTCAGGAGTTTTCGCGACACTCAAGTATTCAGATGGTGGAGCTTTATGATAAACGTCGCATAGGCGTTGATGAAAACCCAGCCAAGGATCTAGATTATGAATAGTCCGAGAATTTTAAAAATCTAGGTATGAGTTTGTATCTATTCTCAGCAATCATCCTGATTATTCTCCACATCATTCTTTATATCTATTTTTTCTATACTATAGTCGGAATATTTAAAGGCGCTGCTTTTATTCCCTCTTCACATATAAAAGTAGAAAAGATGCTCGACCTGGCTCAGCTTAAAGCAGACGAGCTAGTGCTAGATCTAGGCTCTGGAGATGGCAGAATTTTAGTGGCAGCTACCAGACGAGGCGCAAGAGCGATTGGGATAGAGATTAATCCCCTACTCTGCTTGGCAAGTAGATTCATCATCATGCTAGGTGGATATCGTAATGTAACTATTAGAAGAGAGAGTTTTTGGGATGTCAATCTCTCCGAAGTGGACGTACTTACAGTTTACTTAGTCCCGCAAAGGATGGAGGAGTTACATACTAAGATCAAAGCAGAGATGAAAAAAGGGAGCCGTGTTGTGGCAACCCAATATCCGTTTCCAAACTGGGAATACGATAGCAACGATGGCACGATCTACTTGTATCGAGTATAGGTTGTCCTTAATTAAGAACACACTGGGACCGCGGGCTTCCAGCCCGCTACGTAGCGGCAATGACTTCGTTTGCGGGCAAGATGGGCACCTCTAAAAAGTCACTGATATAGCGAGGAAAAGCGTGCTAGAAGAGAAGCATGAGCAAAAAATATACGCCCCAACTAAGTTTCTTTGATCACAGTAAACGAGTAGCGAAGGTAGATGAGAAGGATAAGCTTAAGGCTTTAAACGAGCTGATACCGTGGGAGAGCGTGTTTAGAGTACGTGCTGGTGAGGCGTTTGGATTAAGCGGATGTGGCGGGAGACCGTCATTTGACGTGCTTAAAATGTTCAAAGTCTTGGTACTGCAGAGACTTTATGGATTATCTGACGAGGAAATGGAGTTTTCTCTGAACGATCGACTTTCATTTCAGCGTTTTGTTGGATTTGGTGGACAAGAGACGATTCCAGATGAGAAAACGATATGGCTGTATCGTGAGAGGCTTAGCCAAAGTGGCAAAGCTGAAAGTTTATTTAAACGTCTTGATAAATTTTTACAGAGAAGAGGTTACACAATTAAAGAAGGCGTAATAGTTGATGCTACTGTTATAGAACTTCCCGGGAATGGGACAGATCGAGAAACCTATCAAAAAATTAAAGCTGGGGAAGGTCCTGAGGAGATAGAGCCGAATGCTGCAAGAAGAAGCCAGATAGATTTTAATGCGCGCTACACGAGCAAAGATAAGGGTAAAAGTTATGTCTACGGGTATAAGGCGCATACACGAGTATGTGCAAAGCATAAGCTCATTCAAGCACATGTCATCACAGAAGCGTCTATGAATGAACCGTTAGTAAGTGGCGATCTTCTCCGCGGGGTACCAATAGGGACTGAAGTATATGGTGATTCTGCTTATGATACGCTTGAAGTTCATGAAGAAATAAGAAAGAAGGGACTTAAGGATAAGCTATGCAAACAATCTCTTCGCAACAAAACCCACGCGGTTACCGGTACAGTACAAAAACATAATTCTCTAATGGCACGGACGAGGCGGCGCATCGAGCCCCAAATAATTTTCTCAGCGACGACGATAATTTTAAGTGAATTGAAGTAAAAGAGCGTAAGAGGCTGACATTGTTGGCTGATAGGATTGAGCAGAGGCATATGAAAGCAGTGGGATAAGCAACAAATGAATAGAATCTCCGAATACTTAGATATAAGGAAGGAGTATATCCATGGGCTATCATCCTAGAATAGAGAGCGAGCAGTTTGCATCATTTTTAACCACTAGGACCAGGAACTCTGAGTTATGGTTTATTAACAACAAGCGATTGGAGGATGCTGTATTAGGGTATGCAGCTAAGTATGCCGAACGATACGAGGTAAAACTATATGCCTTGGCGATAGAGGGAAATCATACACAGGGACCGGCACATTTTCCAAAGTGCAATCGGGCACATTTTATGAGAGACCTTAACTCGTCAGTAGCTCGCGCGGTCAAGCGCCTTACTCCGGAGTACCCGGGAGGTAGACTATGGGGGAGAAGATACTCTGCCGAATTTATGCCTGGTGATGCAGATATTGAAGATCGATTCTTCTACACTGTATTGCAGCCTGTGCAGGATGGGTTAGTTGAGAAAATATCTGAATATCCTGGATATAACTGTTTTCATGATGCGATTCATGGAATTAAGCGAAAGTTTAAGGTACTAAGGATTGGCGCATTTAATGATGCTAAGCGATTCAATCCAAAGGCTGCAATTCAGGACTATATCGATATAGTAACGTTAGAATATGCAAGACTCCCCGGGTACGAAGATCTGACACAAAAAGAGTATGTCAAGATGATGCACAAGAAGTTGGAGGAGCGTCGAGTACGGATTGTAGCTGAACGGTATCAGGCAGGAAAAGGGTTTGCAGGGAGAGAGAATCTTTTAAAGACAGCACGTGGTGCTAAGCCTAAGAGCACTAAAACATCATCAATCACTAGTCATCGTCCACGAGTTCTTTCTATTTGCCCGAACCGTTTGCAAGCATGCAAGTCCTGGTACTTTAAGATTTACTTCGACTATAAAGATGCCTCTAAGCGTTATCGTAATGGCGAGAAGAACGTAGTCTTTCCAGATGGTACCTATAAACCGCCTCGCTCCATAAGTCCTTACTGGAGCGAAGGTGCGCCGCTGCAGACATAATTAGGAATCAGTGCTTCTACTTCCTATTCATAAACAGACAAGACCATTTAGACTTTTCTAGTTTGTCTAGCAGAGGTGTACTTGTTCTACAAAACATTTTGGTACAATCTCAATTAATTCTCGAATAAATCGCTTGTAGGGCACAAATTTTACAAAAAACTTCCCAACTCCTCCTTTACAATACGTAATAAATCGACAAACGCTTCCTCAAATCTCCTCCATACTATCGTTGTTATCGACGTCACTGAGAAAATACGGGTAGGGGAATTTCCCTCATCTCAACTCCAAGTACTCTTTGTATACTAAGGAAAAATCCGAGATCAAGCGGTCCTATTAAGCTGATTGCAGTTCCGCTAGCGCCTGCGCGACCGGTGCGGCCGGTCCTATGAACGTAGCTCTCTGAATCGTTGGGCAGTGAGTAGTTTACTACCAACTCAAGCTCCTTAATATCTATACCACGCGCTGCAACGTCTGTAGCAATTAGATATTTCAGTTTGCCGTTGCGAAGGTTTGTCAGGACCTGCTCCCGCTCGCGTTGACTAAGGTCGGCGTTTATCTTACTGGCGTCGAAGCCTCTACGCTTCAGGTAGACTTCAACTAACTCTGTATCTGACTTGGTATTACAAAACACAATCGCTGAATGTGGCTTTAAATCGGCAAAGATGTGGCATAACGCCTTCACCTTGCTGGCTACACCACCATCAACTTTGCAGAAGCAGTGCTCTATCTTTGGCTGATCCTCCTTGTTAACTTCGACTACAATTTTTTCAGGATTTTTAAGAAAACTATTTGCTAGGGAAGATACCCGGTTAGTTATCGTTGCGCTGAAAAACATTCCTTGACGCTTGACTGGGAGTCTTCTCAGAATCTCTCTTACCTCATCTACAAACCCCATGGAAAGCATCTCGTCCGCTTCATCCAACACAAAAGTATTACATTTACGAAGTAGAATTAGCCGCTGACTAATAAAATCGAGCAGGCGTCCGGGCGTGCCAACTATGATACGTTGATCATGCTTAAGCTCATTCTCCTGTTTGCGTGAATTTGCTCCGCCGATTATGCAGGCTGGGGTTATGTCAGAGGAGAGTGTCTGAACAACTTTTTTTACCTGTAATGCCAATTCACGTGTCGGTGTAATAATTAGCGCAGCAGTGCTTCTAGTTGGAGGCATGGCGCGAATTTTTGCAAGTATAGGCAGCATAAAGGCAAATGTTTTTCCGCTACCTGTCTGTGCCTGAACAATAACGTCCTTGCCTTGAAGAGCAAGCGGGATAGTTAGAGCTTGTACCTCTGTAGGTACGGTTATATTAAGCGCTGCCAGTCCTTTTACTAGATGTGAGTCGTTTAACAATGATGCGAAACTTAGATCTAGCTTTGTCTCGGCTACGGTAGGTGTTGTCATATTAGTGGCATATCTTTGCAGGGTGCTGAATTGTGAAGCAGCGTAGAAGCCCTCTGAGGTATCCTAGTGCTCCTCCAAATAAGTTTTTTCACGTCTAGCATCACATCGTTGCCCC
>CAZKXU010000070.1:0-18907 GCA_964556665.1 uncultured Bdellovibrionales bacterium | reverse complement strand
ACCGCTGTTCAATTTATTGCAAATCGACACCTGGGTGGGAGAGGACGGATACATCTGAGCTTGGGGTTTGTGCGGATATTGGAGACGGTTGTGGATGTCTAACTATCAGTAAGAGTGCTGCACACGCTTTTAAAAAGTTCCGTGAGCGTGCATCCGTAGGTAGTGATTTTGAAGAAATATATGCGACTGCTACTTTGGAAGAATTTGAGGTATTTGGAAAGGGGATAACACATAAGTCTAGGAACTAACTGAAACGGCTGGCGGAGCAACTAAGAAACACAACATAAATTTTTCACAGAGACTTCGGGAAAGGTGAGAGAAAATATTATACTTTTAGCTGCCTTCCTTCAATCCTACCGGTACTAGTAAAGTTGTCAAAACACTTTTTTTTAAGAATTGTCCAACCCAAGTCTTTCAATTTGCCCTCTGTCAAAACAACTTTTTTATATTGTATCAAATGTATGTTTCCATATTTGCACAATCTAATTTGAATTTGCTCTCCATCGTCAAATAGGTAAAGACCAGGCACGCTTGGATCGCAACGCGTTATCCAAAAGATAATTTCTATGAAGTCTTTTAAATCATCTATATCGACAGAAAAGGCCTCTTTAAATGTTTTGTCACCAACAATTTTTTCAAGTTTATTATACGCCTGTTTTAATGGTTTGAACTTATTATCTCTATTTCCAAAAAAATCATTTTTTAAATCAGAGATTATAATTAAGTGAGTGGCACCAATTGTATTGAATAACTGCGTCAGCTTTTCCGTTAGCTTTTTTGCAAAACTTTTTACATCGGAATGCCCCAAACTAATTATCTTATTGAAAGTCCGGTATCCCTTTACCTTGTTCTTGAGACAGTCAAACTGCTCCCAATATAATTGCTCTTCATTGTTGTCCTTATAGCATTGTAGTATTTCTTCATCAAAGCATGCCTTTTGCATTCTAGCCAGTTCTGAGGCAACTATACTCTTTGTCGCCACGATCTCATATCTTGCTGTAAATTTCGCCATAGAGGGACAAAGCTTAGGGGAAGCGATTATTTCAAACGATCTCCCATAACTAATTATTTATAGTCAACAGTTTCTAATAAGCATCAAAATTAAACGGGACCCTTGCGAGCCTCATAAAATTCCCCATAAAATTCCCAAAAAAATTCTCACAGAGACATTGCTAATGGTCATTCTAGTTAAGCTGATTTCAAAACAGTAGAAAATATTAATAATTTCAGGGAATAAGGTCAAATCTTGTTGCCAATATCTAAGAGTTCTTAAGAAAAATATGCTTTGAAAGCATATTTTAAGGCAATAATAGCACGCTAACTGGCTTAATGCTTGGCGCTAAGATTCTATATAAATTGAGTTTTTAGTCACCAACTTATTTGATTTCAAATCTACAATTTTTAGTAGGAGGTTCGCAATGTCAGTGAGACAATTTATTGGGGACAATTTATTGGGGACAATTTATTGGGGTCAACTATGTCTTGGCAAATTCCTCGATCAAGCGGGCTGGAAGCCCGCGGTCCCAGTAGGAAACTTAGTTTTCAGTGCAAGGACTGAATAACTGGTAATAATTTTACGCTCTCTAAGATTTATCTCAGGCGCTCAAGAAAGTTTTCAGGATCAGCAGAAAAACTTTCATAATTATCCGAATTAACGATCACCATCCGCGCTTTGGGAAATTTATCAGTAAACTTTTCTAAGCCCCGTACACTCTTTTTCCGCCCTGATTTAACCTCAATCGACCAAACTGTCTTGCCAAGCTTATAGATGTAATCTACCTCATTACTTCCCTCTCTCCAGTAGTAAAGCTCGCCTTGTAACCTATTTAGATCTGCGCCAACAGCTAGCTCAAATAATCGTCCTCTAAATTCATTGTCAGCTAAAGCCTCTTTACCTTGATGTACTGTTGCTAGACATGGACAGAGAGGCAGAATCTTTGGAGTAGAGCTCTTTCTTAGGGTAGCTTTGTTGCTATACTTTTCTAATGCTCTAAATAGAAAAGCTCCTTCATATAATTCAATATACTTTTTCACTAAATCTGTGTTACCTCGATCCTGAAGTTGGCCCAGCAGCTTATTATAGCTTATTTCTTGTGCTGGATATGACGATAAGATTTCGAAGGCCTGACGAAATAGAGCTGGATTACTAACTGAAGTTAAGCTCAATATATCTTGGCCAATTACTGTCTCAATTACTGAATCCTTAATGTAAGAGTGCCACCGTGAATAATCATTTATATACTCGAATGATCCTGGGTAGCCACCATACTGGAGATAGCTGTTTAGATCACAGCCAAATGCCTCTTTGTATTCTGAGAAGCTCCAGTGAAAAACTCTTATCAGTTCAAACCTTCCAGTTAGACTCTCTGTAAGTCCCTTTTGTATTTTTAATGAGCTGGAACCTAAAATGATCACCTTTATTCTTTTATTTGAAATACTATCATCCCAAAGTTTCTTTAGGAGCTCAGACCAGTTGCTAATTTTCTGAATTTCATCAATGACTAAGAGTGAGCCCTCTCCCTTTAAGAGAGCTTCTTGCCACTGTTCTATTATCCAACTGCTGGGTAATGAAATAGAGAGATCGGCTGAGCAGTAATGAAATGGGATCTGAATATCGGCTAACAGTTGTCGAATCGCCGTAGTTTTTCCAACTTGGCGTGGACCTAGTATTGCCTGAATTAAAGGAGCGGGCTCCTTGAGCCTACTCAGTAAAGTATTTATGAATTTTCGTTTAAAAATCACTTATTACTCTTTATCGTAAATTATAGCACTTGTCAAACATTTCATAGCTTGTTCTAGTGAAATTTGTAGCAGTGTCTAGCAATTTGATATTACTCAGATAATATGAATGATTTCAGCCTATTAATGTCACGAAATATTATATGGTCTGACCACTAGCCGGCATTTTCATAAACTCCGGAGCGAGAAAGCAGATCTGCATCAATAGATTTCAAAGTATCTCATCTACTGAGCGCAATTCTACGCTCGTGCTGCCGTCGCAATCTCAGGACTTCTGATCTTATTCCACCATAACGCAACCGGAGAGGCGATAAAAATGGTGGAGTAGCATCCTGCCACCATACCAGCTAGGAGGTAAACACTTAGATCAGCTATTGCTCCGCCGCCAAAAATTAGAAGCGCTAATACTGAAAAAATCGTGAGCATGCTTGTGATAATAGTGCGTGACAAAGTCGCATTAATACTCTCGTTCATCAAAGCAGCTAGATCAAATTTATCATGTTTTAAGATCTCCTCCCGTACTCGATCAAAGATGACAATGGTGTCGTTGACCGAATAGCCCACTATAGTAAGCGCAGCAGCTACAGTGCCAACATTAATAGTATGCCCACACATCAGGTACACACCCATCGCCACGATTACGTCATGGAATAGAGCCACTACAGCACCTAGCGCAAAGGCCATTTCGAAACGGTAGGCAACATAAATAAGAATTCCTATTAAGGCAAAAAGACAGGCATACAAAGCTCTAGTTCTTAGCTCTTCTCCTATAGTAGGGCCGACGAAGTCGCTCTTGATTACCCCTTGATAGTTAGCATCAAAAGCCTTTTTGAGACCCCCATCAATTTTTTCACGCACCGTCTTACTATCTCCGGCGTTTACGCTTAAGCGAATAGAATATTCATCACTTCCAATTTCAAAAGACTGCACAATAATATCATCAACTCCGGACTGCACTAACATCTCTCGAATCTTTTCACTACCAGGAGCACCCGTAATTTTTACTACAAGCTCGTGTCCACCCTTAAAATCGATGCCGTATTTTGATTCACCTTTTGCGAACCAGATATAAAAGCTCATTACT
This sequence comes from uncultured Bdellovibrionales bacterium, assembly GCA_964556665.1. Taxonomy (GTDB): domain Bacteria; phylum Bdellovibrionota_C; class UBA2361; order UBA2361; family CAZKXU01; genus CAZKXU01. The sequence goes on along the minus strand of CAZKXU010000070.1, from coordinate 15,084 downwards.
AATAGGGCTAAGGAAATTGAGATCCCCTTCCAGCAATTGCCTATAAAATCGAAGTTTAATTTTTTAGAGATTAGTTCCATACAAAAGATTCCATTATTAAATTGAAAGTGTTTTGTCACTGCGCATCGGGAAAAGATCAAACCCCAACTTAGAGCAGAAAGTTGCACAATAAATGGTGGTAACAATACCGATACATAGAGTTACGGCAAATCCGCGTATAGGTCCTGTTCCAAAATATAATAAAATTAATCCTGAGAGCAGAGTTGTAATATTCGAATCCAGGATCGCCGTTAGTGCCTTATCAAATCCTGCAGATACTGCAACATCGCGGGTAGCTCCGTTTCTTATCTCTTCTCGTATGCGCTCGAATATAATTACATTAGAATCAACCGCCATGCCAATGGTTAGAGCTACACCTGCCAGTCCAGGTAATGTCAGAGTAGCACCGAAGGCCGAAAGGCAGGCGATCACAAGAACTACGTTTACTGCCAGCGTAGCGACGGCTACCGCGCCGGATTTTTTATAATAAATCACCATAAAAGTGATAATCGCAGCAAACCCGATCAGCATCGCCAAAACACCCTTTTCTATCGACTCCTTGCCTAATGTTGGCCCAACCGTACGCTCCTCCATAACTTCCAGCGGAGCAGGCAATGCACCGGCTCGCAGTACGACAGCTAGCTGCCGCGCTTCAACCATAGTAAATCCACCTGATATATTTGCGCTCCCCCCCGGTATAGCCTCACGTATCACAGGGGATGAGTAAACAATATTATCAAGTATGATTGCCAATTGTCGTCCTACATTTTCAGAAGTAATTCTTCTAAAGGTCTTGGTCCCATCGGTAGTAAGCTTCAGCGTTACATCAACCTGTCCTTGATACATGTTCACACGCGCATCATCAACTGCATCACCTGTCATTAATGCTTGGTCTTCAACAACTACCTGTGCTCCTTCTCTATTTTTTAAACTAACTGTATTGGATCCGGCCCCGGATTGTGGCACTAGACGAAATTCAAGTTTAGCCACAGAGCCTACAACTTTTTTAACCGACTCAATATCCTGAATACCTGGCATCTGAAGAAGAATCCGGCTCGTGCCAACTTTCTGAATTAGAGGCTCTGCTACTCCGAACTGATCTACACGGTTACGCAGTGTCTCAACTGCCTGGTTAATAGCCTCCTGCTCTACTCGCTTAGCCTGAATTTCAGATATACCGTAGAGAAGTGCGGCCTGACTGCTTTCAGCCACCTTGTCAATATAGGTTAGCTCCCTGAACTCCTTTTCAATTATACTTTTAGCCTGATCGATACTACGCTCACTGAGTAGAACAAGCTGCAGCTGATTTTCTGCATTAACAGCAGAGCGCAGCAGTGCAACCTTTTCATCCCTCAATTTTGCACGCACAGAAAAAGCTAGTGTCTGCAACCTGCTCTTTACAGCCTCTGCAGCTTTAACTTCATATACAAGGTGCGCTCCTCCACTCAGGTCTAGTCCTAATGATATAGGACGGGAGATCCAACCTGCCCCTAGCTGATCACGGAAAAACGTCGGCAGTATGAACAATACTGCTACGACTAAAACTACTAAAAATATTATTATTCGATTACGTAAACTCTCACTCATAATTTTCCCATAAAATATCTAAGCTGCTACTTTCTCTTTATCTTTCTCGGCTACGATTTTTTTTGAAACATGATCCCGTTCAACTCTTAGTCGGGTATTATTCCCTAAGTCTAACAAAACATGTGGATCCTCTATCGCTGCTACTTTAGCTACAATGCCGCCGCTTGTTACGACTGTATCTCCTTTCTTCAATGCCGAAAGAAGCTCCTGCTGTGCTTTTATCTTTTGCATCTGCGGACGACTAACTAAAAAATAAAATACAAAAAACACCATTACAAACATCGGAAGCATGCGCATTATAAGCTCTCCGAAAGAAGGTGATTTAGGCGCGACATCCTGAGCAAATGCAACGCTGCAAAGAAAAATAGTGAAAACAGCAAATGAGATATTCCTACTCCAACGTTTCATTTCCATATCCTTGAACAATCCAACGATTTTTAATCTGGTTATATAGTGACAGAAAGGTTTTATCGTAAATAGCCTGTCGGATGCTAGTCATCAAGTCAAAATAGTGTGCTAGATTATGTATACTGAGAAGTACAGGCCCCAGCATCTCTTTAGCTTTAAAAAGATGATTTATATATGCACGGCTATAGTTAGAGCAGACGATACACCGGCAAAGCATATCTAAAGGCTTGTTATCATTAGAGAATCTACTATTACGTAAGTTAATAAAAGGTGTCTCGCTTATAAACGCCCTTCCAAACCTCCCGGCACGTGTGGCCATGACGCAATCAAATAGGTCGACTCCCCCTTTTACTCCTTCCACAATATCCTCAGGCGTTCCAACACCCATACAGTACCTAATTCGATCAGACGGAAGCTCTGCGGGATGGTAACTAAAGACCTCATGAATTAACCCTTTCTCCTCCCCGACACTTACCCCTCCGATAGCATACCCGTCAAACGGCTGTGCCGCCAAGGCCTCTGCCGCCCGCTTCCTCAAATCAGGAAAGACCCCGCCCTGTGTAATGCCGAATAAAAACATACTTTCCCGCCGCGGCACCGCCAAAGCACGCTTTGCCCAACGCAGCGTCAACTCCAATGAACTTTCTACATCTACCTTAGACAAACCCGCCGCCGGACATTCATCAAGCACCATTGCGATATCAACACCTAGCTTGTCCTGAGTTTGAATACAGATCTCCGGTGAAAGAAATCTAAGTGATCCATCGATATGCGATCTGAATTCAACCCCTTCTTCTCTAATCTTGCGGATACCTTTTAGGCTGAATACCTGAAAGCCTCCGCTATCGCTAAGGATTGGCCCCGACCAGGACATGAATTTATGAATACCTCCTTGCTGGGCTACGATCTCCTCACCCGGCCTAAGCCATAGATGGTAAGTATTAACTAAGACAATCTGCGCACCAGCATCTTTAAGTCGACCAGAATCAACACCTTTCACCGTACCCTGCGTTGCGCATGGCATAAAGTTTGGTGTTTCAAAATTGCCGTGGATCGTTTTAAATATTCCAGAGCGGGCTAAGCCATCGGTAATTTTAATGTCGAATGGATTCGGGCGCATAATATTAAACTCCTCTACTTATAGCACAGCCATCCCGTCACCATAACTAAGAAATCGGTATGAATTATGCAAGGCGTGTCTATAAGCATTTTCTAACAACTCTCGCCCCAAAATAGCCTCTACCAGACTAAGATGAGTGGTGCCTGGTTGGTGAAAGTTTGTAACAAGTTTATCAACTATCTTAAATTGATACCCTGGTGTAATAAATAAAGTTGTTGGATTAAATTCATCAAGTCTATAACTGGTGTTTGCAGCAAACGACTCAAGTGCTCGCACAACAGAGGTCCCTACCGCCAGTACTTTACCACCTGAACTCTTCTTATTTGCAATTTTCTGAGCCAACATAGTACTGACTCTTCCGTATTCTTCCCCCGGCGGACGAATCTCCGACTCCTCTAGAGAGTTACCTTGATACAAACTAAAAAAACTGGCGGTGCTAAGATGTAGTGTCAGATACCCAATCTCACACCCAGTCACTCTAATACTATCAATCAAGGCATTAGAGAAATGCAGGCTTGCTGTCGGAGCTGCAATCGATCCCTCCTCTCTCGCAAAGACACTCTGATAATCAGTAAAGTCTCTCTGATCAGCTATGCCGCCTCTAATATAAGGTGGAATCGGCATACTGCCATACCTGTTCAGCAGTGTATTTAATGAAAGCCCATCTGATCGTACATTAAACTTAACTAGCACCTCACTCTCAGATATACGTGCAAGTATCTGGGCCTCTAGCTCCGGTCCAAATACAATAGCCGTATTCGGCCGAAATTTCTTTAACGGCCTCCCCAAGCATACAAACCCGTTTTCAATCTCAGGCTTAGCGCGTAGAAGTAAAAGCTCTAATTTGGCGCCGCGGTCCCCAACGCCGAAAAGACGAGACGGTAAGACCTTGGTGTCATTGAACACAATCAGATCGCTCGGCTTAAGAAATTGAGTAATCTCTGTAAATTGTAGATCTATGAGCTGCTTAGCCGAACGGTTAATAACGAGGAGTTTAGCAGCTTCCGGCGGATAGATCGGGCGATCGGCGATACGATCGTTCGGCAAATTGTAGGTAAACAGATCGTATTTGCTCATTAAGTTCGGGAAAAACTAGCACATGGGTACTGGGACCGCGAGCTTCTAGCTCGCTACTTAGTGCCTGCAATTTCGTTTGCGGACTGGAAGCCCGCGTTCCCAGGGACTAATATTTTAAGAACTCACTATACCATCTATCCCCCTCCCTTCAACCTCCCTCTAAAGGCCTCCAAAAGATCCATCGGTATTGGGAAAAGTATGGTTGAATTATGTTCTGAAGCGATATGTCGCAATGTTTCAAGATAGCGCAATTGCATCGCACCCGCCTGAGAGGACATAGTGCCAGCTGCGGCAGTTAGCTTCTCCGCTGCTTGGTATTCTCCTTCCGCCTGAATGATCTTGGCCCGTCTTTCACGTTCCGCTTCTGCCTGTTTAGCCATAGCGCGCTGCATCTCCTGCGGCAGGTCGATGTGTTTGACCTCAACATTTGAAACCTTTACTCCCCATGGTGCGGTTTGGTGATCAAGGATTTCAGCCATACGAAGATTAATCTGGTCGCGCTTCGAAAGCAGATCATCAAGCTCAGCCTCACCGCAGACACTCCTCAAGGTTGTTTGGGCAAGCTGACTCGTTGCATATAGATAGTTTTCAACCTGTGTAATTGCTTTATCAGGCTCCATAACGCGGAAATAGAGTACGGCATTAACTTTAATAGAAACGTTGTCCTTGGTTATTACATCCTGACTCGGAACGTCCATCGTAATGGTACGCTGATCAACCCGTACAAGACGATCTACAAAAGGTATAATCAATCGAGGCCCAGGCCCTTTCATTGGTCCAAGGCGTCCGAAACGAAAAATTACTCCACGTTCATATTCTTTGAGCACATAGAACGACATCTGCAATAAAGCAAATGCTCCGACTAATAGTATTACAATTCCTGGCATAGCGTATTCTCCGATAAATTAAGGTAACTATCTTGCCTCTATTCCATTTCAACTACAAGATCGTCCTGCTCTACCAACGACCCCTCTTTAAGATGCAATCTCCTGATCTTTCCCTCAAAGCTGGCACGAATAGTGCTCTCCATCTTCATGGCCTCGATAACGAAAAGAGGTTGGTTCTTCGAGACCGCGACCTGCTCTTTAACTAACAGCTTTGAGAGCCTACCCTGCAAAGGGGATCCAATCTCGTTTGGCTTTGTGGCCTTGACATTCGAAACTTTTGTCACTTTATAAGAACGATCCCGAACTTCAATACCTCGGTTCTCTCCATTTAACTTGAAGAAGATGGTGCGCATGCCGCTCTCATCAGGCTCACTAACGTTTAAAAACCGCACTATAAGTGTTTTACCTTGATCGATTGGTACTAAAACCTCCTCGTTAAGCTTCAATCCGTAGAAAAATACCGGTGTTGGAATCGGATCGACTCTTCCGTATGTTTCCCAATGGTAATAATAATCCTCATACACCTTCGGATACATTTTATAGGAGAGGTAATCCAGAAAGGTAAGACTACTGTCAAACTTCTTTAAAAAAGCCTCATACTCCGCATCAAAATCTACAGGCGGGAGATGTTCATTAGAACGACCCTGGAGGGGCTTCTCCCCTTTTAGAATCGCAGACTGCAACTCCGCCGGAAATCCCTCTGGCGGAACTCCGATCTCTCCTTTAAACATGCTCTTAACAGATTCAGGAAATGAGATCGTATCTGCCTTAGCCAATACATCCTCTGGATCAATATTATTAGCGGTAAGATACAGTGCGAAATCCCCTACTACTTTCGAAGAAGGTGTAACTTTTACAATATCACCAAAAAGCTTGTTTACACCTGCAAAGTTTCTTTTTATCTTTTCAAATTCATCTTCTAAACCTAATGCACGTGCCTGCGGGCGAAGGTTAGAGTATTGCCCTCCCGGAATCTCATGCTCAAACACCTCTGCTGTTCCGCTTTTAAGCCCTGATTCAAAAGGATAGTAAAACTCCCGCACCGCCTCCCAATAGTTGGAGAACTGATTAAGTGACTGTAAATCAAGTTTTAACTCCCGCTCATGTCCCTTCAACATCGCCACCACCGAGTTAAAGTTAGGCTGCGAGGTAAGACCTGACATTGAAGCTAAAGCAACATCCACTACGTCAACACCTGCTTCGACAGCCTTGAGATAGGTTGCAGTTTGTAAAGATGAGGTATCATGCGTGTGCAGATGGATTGGCACTGTCAGTACATTCCTAAGCTCCGCAATGAGCTGCTCAGCTGCATAAGGCTTTAACAATCCAGCCATATCCTTTATGCCAAGAATATGAATACCCTGATCCTCAAGGCGGCGAGCAAGATCAATATAGTACTGTAAGCCGTATTTCCTACGAGTTGGATCTAAAAGGTCTCCCGTATAACAGATACAACCTTCGGCCAGTCCACCGGTACGATCACGCACAGCCTTAATACTTACCTTCATCTCCTCTAGATTATTCATAGAATCGAAGATGCGGAAAATATCAACGCCAGCCTCCCAAGACTTCTCAACAAACATAGAGACAAGATTGTCAGGATAACTGGTATAGCCAACTGCATTAGAGCCGCGTAATAGCATCTGTAGAAGGATATTGGGCATTGCTTCTCGTAACAGACGGAGCCGCTCCCACGGACATTCATGTAGGAAGCGCAGGGCCACATCAAAGGTTGCGCCTCCCCAAACCTCCATCGAAAAGACTTCAGGGTGCTTCTTGGCAAAGCTCTCAGCAACGCGCAACATATCAATCGTACGCACACGTGTTGCTAGCAGTGATTGATGTGCATCCCTAAAGGTAGTATCTGTATATTGAATTGTGCGTGTCTCTTTTAGCCATTTTACAAATCCATCCCGTCCAAGCTGCGAAAGACGCTGCTTACTCCCGTCTGGATACGGCGCAAACTTATCGCACTCAGGAACTACCTCTCTTCTAAATTCCCGCTCTCTATCGAAAGTCTTTACATCGGGGTTACCATTTACAATTAGATCTCCCAAATATCTAAGAACCTTGCTTGCTCGATCGCGGCGTCTGACAAACTGAAACAGCTCAGCATGATTATCAATAAACCGCACAGTCGCTCGGCCATCGATAAATACAGGATGGGTAATCACATTCTCAAGAAAAGCTATATTAGTTTTAACACCACGTATTCTAAACTCCTCTAATGCTCTCTTGATGCGCTCACAGGCCCCTCTTAGTGTTCGGCCTTTGGCCGTAACTTTCACAAGCAGAGAATCAAAAAATGGTGAGACATTAACCCCTGGATACGCGCTACCTCCATCAAGTCTAATCCCGAAACCACCCGGACTTCTATAAGCAACTATGCGCCCATAGTCAGGCTTGAAATTGTTCTGCGGATCTTCAGTTGTGATACGGCACTGAATCGCATAGCCATGATACGTCACATCTTCCTGCGTGCGCAGAAAAATGCCCGCATCATGCAGAGCGTGGCCACGTGCAATAAGAATCTGTGATCTTACTATGTCGATACCTGTAATCTCTTCTGTTACGGTATGCTCGACCTGGATACGCGGATTTACCTCGATAAAATATACTCGCTCCTGCGGATCAACAAGAAACTCTACGGTGCCGGCATTGTTATACTTTACATGATGCGCAATCTTTAAAGCATATTGATGCAGCTCGTTTCTTACCTGAGGAGAAAGCGTTGGTGCAGGCGCAACCTCTACTACCTTTTGGAATCGTCTCTGCACTGAGCAGTCACGCTCAAAGAGGTGCACAATATTGCCATAGTTATCTCCGAGTATCTGCACCTCTATATGCTTTGGATCCTCTATATATTTCTCAAAGAAAACAGTATCATCACCAAAAGCCTTTAATGCCTCACTGCGCGCCTCATCAAAACAGCTCTCAAGCTCACGATCGTTTCGCACCACACGCATTCCGCGCCCGCCGCCTCCGGCACTTGCCTTTATAATAACCGGGTAAGTAATCCGCGCTGCTTCTTTCTTGGCGATATCAATATTTTTTAACGGCTCACGGCTATCCTCGATCACCGGAACCCCGACTTGCCGTGCAATCTTCTTAGCTCGGATCTTATCTCCTAGCTTATCCATCACATCTGGACGAGGACCTACAAATATAATTCCTTGCTCCTCACAGGCACGTGCAAGATTTACATTTTCTGAGATAAACCCGTAACCTGGGTGGATAGCGTCAACCCCCTGCTCTTTCGCAAGTTTTAAAACTTGATCTATATCTATATAAGGACGTAGTGGCTCATCGTCTCTTCCAATTTGATATGATTCATCCGCTTTATAGCGATGGAGGGAGTAACGATCCTCGTAGGTATACATCGCCACTGTTCGAATCTTAAGCTCAGTGGCAGCCCGAAAGATTCGAATCGCAATCTCACCACGGTTCGCAATTAGGATTTTGTTAAGCTTTTTAAGCTTTGCGGTCATGACCCTAGGTTTTAGCAATTATTAGGGGAAATGCCAATAAGAACATACTACCAAGCTCTGTAGAGATAAGCACTTGCTTTATAAGCCTCAATTCTCAGAGTAAAAATCCAGGATTTTTTTATTAAACTTAGTAACTGTCTCTCTAAATGTCGGCACTCTAACAAGATTTTTTGTCTCTCCACTATCTTGATCTAGGTCGTATAGCTCCCAATTACGGGAATTACCATCGTAAGGCCAATACTCTATAAATTTATATTTTTTTTCTACTAGTGCGCGGAACTTTCTTTTTAAACCTGCATCTCTATACCCTTCTAAAAAGAGATGATCTCGTACAGGAGTCTCAGTACTTAAAAGATTCTTAAGTGAGAGACCGTCGAAACGACGCGGTGCTGGCTTACTTAAAACATCAAAGATAGTTGGTGCAATATCAATGTTAGCTACAATGCTATCGCTTTTACGCGGTGTACTGATGATAGCATCATAACGTATAGCAAAAGGCACATGTACGGCTGGCTCATAAGGCGAGTCCTTCTGTGTTAATTTGTGCTCGCCATTAAATAATCCGTTATCAGAGATAAAAAAGATTATGGTATTAGCTAATTGATTGTTCTGTTCAAGAGAAGATAAAACGTTCATAATAGACCGATCAACTGAACCTAAACATTCCCAACGATCACGTGTCCTCTCCATAATCTTTTGTATTTGAATATCTTTCCTCTTTGGGTAATCTCTAAGCCAGGATACCTGACCATGATAACTTCTATTGAATGCCAACGGAAATGAAAACGGCATATTATCGAATTCCCTTTCAACATCTGGATCAGGCGTAGCCGAATCGTGTGGTGCGTTATAGGTTAACGTAAGAAAAAACGGCTTGGACTGCTCCCTGGCATGCTCAAGAAATTTCAGAGCATGTACAGTAAAAATATTAGTAATATACCCCGGCACATCACTCCAAGTTCCATTAATATTTAACCGTGGGTTAAGATAACGTGTAGACCCCTTGTCAAAAGCTACCCAATAATCAAACTCTGGCCGAGGCTCTCCATTCCATGTATTTAAATACTTCCCGATAATTCCCTGATAATAATCATCCTTGAGGTACTTAAATATTGTTGGTAGTTTTAGGTCACCACGGTTTGTCAATACACCGTGGTTCTTGGCATAAAGTCCGGTAAAGATACTAGAACGGCTCGGGCAACAGGCTGGAGTAGTAACATAAGCGCGTGAAAACTCAACTCCCTTATTAAAGATCTCATTTCGAACAGTCGGCATAAATGGGTCGATCTGATCAAGCCGGTGATCGTCTGTCACAATAACCAGGATATTAGGAGCAGCTGCAGCTGTTGAAATTAAAAAGAAAAAAATAGCTGCTAACTTCATAACAAGATTCATTCCACTTCCCTTATCTGGTTGCATTAGCAAGCTCCTCAGTGGCGATCAATGCTACTAAAGTATTACGCATTCGCCATCGTTCATTCAACACAGCTAGCGTATCCAATGTGTCTGGATGGTCCTTAACTCCTCGTTGCGCAAGAGAGGCAGCAGCCGCTCGATAAAAATCTGGTTGTGAGCCAGCTACTATTCCCCCACTCGGTGGAGTTGCAGGCGCTCTAATAAGCGCAGTCTTCGTCTCATCTATCTGACGAAAGAAATCAGGCATATCGCCTAACCAAACAATAGCCTCCTCTCTCCAGCTTAATTTCTCCTTAGGCGTACCAGGTCCAAATCTTTTTTCAAAACTTTTATAAGATGCGGGAAAAGAATCATCAGGGTTTAATACCCAAGCTAAAGCAGAGGCCTCTCGTTCCTGCCTAAAAATTCTATATGAAAGAAATACCTGTAGTAATATAAAACGCTTATCCTGTTGTCCCGACCAGATTTTTCCAGTGGGGTACTTACCATCCTCGCCAAAATGCTTCTCAACTATTGCCTTGAACGGTTCAAATGCCAGATCTAGCCAGGTCGTATCAGTATAATCAGCGGTACGAAGCCCTATATCTATAGTACAACTCTTTCCTGGAAGACGAGTATCGAGAAGCTTACTAAAGTCTAGATAAAATCCATTCTCCCTTTTTAGCTGATCTCCGGCAAAAAAGTCTTGGCCGTTATCTAGCTCTTTGAGCAAGGTGGCAAGCCACAACGCTGTATTAGAATGATATCCGTTTAGTGCAGCTCTAAATTGAAGATTGGGATAGAGGTCCTGACTAGTAAGTTCCGTTCTATAAAGACCGCGATCTACATATTTAACATCAAGTGCAAACGGAAGGGCGCCTGTAGTTTGATCTGATTCGCCATTTGCGGAGGTACCGACAAAATCTCTCTTATTGCCACCTTCTAGATACTGCACCACCACCTGTGGAGCATATAGCGGCAAATCACCTACTTGAGCTGATCCTGTAAATCTCGTCATAGCTATAAAAAATGGATCATCTAGCTGATCGAGGCGCTCCTCCACTCGTGCCATTATGGCTTGCCGAACACCCAACGGGAGAGCTGAAAAGATAGAGAGTTTTTCTGCCTGGCTGTCGCCCTCGACTGCCAATGACTCTTCTAGCCTAGGCATCTTCAATGGCATTGGTGGGAGTGCCACGGCATGTGGAGCTGAAAACAGAGCCGCAATTGCAGCAACAGCTACTCCTCTAGCGTGATCAGCTTTGACCATGAACAAACACCTCCTCTGACAAGTATATAGAGCAACATATAGTTAAATCAATATATTTGTTTAATTTAACTTTGACTTGAATTATTCTATCTGCTACCCTTCAACACAGTATGCTTCCATTTCTTCCAAGAGCTTCAAGACCTCGCATCATCACAAAGAGATTAGTGGCTCTCTTTTCAATGCTTTTTTTCACCGCATACTATTTATCCTCCCAAGCAAATGTCTTTGCACAAAGCAGCGGTGGACGCAGCCTTGGATCAGGAGGAGGAGGCTTAAGTGGTGTAACTAGCATCGATATGACTGTAACTAACGCAAGCCCCGCATATGCTGGATTAATCAGCGAAAGCTTCGTAGTTACTATCTTTTTCTTAGGGAAAGATTTTTTTGTTATGATCAATGGCAACCTAATCTGCCCTGCTCCGCACACCTGCACACTTGAGCCTGGTCTATCTGGACTAACAGTTGATACAGGATCAGGAACAGTGGAACTTACTGTGCTCTAGACCTTATGACGCATTCCTCCATTAGTAAATGTAGCTCGGCTTGTTATTCATTGGAACAACAAGCAACCTACGATTATTAGTTTACTTCTTGGAGGGGTGCGTCATAAGGTCTATATAGAGTTTTCTCAGTATATTCAGAGGTCAAAGCTTCTGGCATACTGCTTAGCAAAATATGAGCACCGACAACAAGCATCACGCTGGCAATAGCACACAGAAGTTTCACGCTGTACTAACACTCACTGCTCTCGGTGTCGTTTTCGGCGATATCGGCACTAGTCCATTGTATGCCATTAGAGAGTGTTTTTTCGGCTCACACGCCATTCCACCCAGTGCTGAGAATATTTTTGGAATATTGAGCCTTATTTTTTGGGCCCTGATAATGACGATCTGTATAGAATACCAGGGAATTGTTCTTAAAGCTGACAATCGTGGAGAGGGTGGCGTAATGGCGCTAACGGCCTTGCTTCATCCACGTACCCGTAATCCGGTTGTAAAGCGCAGCACCCTCCTATTATTGGGACTTTTCGGAACCTCACTTCTGTATGGGGACAGCATGCTTACCTCAGCTATCTCCGTATTAAGTGCTGTTGAAGGTCTTAAAGTAGCTACCACCGCATTTGATGACTATATTATTCCTCTGACACTTATAATTTTAAGTTGCCTATTCCTAGTTCAGCGTCACGGTACAACAAAAATCGGTTTTATTTTTGGACCAGTTATCTTAGTCTGGTTTTTATCGATCGGATTTCTTGGGCTTAACAGCATCTCTCATTCTCCTGACGTGCTCTGGGCAATCAACCCATCTTACGCAATTCAGTTTTTGATTAACCATGGCTGGTCATCGATGTGGATAATCGGCTGTGTTTTTCTTGTCGTAACCGGAGGTGAGGCGATGTACGCTGATATGGGACACTTCGGCCGCATCCCCATCAGACATGCCTGGTTCATGGTTGCTCTGCCATGCCTAACCCTTAACTACTTCGGCCAAGGTGCCTTGCTGTTACGGGATCAGAATGCCGTATACAATCCGTTTTACCTATTAGTCCCTGATTGGGCGCTCATTCCTATGGTGGCTCTGGCTACAGCCGCAACAGCAGTTGCTTCACAAGCTGTAATCTCTGGAGCATTTTCTCTTACTAGACAGGCAGTACAGCTCGGATACCTACCGCGCTTACAGATAGTGCACACATCCTCAGACGCTATTGGACAGATCTATATACCGCAGCTTAATTATGCACTCTTAATTGCAACTCTTTGGCTTGTGCTAGAATTCCGCTCCTCAAGTAGCCTGGCTTCTGCGTATGGCTTTGCTGTTTCCTGCACCATGATCATAACTCTTATCTTACTTTATTTTGTCGCTAGGGTTAGGTGGCGTTGGACTAGATATAAGGCGCTGCTCATCTTACTACCTTTCTTCATAATTGATGCCATATATTTAGGTAGTAACATTATTAAGATTGGCCATGGAGGATGGTTTCCACTAGCAATGGGACTAGCAGTATTCACCCTGATGACTACCTGGTGTCGCGGGCGTGAGATACTTGGTGAGCGGTTGCGTCATAAGAGCATTCCTTTTGAACATTTTGTACTTGAAATGGCCAACACAGGTGTTAGTCGTGTTCCAGGTACTGCAATATTCATGAATCGCAGCATTGACAACACCCCACCGGCACTCTTGCATAATGTTAAACATAATAAAGTACTCCACGAGCAGGTGATTATGTTAATGGTTGTAACAGAGGAGATTCCTCGCGTACCACGTGAAGAGAGGGTTGAAATGCAAGATCTAGGAAAGGGATTTTACCGTGTGGTCGTGCATTACGGATTCTCAGACACTCCAAATATTCCGGAAGCCTTAAAGTCTTTGACTAACCAGGGGATAAATCTCCGCTTTGGAGAGACAACCTATTTTTTAGGCAGAGAGACCCTAATTGCAACAGAACTTCAGGGTATGGCGATATGGCGGGAGCGTCTTTTTGCCTTCCTCTCCCGCAATGCCGAAAGAGCTACAACCTTCTTTCATATTCCACCTCAGCAGGTAATTGAAATTGGAATGCAGGTGGAGTTATAAAGTTTTATAACTACGCTAGAACTTTTGATGCGCTGGACACTCCTGTTTTTGCTAATTTTCACTGCATCGGCATGCTTTGCACAGGCACCTAAAACTATTGGAATAGGTGCAATATTCGACTTGAGCGGCGGCGGGGTGATTTGGGGCAAAGCTGAGAGAGAGGCTTTCCTCCTCGCGATAAAGGATTTTGAAGCAGCGCATCCTGATATAAAGGTGCATTTCAAGATCGAGGATAGCACCTTCCAAAACAAACAAGCGGTCAGTGCCTTTCAAAAACTAACTGCGATAGATAAGTTTCAATATATAATCGGCCCGACCTGGGAGACATATGCGGTAATTATGCCGCTCTGTGAGAGTAGAAAAATTGTCTGCCTTTCTCCGTCCTATAACGGCAGGGAGTTTCTCTCTAAAGATTGGAACTATAATTTTACAGCTTGGTTCGATGATAAGAGCTACAGTGAAGCTCTAGCTGTGGAAGGTAATAATCGTAATTTCAAAAAAATCGGAATTTTCTCTGCTATTACACCGTATTATGATCTGCTTGTAGAAAACTTTGTATCAACCTCCAAGACTAAGCCGATATTCACCCATTTTGTTCAACTCAAAGAGCGCGACTTGCGCGCTCTCATTACTAAATCTCCGCCTGAAATGGACGGCATCTTAATGCTGCTAGACAATACCGGCCAGATCCAGGATTTTCTTAAACAGTGGTCAGAGCTACGCCAAGATCGGCCGCTTATTCTTAGTGATGATCTAGTTATCTATCTCGATCCCCCAGAGGATATATTAAAATACGGCTTTAAAATATTCTATTCCTACCCACATTTTGAAGAGGAAGCAAAGCAGAGGTTTTATAGGAAATTCAGATCAGAATACGGGCATGCGCCAGAGGCTGCTAGCGCCTCTGTTACCTATGATGAAACGATGCTCCTTTTAAGCTGTATACTTAAAGATAATACACCTGCGGCCGTGCGCAGCTGCATAGCAACAACAGAGAACTATTCAGGTTACTCCGGCACGTTTAGCTTTGGTGGCAGAGACTCTGCTAGCGGAAGGGAGATTAAAGTAAGAGAGCTGCGGAAAGAGCAGTAGCGCACTCGATCATTAGATTTTTCAGATCCACTGGGACCGCGGTCGTCCAGCCCGCTACGTAGTGGCAACCAATTCGTTTGCGGGCAAGATGCCCGCGGTCCCAGGGGGAAAGATTTATGTTACAGTGTACTAGTGCTCCTCCAAATA
>CAZKXU010000069.1:0-18976 GCA_964556665.1 uncultured Bdellovibrionales bacterium | reverse complement strand
ACGATGCGGCAGCTTATGGTAGAATCGCAGGCGCAGGTAGATCTTCAACCTGCAATTTCGCAGACATTAAACGGTCACGCACATCAAGCAGCAACGCCAGCTAAACCTATCGAATTCCCTTCAAACTTCCAAAAGGTAGAGTCTCCTATTGTAGGGACATTTTATCGTAAACCTTCGCCTGAAGCAGATGTATTTGTTAAGGAGGGTGATTCTGTTAAAAAAGGAGATACTCTCTGTATTATCGAAGCTATGAAGTTAATGAACGAGATTGAGGCGCCGATGTCCGGTAAAATCGAAAGGATTTTTGTTGGAGATGGGCAGGTAGTTGAATACGGAGAGACTCTTTTTCTAATTAATCCCTCTGCATAAGTATGCTTAAGCCTCCATTTAAGAAAGTATTAATAGCTAACCGTGGCGAAATTGCGTTGCGCGTCATACGCGCCTGTCACGAATTAGGAATTAAGACCGTGGCTGTACATTCAGTCGCCGATAAGCATGCCCTACATGTTAAGCTTGCAACGGAGAGTGTCTGTATCGGACCAGCCTTGGCGCGGGAGAGCTATCTTAGTATCTCCTCAGTAATGTCAGCTGCAGTGGCAACAGGAGCTGACGCTATTCATCCTGGCTACGGTTTTCTTAGTGAGAATGCTGCTTTTGCTGAAATCTGCGGTAGCTGCGGAATTACTTTTATCGGACCTTCGGTTCGCAATATGCGAGTTATGGGGGACAAGGCACGTGCACGTCGTGCAGCCGACAAAGCTGGGGTGCCTACAGTGCCGGGTGATAGTAAAGGGCTGTTAGATTTTAAAGAAGCATTTGAGATTGCAAAAGGTGCCGGATTTCCGATTTTGTTAAAGGCCTGCGCAGGCGGTGGCGGACGAGGCATGAAGGTTGTAAATGATCCTGCTGAGTTTGAAATCGCCTTCAAGACAGCGCAGCGGGAAGTTGAGGCAGCCTTTGGAGATGCACATCTCCTAGTTGAGAAGTATCTAAAACGTGTTCGTCATATCGAAGTACAGGTAATAGGGGATCGATTCCAGAATGTATTGCACCTAGGCATAAGAGATTGCTCAATCCAGCGTAGGCATCAGAAGCTTATTGAGGAGAGTCCCTCTTCTGGACTTTCACCGAAACTACAGAGAAAGATTGAGGATGCTGCTGTTTCGGTATGCCAATCCGTTAATTATCAAAATGTCGGCACTGTTGAATTTCTAGTTGATATTGAAGCGGAGCAGTTCTTTTTTATTGAAATGAACACCCGTCTGCAGGTTGAACATCCTGTAACTGAGATGGCAACTGAGATCGACATTGTAAAGCAGCAGATCAGGTTGGCAGCGGGACTTGAGCTAAGTTTTGAACAGAAGGATATAAAACCTAGTGGACATGTTATCGAGGTGCGGGTAAATGCCGA
Organism: uncultured Bdellovibrionales bacterium; assembly: GCA_964556665.1. Classification (GTDB taxonomy): domain Bacteria; phylum Bdellovibrionota_C; class UBA2361; order UBA2361; family CAZKXU01; genus CAZKXU01. The sequence goes on along the minus strand of CAZKXU010000069.1, from coordinate 17,565 downwards.
AGATCCGCGACTCATGATTCCTTCTCCGGGCCTTGTAAAAAGCTATCATCCACCTGGTGGTAATGGGGTGCGGGTAGATTCTGCACTTTATACCGGTTATACCGTGCAGCCATACTATGATTCCCTTGTATCAAAGCTCATAGTAAAAGCTCGTGATAGAAACGAATGCATTAACAAAATATTGGTAGCGCTGGATGAGTATATCATTGAGGGAATTCAAACCAACATAGAGTTGCACCGACGTATTTTACGGCACCCGGATTTTGTCAACGGCAGGCATCACACTAAGTTTCTTGATTCGGTTAAATTATTTGAGGAAGTTGAAGAGGTTAATGGAGCAGCAGCATTAGGATGAAAAAGTTTATATTCACACTACTATTTTTTGTGCAGATTGGTTTTGCTGATGAGATCAAGAAACCTGCTTTGGAGATCGTCGATCCATTCTATAATTTCGGCACTGTTTTAGAGGGTGCTAAGGTCTCGCATGATTTTAAGATAATCAATAGAGGTAACGGAGATCTTGTAATAGAAAGAGCAGTACCAGGCTGTGGATGCACAGTCGCTTCATTGGCTAACCAGATAGTCGCACCTGGCAGCAGTGCCTTAGTGCATGTTGAGTTTGATACTGCAGGATTTTCAGGAGAGAAGAATAAGAGTGTACGCCTTTACACAAACGATCCCCAAGGTGCAAAAGAGCTAAAGTTAAGCGGAAAAATAGAGCCGGAAATATTGATATCGCCGCGTAATGTAATCTTCAACTCGGTAGTGCGTTCCTCTTCGGGTATAGGGAAGGCCTCAGCCGAGGTGGACCTTGCTGCACGGGCAGATGGGAACTTAAAGATCGGTGAGCTTAAGAGTTACTCAGATTGGTTTGATCTAAAATTATTATCTAAATCAGAGAAGCGAGCCAAAGTGCTAATCACTCTTAAGCCCGATGTGACTATGGGAGAGCACAGGGATCGGGTGATCGTAAAGCTTGAAAATGGCCGCACATCTGCTGTTAACATTCCTGTCTATGCTCTAGTAGAGAGTGCCGTTTCTCTTAAGCCTAGAATCGTTTCATTCGGTGTAATTACAGGCTCGCAGCCTCTTAGTAAGGTGGTAAAGCTAGAAGGGGAACAGGGGATAAAAATAGACTCAATTGTTAGTGATAATTCCGCAATTACTTCATCATTTGAGGAATTAAAGCCTGGGAAATCGTATAAAATTAAAGTCATGCTTGATCCAAGCAAAGTTACCAAGGATCTTAAGGCGGAGTTGAAAGTTAAAACAACGGGTAGTGAAGCAATTAGCTTGAATGTCTACGGATTACTCCCCACAGGGAAGTAATGTAATTGCTCAATAATTGTGGGTAAAATTGTAGGGGCAGCCAGACTTCGGCGAGCCCAGTCGAGTCGTGGCTGCCCCAGGGTGTGAGCTACGCTCACACAGGCTCGGAGTTAATGAGTAATTACGTAATAGTGAGCAGCATGTCTATGTTCTCTGACAGCTTTCTCCGCAGAGCTTGGATATCCATCCTGTTTCTTCAGATTCCCTGTTTAGTAATCTTTATTTTTAACAACCTAATTGCCGAGTCACTCGATCTACATGGTGTACAGATGCAGGTTGATAGTTTTGAAGAGATTGATAGCAATTCTATTAAGCTCACTCTGTTTGGAACGAGTTTAGTTCTTGCGCCTCAGAATCTTGATGAATTTATTCTTGATTCCTACTTGAAAGAGGAGGATAGGATCAGGATAATTAGCAACGCTGACTGGCATAAGCTTGTAGTAAATCTAAATGCGCTAGCCAAATATGAATTAGCAGCCAGAGCTCTGAATGGATTGCTGCTTCATCCAGGATATAATCAAAAGGATCAGGAGCTCCTCGAGGAATTAAGGGCATTACCGGGATACATCAATCTTTTTGAACAGGCATTTTTAAACGCATCTCAGCTCTGGAACAGACAAGCCTTGGTTTTTGCGATGATGTTGGAGGTTGGGCTCAAAGATATCGCATGGTTTAAAGGTAATATTTTACGGTATGCATTTGCGTACGGAGTGGACTTTAGAGCATATCTGCGCGCCCGTTTTAATGATTATGAAGTTAATCAGAACAACCTAGAAGCAGGAGCTATTGCGGCATTCTGCCTTGCGGTTTATGGCGCTTCTGAGAGTAGTTGTGCTGAGATGAGCTCACTTTCTGATGCGTTTCGAGCTGTTCAGGGAGCATTTGAGAATCAAGATCTAGATCGGATAGGTGATCTCATAGTTCAGGTGCACGACTCAATATTTCAAAATCGAGCCCGTGCCTACCAGATTCAGTTAATTCACATGAAAGCAGAGTCCGCTATTAATAATAGAGACCACCAAGGGGCGTTGAGCCTACTAGCCCTAGTGGACATTAACAAGCGTACGCCGAGTACGCATGCTTTAGTAAAAAGAGCGTTAGATGGGCTGGCTGCAAATCAGCTCGCGCTAACCTTGGAGCCGCGAATTGCACTTATGCTGCGTGCGATAGCAGGAAAGGATCCTGATATTTATTTAACTTACCTTAAATTATTGGAGCAGCAGATTCGGTATTTGGCGCAGATAGGAGATCTGCCTATGGTGCGTGAGGTGTTTGATATAATTACCCAGCTGCGGCCCGATCCGGACTTAAAGAATGACTATCTCAGATCTGATGTGATTCTCATTCTCATAGAGAGAGGAATGGTTATTGAAGCTAGAGATCTTCTGAAAGAGATTAAAGCCGGCTTGCCATTATTTAGAAAAGTAAAACTTGTATGGAAAGGCGCTTATTTTAGCAGATATATTGTAGTCCTACTGCTTCTACTTCTCTGTGTTCCGCCTTTGTGGATTTATCTTCTAGGCCCTTTACAGGGCGCATTTACGGCTAAAAACTCAGGGCACTCATCTGTGGCGGAGGAGGCGCCAATTAAACCTGCATTCGTGTCACGCAATCAGTATAATCCACAGCTTGATGAACTACGAAGCTTACTTAAAATATTCGGGCTAGATGAAACAGCGAAGTTGAAAGCTATAAAAACTGCTTACAGAAATTCAGTAAAAAACCTTCATCCAGATGCTCATCGTGACAGCAGTCGTGAGAGATCGGAGCGCTTTATCGATCTTACTCAGAAGTATGAACGGATTTTGGAGTTAAAAGAGAAGATCAAATAGCCAGATTCCATCAGCAAGTGATGTCACTGGGAGCGCGGCATCATGCTCGCAAAGGAGTAGCAGTAAGTTCGTATGCGGGCTGGAAGCCCGCGGTCCCAGTGCTTTACTCACATTAAAAATTACAAAATCCACCTCCGTGCAGCAGTGTGTAGGGTTACTTTGATATCGGCGTGCAACATTTTCCTACAATCTCTCATAATATTTATTAAATATAGGATAATCTTCAGAGAAGTGCAGTATTGGCTTTTAATGGTTTTATAGGGGTTGTTATGAAAATGTACTTTCTTATAGTCACACTAGTTCTTGGTTTATCAACTCATACAGTTTTTGCTGATAACAACAGTAGAGTAACGAAAGCTTTAAAGAAGCGCATGAGTCTCATTGAGTCTGATGTCGATGTATTGCAGCAGCGGCTTGGAATCTCTACTAATGGGACTACAGGATCGCAAGGAGCTGTAGGGCCACAGGGCCCAGTTGGTCCACAAGGTCCAGCAGGAGCGCAAGGATTGCCGGGCGTAGATGGTAAAAATGGAAAGGATGGTGTTGATGGTAAAGATGGAAATGATGGTATAGATGGAGCCGCATGCGATCCAGCAATAAATCCCGCATGTAAAGGTGATCCTGGTGCTGATGGACAGTTCCCATACCAACTCGATCAAGGTCCATATGTCATGGCAAACCCTGACGCTACTCATTATGTATGTATGACCGTTGACATGACGAATTGTCTGCCTGAAAACGATCATGGTCGTTTAGGTTGCGAATTCGTATTCACAGGCACGGATGAAAACACAGATTTGCCTTATATTGCTTCTATCAGAGTATTCTATGAAGACAATAGGTTTTCCAAAGATAAAAACATTGGAAGACAGGTAATCTTTCAGCAAACTGACGGTTCGTACCATCATATCACTATAGGTGGCTTTGGAATACAAAGCTATAGTATATTCAGTAGTGTCTTTCAATTTTTTGATTATGTGCCACAGGGTTGCAGTGCTGATGGTAAGGCTGGTCCTGAGTTTACAGATCCAAGCCAACTACAGGTAGTGTATAGTCCGACTATGTCTGGAGAGTTTACTATTCGTGACTAAATAGCAAACAGAGGGTGTAGGTAGTTATATCTGCATCTTCTGTAGCTCTTAGCTTTTGAATCCAGCTGTGCGAAGTGTTTGCCTGAATAATTTGGATTTTTTCCATGTTTCAATGAAAGTACAGGACTACTTTGACTTGGGATTTATCCACAGTACATGATACCGCTTAGCATCTACTGCAACCATGCAATTGGTAGCCGGGTCGCTGCCAAATATAAAATACCACGATCCTGACGCCCACGACTCAATTCGATAGTCATAACTTGCGACGCTGAGTGCAGCCTTGCATGGTTTAGAATACTTTGCTGCAGCCAAAGCCTTTTGTGCACTACTATATGCGCTTAGTGCGATTTGAGGCAGTTGGTCTTCACAAAGTTTACCACGTCCTTCAGCGCATTTTAGAACTGGATCCTTTGTTTCATCGGTATACACTAAATAGGAAAATCCTTGGACGTCCCAACGAGCCTTGCCAGCGCCCTTAATCCCTGGAAACGAGATGCCGACTGTGGCCATTGTGACGGCTCCATCGCTGTGCTCAAGGACATTCATATAAGCTACGTCTAGTAATATAGATTTATTCTTAAGATTGGGGTTCTCGTTTATGCTTTTAAGGCGTTCTTTGACACGCTGCTTTAAGAGTTCATCATGCGTTCTGTCTGCGGTTTGTGGAAGACTATTGGGATTTGGCTGGATGTTGCAAGCTGCAAGTAAAGCAACATTCAGAGATAACATTAAATAAGCTAAAAGTATTCGCTGCATAGTAACATATCTCCATTTATTATAATTATTAGATTTGTATCAACTGTAGGGGGCTATTTTATAAAATTACAGCAAACGAAAAATCAACAAGTTGCTTAATTATTTATGTAGAAAGTAGCCCCCAATAGTGAAAACAAATTCCTCGCTTAACTTACTGTCCCTTCTTAAATCTACTTGAAATAATAGTCGTTGCTGAGAAAGCTTTATAGTAACAATATCTTGCTATGCTGCTCGCAAAAATAGCAAGAAATGAGCTTAGCAGGACTGTTAGGCTAATTCCTAATACCACTAGGATAAACGCTGTCAGTATAAGAGTTAACTGCTTAATATAACACATCTTTATAAGTGGTGCGTTCGCACACGCTAGCCCGAATCTTCGTTACAAAATAATTACGCAAAATAGTTGCAAATAAGCTGAAATATGTGATATCCTAACCTGGTGGGAATAATTCCCACTAGTATGGAGCTAAGTTCGATTGAAAAATGTTTGCAACTAATTCTTCGCCCAGTAGTGGGCTTTGCATTAAAACATGGCATCAAGCTGTCGGAGATTGTGGAAAAGATAAAACGTATTATGGTTGAAATTGCAATAAGTGAATTTGTTTCTGAGAAAGAAATACCTAGTAGCAGTGCAATTAGCGCAATGACAGGTGTACATCGGAAAGATGTAAGGCGAATTGTTAACAGTAAGGACTCTAGCAGGCCGGTAAAAAACTTGGTGCAACGCATCCTTGGGCAGTGGCAAAACGATTTACGATTCTCAAATGGACGTGGTCGACCTAGGCAGATTAATATAATTGGCGAGCATTCCGAATTCGTTGCTCTTGTAAAATCAGTTAGCACTGACCTGAATCCTTATACGGTTCTTGCTGAACTCGAGAGACTTGGTTTTGTTGTTCGCAAAAAAAATAAACTAAAACTAAATGCTAGAGTCTTCATTGCTAAAGGTGATTATCTACAAGGCTTCAATATTCTTGCAAAAGATTATCAGGATTTAATCCATGCAGTTGAGGAAAACGTAAAAAGCTCTGAACCACGAAACTTACATTTGCGCACTGAGTACGATAATGTTGATATAGAGGCGCTTCCAGTCATTCAGGCCTGGCTGATCGAAGAAGGATCGGCCTTTCACACAAGAGTGCGCAATTATCTTGCGCAATACGATCGCGATTTAAACCCTAAGTTAAGTAATGGCAAATTGGGAGCTAGAGTTGTATTTGGCGCATTTAGTCATACGGAGAAAAATGAGCAAGAAATTCAATCAAGTTAAATTATTTATTCTATCAGTCATATTTAGCCTTTTAAGTTGTGGGGGAGGAACTGAGGGTACAGGTGGACGCACTTACTCTGGTCTGTTGCTAAGCTTAAATAGCACGCCGCTAGCTGGTATTACAATTACTCTAGAGGAAACTGGAGATAGTGCAGTCACAGATGCTGCAGGTCAATTCAGTATAAATTCAGAGCCTAAAGAAACTCTCACACTCTTACTGGAGGGACAAGGCATAAGTGCACGAGTTCAAATTACTTCGCTGAACGAAGATACTCAACTGGAGTTAGAGTATGATCAAGATAAGGATGAAGTAAGAGTGAAATCTATAAATAAAGGGAGGCGTAATTCAGAAGACCTGAATGACGATAAGAGTGGCTCTGATGATAAAGATAGTGAGAGTGATATCGATGAGGACAACTCTGATAATAATGAAGATAAGGAAAAAGAAAAGGAAGAGGATGATGGATTATTCGATCAGGATCCTAATGACGATGAAGATTCAAGTAGCGACTCAGATAAAGATATGGAAGATGGCAACTCTGAGGACGATTCGAATGATTCAATTGATGACGATGACGATCAACCTGAAGAAGAAGATGACGAAGATGAGGAACAAGATAGCTCAGGCAGGAATAAGAACGATGATAATACAGAGGATGATTAATTTTTAACTTTAATATATATAGGAACATTATGAAAAAAATAAAGCACTTAATAATAGCGGCTATTATTAGCACATTCTTTACACAGCCACTATTTGCTAAGAGTGGTGACGTTGTGATTAGGGGTGTTGTTTCAGCAATAGATGGGGCAACCATAACTGTGAACACCACTACGTATACTATTCAGCCCTTTACCGAATTTGAAGACCAGAACGAGAATCAAATAACTTTCGCCTCGTTCAATGTAGGAAGTCTGGTCAAGATAAAGTTGCGTGCATTTGAGGGTGATTTAGCTCTGCACTCGGTAGAATTGGAGAGTGATCTTAGTGGAGGCAGCGACGACTCAAGTGACAAAAACATAGGTGATGACGAAGGAAGCAAGTCGAAGGAGCATAGAAAAAGAGGAAGAAATAGAGTAGTTCAGTGCAGAGGAAGAAGATAGGCCTGCCTGTACTCAATTCTATGTGGATGAAGATCCCTATCTTTATGATAGGGTATCTTCACCCACATTAGAAATTAACTATAATTAGTTATCAGAGAGTTATAGCGAGTGAGATAAGTCCGTAGCGACTTATCTCACTCGCTATTTAGCCTTGTGCGCATGAAATGAGCTCTTGGACCTCTAAATTTATAATCCTAGAAGGAGCAGTTCGAACTAAGAAAAGGCAAAAAATGCCCGAAAACACACAGCTTTATCAAGTTTGCGAATTCACCCGAAGGGTGAGCCTGCTGTCGAACTGTTTTCGGGCATTTTTCGGCCTAAAAAAGGGTTAGAACTGCTTTTTCTAGGTGAACTAAATCCGGCAACTGCCGGATTTAGGATAATAAGTCCACTCCTGTCTAGGGAATTATTACTGTCAAAGCCTGCTATATTTTATTCCAGCAGCTTTCTCCACCATCTGTAGGCGTGAACGTCTTTCCTGAAATGAGAGACGATTGTGCGGAATATAGTCATGCAGTCTCTTTCTTTTTGGTGAGGGCTCTTTAAATTTCCGTGCCTGTTGCTGTAGGTCCTCAGGCAGATCGGCTAATCGATATCCTGCAGAGAGGTGACTAATCAGCTCAGTGACTTCGCCATACCGAGAGTTTCTTTGAAATATGTCGGTTGCTCTTTTTACAAGTGCTTTATGTAACGAATCTGTGCTTGATAGATACTCATTCGCCCTAAGTAATGCCCAGATCGGGCGATTGGCGCTAATTTCATTGCTGATACTACAAAGCTCTAAGGTAGTTAGATACATTGCTTATTCTCCTTAAGCCTACCTAGAGCAAAACCAGTACCAAATTATTACGACTATATCTATTTGAAATAATTGATATTTAATTTAATGCAAACTGCTCAGCTGTGGTATCTTGCCGCAGTCCTGCTGCATAATGCCGCAGCAAGTGCGTCGCAATTTTTTTAAGGCCGCGATTTTGCTGGAAAATTTTGGAAATTCCCAAACTTGATAAAGACACCTCTTAAACTAGTTTTCGCCAGCAAAATCGCGCCTTTGCAAGTTCGCTCGATCTATACTAAATGACAGAATAACGTACCGTTATTTTGTCTGTCGGCCTTTGACCATCCGTGGCCAAAGGCCTCCTCGAACGGCTTGAAACGGGTCCCCGAGCGCCCATTTCAAGTCGTTCTCCGAGCCTACGGCTGGTCCTGGCCATCCATGGCCAGGCTATAGCAAGTGACAACAGAATAACGCTACGGTATTCTGTCACTTGCTATATATAATAAGAGATCACTGCGATGCCCTATGCAGAAGCATATCTACTTTGGACTTCTGTCCAATCTATGTATAATATACCCCTTCGGCGGTCGGGTACGCGCAAGGCTCGCGTAAATCCGGCTAGGCCCGGAAGGGAGCAACCGTAGCGCATAAAGTCTGTGATGTGTTATCTGGCCGTCGTTTAAATATTTTGCAATGTCATACCTGGTATTAGCTCGAAAATTTCGTCCGTTATCTTTTGATACTGTTTCGGGACAGGAGCATGTTACTCGAACTTTGGCTAATGCCATTAAGCGCAGCAAGATTGCTCACGCCTATCTTTTTACAGGTCCACGCGGAGTCGGTAAGACCTCAATAGCAAGAATATTTGCAAAAGCACTGAACTGCAAAGATGGGCCAACTATTAGCCCGTGTTTAAAATGTACAAACTGTGAGGAGATAGCAAAGGGAAGTAGTCTCTCTGTTAGGGAAATTGATGGCGCCTCACATAATAGTGTCGATAATGTTCGTGATCTGATCGACTCCTTTCGCTCTGCTCCGCCTCCAGGATCGAAATATAAGATCTACATCATTGACGAGGTGCATATGTTTAGCATCTCGGCATTCAATGCTTTGTTAAAAAGCTTAGAAGAACCGCCTCCGAATACGATCTTTATTCTGGCCACGACAGAGGCACATAAAATCCCTGAAACAGTAATATCGCGTTGCCAGCGGCATGATTTCAAAGCTCTGCCGGTAGAGATGATAGAGCAGTGTCTTGTAAACATAGCCCATGCAGAAAAAGTTGAAGTCGAGACTCCTGCTTTTAGGCTGATTGCAAGGCTAGCTGATGGATCAGTTCGTGATGCACAGAGTCTCTTTGAGCGGGTGCTTGCTTTCTGTGATCAGAAAGTTACGGTAGCTGAGGTCGTGCAGGTTTTGGGGGTTGTTTCGCAGCAGCTTTTATCAGAGTTGTCCCGTGCAGTTTTAGCGCACGACAGTGCAAAGAGCTTAGAACTTCTGAGCGGTGCATTTGCACTTGGCATAGATCCGGGTATTTTTATAAAGGAATTTTCTGCGCATTGGCGCGACCTCTTAATTGCTAAATTTGGAGATGCTGCCGCTTTAAAGGATCTTGGACTGAGTGAAGACATGGCAGTTGAGCTAAAGCGGGTTGTGCAGAGCGCTTCAACGCATGACATTCAGGATCTTGCAGAATTAGCGCGAAATGGAGCAGATACAGCGATTCGGAGCAGTTATCCTAAGTATGTTTTAGAGGCACTACTTGTTCGAATGTCTACGCGCGAAGAGGTTAAGGATATTGGAGCCATTATCGCCGAGTTAGGGAATGGTAGAGCTGTTCAGGCGCCCCCTACTCGCAGCGCCTCCGCAACAACTTTGAAGCCTACTACTTCACGACAAGAAGCAGCTCCGCAGGTTGTAGAATCTGAAAATGAGAGGAGTAGTAATTTAGATTGGGGAAAATTTGTCAACTTTAGTATTGAGAGCGGCGCACGCATGCTTGCTGAGCAGCTTAAGCGCCTCTCTGTTTCTAGCTTTACTCAGGGCCGATTGACAGCTAGAGGGCCAGAGGTTTCAATTAAGTATTTGAAAGATAGAGCAAATACAGAGAAACTACAGACTTTATTAGAGAAATATAGCAATAATGCAAAGTGGACAATCGAACTGTCAAATGGTGAGAGTGCAGGTCGTCCCGAGCCTGGAAGTCTTCTGGCTAACCAGGAACAGGAGGCTAAGAGCAAAGAAGATGATTTTAGAAAGAACTTAGAAAATCACCCTAAAATAAAGAGTTTACAAAAGGCATTTCCAGGAAGCAAAATAGAGGGAGTGCGCTAAATTTGGAGTTGATATTATGGCAAAGGGTTTTTCCGGCTTACCGGGTGGAATGGGCAATTTACAGGGCTTATTAAAACAAGCTCAGAAGATGCAGAAGGATCTTGAAGAGATCCAAGCCAAAGCTGAGGTGCAGCAGTTTGAGTCAAGCAGTGGTGGTGGCGCGGTAAAGGCGGTGGTTAATGGAAAGATGCAGCTAGTTGAACTAGTCATCTCTCCTGAACTTGTAGCAGCCAATGACGCTGATATGCTTCGTGACACCTTGATGGCAGCGCTTAATGATTCTTTAGCCAAAGCTCAGGCCCATATGAAAGATGCAATGGGTAAGGTTACTGGAGGCATGAGTTTGCCAGGGATGTTCTAATGCAGTTCTTCCCACTTTCAATGCAGAAGCTCATCCGCGAGCTTTCAAAGCTTCCCTCGATCGGTGAGAAGTCTGCGGCGCGCTTAGCGTATCATTTAATTAATTCACCGAAACTCGCTCAGTCATTGGGAGATGCGATGCGTGAGGCTACGATGCGTATTAAGCTCTGCCCAACCTGTTTCTTTTTTACTGATGGAGAAGGATCGAGCTGTATTTTTTGTAGTAACGCTGCAAGGGATCCGGCGCTTTTGTGTGTGGTGGAAAAGCCTGTAGATCTATTAGCAATAGAGCGTGTTGGAGAGTTTAAGGGATACTACCATGTCTTACATGGGCTTTGGTCTCCGCTTAGAGGTTTGGGGCCGGAGAGTATGCGCTTAAGTGAATTGATGGAGCGCGTTAAGACAGGTGGGGTTAAAGAGGTAATCTTGGCTACTAGCTCTACCGTTGAGGGGGATGCCACAGCTTTATATATAGCGAAGTTGCTAAAGGCTGCTAATGTAAAATCTACAAGGTTAGCTCAGGGACTGCCAAAAGGTGGAGAGCTTGAATATGCCGATGAATTTACGCTTTCACGAGCTTTCTCTGGGCGGAGTGTAATTAATCTTTAACCTCTTGACATTGTTACCAAAAACGTTAAATACTCTCCTTTCATCCAACTATTCCCCGGTAGCTCAGTTGGTAGAGCAGGTGGCTGTTAACCACCTTGTCGCTGGTTCGAGTCCGGCCCGGGGAGCCAGTTCCGCCTCAATTTAGCCTACTTTCAAACCGATAATATATACAGAGCGATCTCTCTCTTAGTCTATAACAGACAATCTGTATGTATACCTATACTCAGTCAAGAGTTGTTAAAAAAGTTCGTGTCGAAGCCTCCAGTCGTAGGGTTGATGAGATAGTTGCGCATGTATCTCAGGGATGGATGCCTGTAAACGGTGTAACTTTGAAAATAATGCAGCAGCGTCTAAAGAATGGCGAATATGATCATGATCGTAACCTTCTAATCCATGATATCAAATCAGATCAAGGCCTCTTTGGATATATTGTTAAATCACTGAATAACATAGGTGCTGACCTAGGCGGGCTAACTAATCCGATCAAGGTGCTATCTCATATCGATTTAGAGAAATTGTCAGGTATTATAAACATGTCTGAGCGATCGCTCTCCTCATTTCGAATTACTCAGGCCAACAAAGCACAGCAAGCTTCATTAAAGTATTCTATTATTGCATGTTCAAGTGCTGAGTCTGTGGCAAAAGCAGCAGATGAAGGAGTAGATGCCGATCTTGCATTCTGTGCGGCGTTTATGAGACAGATCGGAATTAACCTTATTGCATGGAATTATCCGGAAACGCACGCTCGTATCTATTCCTCGATGCGTGATGGAGAGGAGATTGACGAAGCCTATGAACGCATTTTGGGAATCACGCCTCGTGCCCTGGGCGCTAGGCTAGCGCGTGAATGGCGCTTGGGATCTGATCTGCGCGTAATATCCGGCATTGCGCCGGGGACGATGAGCTCGGATCAGGAGCTTAGTTTGGGTAAAGAGGTAGGCAAACTCCTAGGTATCTGTGAGATTGGTGAGGCTTTTGCGCGTGTAAATGATTGCGAGCACTATCCGCGTGCTAAGATGGAATGGGCCGCTGTCTCTAATAAAATTACGGAACTACTAGGACCTCAAGGAGTAGAACTAATAGTTGAGAATATTACTGAAAGCGCCCGTGCTTATGCCACGATCTTTAAGAATGTTCTTTCTTCTGAGTATGCACCGCTGCTTGAGGAGGAGACGCAGATTGGATGCAGTGCCGATCGACTATTTCAATTGAATCCATCGGTGAAGCGTTGTCCGACTGACCTTATTGAATGGTATCGCCAGGTCTATGCGATGATGCGTGAATCTGGGATCAGCAATGAAGCTTTAAAGTCTCTGATTGAGGATCTTGTTCCTCGATCTGGCTTTGCTAATGGATGCGTTTATCTACTCGACCATAGCGCAACAAGATTATGGCCAGCCTTAAGAATAGGCAGTCGTCCTCTGGATAAGTATCATAAACATGATTACCGTGAATCACACGCACTTGTTCAAGCTATATACAGCTCCATTCCTTTTGTGCAGTATGGACTCTCTCCACTCAATGAAAAGGTGTCATATATTGCAGGTGCACTAGGTGAGCGTGAATGCATTGGTGTCCTATATTTGGAATTAAACGAGGATTTTTACGAAGGCAGTACGCATGACCCTGTGCTATATTTCAAAACACTATGTCGTGCGCTTAATCACTGTTTGGATCGATAGTCTTTGGAAGAGCACTAGACCTCCTCCAAATAAGTTTTTTCACGTCTAGCATCACATCGTTGCCCCACCTTGTCACGCTTCTCAGTCGGAAAATCCTCGCAATACTCCAGTATTGCTGCGGATTTCCTCCTTCCGAGGCGTGCCAATCTGGGGCAACGCTGCGCGCCATACGTGAAAAAACTTATTTGGCGAAGGTCTAGTTAGTGCGCTAGTCTAAGATGTTTGTTTTTCTAAGACCTTAGTATAAAGCAGCCCTGCCAGTACTCCTCCTACTATCGGACCTACCCAATAAACAGAGGCGTTTGCAAAGCCCCCACCTAACAGAGCTGGCCCAAGATGTCGTGCTGGATTCATCGCTGCTCCGCTGATCGGGCCACCCATCATTATGTCTAGTGCGACAGTTAGACCGATAAAAAGCGCACCAACCTTAGGTCTACGTTCGTCGATGCCGGTTCCAAACACTACAAAAACAAGGAAAAATGTTAATATCGCCTCGACTATGACAGCTTGATTTGCTTCAATACCTTGTCCAAGAGCAGGGACTCCCATGTTGATAGATGCAAGCCACTCTCCTGGAATGCAGAGAACTAGCATGATAGAGGCAGTAATTGCGCCTAAGCATTGAAATACTATATATCCAATAGCGTTTGGTGAATCTATTTTCCCTCCAACCAGTGCACCAACTGTGACTGCCGGATTAAGATGCCCTCCACTTATCGCAGCTGTAGCGCTGCCCATTACAGCAATTGCGAGACCATGCGCCAGAGCAATTCCTGTGAGGCCCAGAGCCCCAGCGGTAGCATGGTTTGCAGCAATTGCACCAACGCCTATAAATATCAGCGCAAATGTTCCGATAAATTCCGCTATAAGTGCCTCTGGTTTCATAGTAATCGCCTCGAAATTATAGAAGTGAAAATTTACGGTACCGCTGGGTTAGTACTCTGTCAATTAGTGATTTTAAAGGTGGGAAATATCGGCAAGGTTAGTCGCGTTAAGCATACTACTATAATTTCAGTATCAGACAGATAATTCAAAAATATATTGCTAATAGGAATATTCATTCATCCCGTTTCTTATAATTATAATACAAAAATAATGATAATCTAACCCTATTGTAGTTTGATTCTTCTTGGCAGTGCGGTTTTATACGGTTTATTCAAAAACCTTTAGCACAAAGAGAGGAAACATGTTAGGCGGAATTGGTAGTAATAAAAGTGATGAGTTGTTCGGAAAAGAGATCTCCCCAGCAATTTTGGGGTTAAGTAAATATAAACGTCGTGCTACTTCCTTGGTTGCCCGGGATATATTGGGTGACAGGGATATTTTAAAGGTACAGGCACGTACAGTCCTTACGATAATAGGACCGAGTGGGCGTGTGTTAATGACAGTTGAGCGGGTATAGGGGGGTGTGTTAACCTCTGCCGATTTTTGGGCCAAAAAATGCCCGAAAACAGTTCGGCAGCAGACTCACCCTTTGGGTGAATTAGCATACTTGATAAAGCTGTGTGTTTTCGGGCATTTTTCGCCTTTTCTTAGTTCGAACTGCTCCTTCTAGGATTACTGGGACCGCGGGCTTCCAGCCCGCAACGAATTAGCAAGTAGTCCGTAGTGGGCTGGAAGCCCGCGGTCCCAGTAAGTCGGTAAGAATATGCTACAGAGCACTGGTGCTAATGCCCATCAATCCTAATCTGCTCAAGTGATGGCAGTTCGTTTCCTAGGAAAAATTCGGCAACAGAACGAAATTTATCCGGCATATCTGTTACGTAGAATTTATGAGGAAGTGCTCGAGGCTCTGGATTCAGCAGGTCTAATTCAGCAAGAGAGCGTTTCAGGGCAGAGGCCGTTTCTACTCCGGAATCAATCAGTGCCACCTTTGCGCCAACTACTTCCTGTATCGTGTCGCCAAGTAAGGGATAGTGAGTACAGCCTAAGATTAGTGTATCAATGCCTGCATTCGAAAATTCATTTAGATATTCATGCGCAATGATCTTTGTAGCTTCATGTCGAAGCCAGCCTTCTTCGACAAGTGGTACGAATAATGGACAGGCGCGGTCGAAGACGGTAACTGTCGGATCTAGTTTTGTTAAAGCACGGGTATAAGCTTGGCTCCCGATTGTAGAGTAGGTGCCTATAATTCCGATTCGCCTCTCCCTCGTATTTTTTAAGGCGGTCTCAGCACCTGGCTCAATTACGCCGATCAATGGAACTTTAATAACCTTGGTTAAATTCTCAAGAGCTAAAGCCGAAGCAGTGTTGCATGCGATTACGACAGCTTTTACATTCTGCTCCAATAGAAAGAGTAGTCCCTGTAAGGTGAAATGTTGAACGGTTTTTTGTGATTTTGTGCCGTACGGCAATCTTGCTGTGTCGCCTAGATAGATAATCTGTTCATTCGGAAGGAGGCGCATTACCTCTTTGGCGACTGTTAGTCCACCAACGCCGGAATCAAAAATTCCGATTGCAGCAGGAGTTGACATACTGATTTGGAAAAATTAAGCAGCTATGGCTTCATCATGACTAACAACAGAATGTGCACCACCCATGTGCATGATGACTGAGCCTTTGATCTCACCTTGCGAATCAATCTGAGCTAAAAGATTTTTTCTATCGGTAGCGTGGCAACGTACCTTTGCCCAGCGAGGCTTGGCATGTCCCCATTCCCATTCATACTCGGTAAGCTCCACCCACTCACCGCTAAAAAAATCCTTTATCTCACCCCAAGAAAGTCTTTGGTTCATAGAAAATCCTAAAATTTACAGACGTGTAATTTAATCGAAAAATATACGGAAACTATACTAATATAGTTCAGCTGCCAGATTAGTTATGTTATCTTATCGCAAAATGATGACGGAGCAAAGGAAAATCCGTGAGAGTACTCACTCGGATCGTGGGCTTCCAGCCCGCCTGATCTGACTTGTAATTGCGATAAGCGGGCTGGAAGCCCACGGTCTCAGTAACTTGGTTTTTCTCTTTAAATACGTAACTATCTAGTGTTATTGGGTTTTTTTGGCATATAGTAGGAGCTCCCCGTTTATTCAGAGTAATTTATGAAGATAGAATCAATTTCAGGTTTTCCAGAGTGGCTACCTGAGCAGAAAATAGCCGAGGATCGGCTGGTCTCCAAGATAAAAAAGATCTATGAGGGGTTTGGCTTTATACCTTTAGAGACTCCTTCTGTTGAGCTTCTTAGTTCACTTAGTTCTAAAGGTGTAATTGAGAAGGAGATCTATGTCATCAAGCGTTACCATGCCGAGGAATCCGAGGAGGCGCAGCTAGCACTTCATTTTGACTTGACTGTGCCCTTGGCGCGCTATGTAGGACAACACTTTGCAAATCTAACCTTCCCATTTAAGCGCTATCAGCTGCAGCGCTCTTGGCGTGGAGAGAAGCCGCAAAGGGGACGTTTTCGGGAATTTTATCAATTTGATATCGACACTATAGCTTTGGACAACCTGCCGCTTTCCTGTGATTCGGAAATACTTGCAGCTGTGGATAAGGTCTTTGCCACACTTAACCTTGGAAAATATGTAATTAAAGTAAATAACCGTAAACTTCTCTTGGGATTTTTCTCAGCGCTTGGCTTAGAAGGGGATAAGGCTCAGGAGGCAATTCGGATAGTTGATAAGCTTGATAAGATCGGTGAGGCCGGAGTGTCCCGGGAGCTTGGGAGCAGCTTGGGGTTAGATAATCAAAGGATCGAGCGAATAATGACAGTTTCCAGGTTGAAACTAGCTGTAACTGATATTGAGAAACTAAGATCGGAGCTGCTTGGACTTGGAGTGGATGGAGATCTTTTCAGGCAAGGTGTAGATGAACTCTGTACTGTCTTTTCATTACTGTCTCCTGCAAGCCGCACTAATGTTAGGTTAGAGCTTAGCGTGGCGCGTGGGCTTGATTATTATACCGGTATCGTAATCGAGACTTATCTAACAGATTATGCGCAGTTTGGAGCAGTATGCTCCGGTGGACGGTATGAAGATCTAGCCTCTCAGTTTATAAATAAAAAACTACCGGGAGTAGGCGTTTCAATCGGTGTTACAAGGCTTCTTAGCCTTCTTTTTGAGAATAATCTTCTTGATACTACCGAGAAGACTCCGAGCAAGGTATTGGTAACAGTAGACCTGGAAGAGAATCGAGCTGCCTGTAACGCATTGGCCGAGACACTTAGAGGATATGGAGTAGCTTGTGAGGTATATTACAAATCTCCTAAGTTTGGAAAACAGATTGAGTATGCAGATCGAAAGGGGATTAGGTATTGTATGTTTATTTCTGCCAAAGATGGGGCAGTCGAGGTTAAAGATCTGAAGACAAAGGAGCAGAGCGCTGTAGCTGATCTCCGTCTTTGGAGTAGTAATCTATTGGCAGGCTAGTGCTCCTCCAAATAAGTTTTTTCACGTCTAGCATCACATCGTTGCCC
>CAZKXU010000068.1:0-19280 GCA_964556665.1 uncultured Bdellovibrionales bacterium | reverse complement strand
GTTGCCCCACCTTGTCACGCTTCTCAGTCGGAAAATCCTCGCAATACTCCAGTACTGGGACCGCGGGCTTCCAGCCCGCAAACGAATTTAATGCTGCTGCGTTGCGGGCTGGAAGCCCGCGGTCCCAGTAGAGCATAAGAACTTATGTTACAGTGCACTAGCTACGCCACAATCGATAATGAACCAGCCGCAGTCTTTAAAACCTCTGTTTTCGTAAACTCAGCGGAATTCTCTTCAACTTTAGAATTTATACCTAACTCTTCTCGTTTGCTGCTCTCAAAAGCATTTAGTTTCTCCTCTACTAGACGCATAGTTTCCTCAATTCCTTCTTTCACTCCATCAAATTCAAACGCACCTAACCCCTCAAGTGTGCTAGCTGCATCTTCGTAGCCACTCTTAATTCCGCCGCGGATCGTGCTCATAAACTTATTTAATAGTTCCTCACCTGAAAGGTTGGGGTTTTGTTTAGCAAATACTTCAAAGAAGGCAGTTGATCCTTTGACTATTCTATTGGCAGTTGCCTCCGGGGTAACATCCTCAGGATTTAGACTCTGAATTCCAGCCGGGAGTTTTTCCTTTAGAAGCTCGTTTAGTTTATCGATAATGTTACGTCCGGTAAGAGATAGTCCTTTATAGAGCTCATCGAATGAGAGTGAGACTTTATCACTATTCTCATTTCTAATGTTCTGTACGATCACAAGATCGATATTTTTACTACTATTTTTAAAGCTTTCAGGATTTATGTTGATTCCAGAGGTGCGCGGATCAGCAGATGGCGAGAGCAAACTATCCATGTCATACTCCTTGGTTAAAGTTGTTGTATTTTTAGAGCTAAATAATTAATCGACTGGAATTTTGCATTCTTTAGCAGAATATTGTTTTAAAATGAAAATATTCATAAAATTCAGCTAACTACGGCATTGATGAGCTGGGGTACTGATCGATCCAGTATAATTATGTAGAGTGGTGTTTCTTTATGTCGTTAACAAAAATTGATTGTTATTTTTATCGTGGTTTTGGAGCTGTTTCCGGTAATTCCTCTTATGTAGCTTTAAATCCTTGGAATAAGCCCGGCTCAATGGTAGTAGGTTGCTCTGTGGCGATTCGGGATAGTCTCGGAAGTCAGGTAGCCTGCAAGATGGCCTTAGAAAACTTTACCACAACAGTGCTTGATTTCTATGAAAAACGGGTAAAGCAGGATGGCTCAGAAGACCCGGCAGATGTAACACTTGATATTTTACAGCGCGGGTTTGAGCGCGCTAACACCTCCGTGTATGATTTTGGTCACAAGCTGGCAGCAGGTGGAAAATTGACAGCCTCCCTGCTTGGACTGGTGATAGAGCGTGAGTTTGTAGCAGCTGGACTAGTGGGCCCCGGTTCCGCCTATTTATACAGAGCGGGGGAGTTAAGTGCATTTTTCGAAAAAAAATCAAATCCAGGTTCTTATGTTGGCTCACAGGTTGAAATTGCAGTTGAGTTGGCATCAATAGAGGTTCTAGAGGGGGATCAGATTATACTTTTCTCAAGGGAGCTTACGAATGCACAGGAGCATCAGGCTAGAGAGACATTGAGAATGATGGGCAAGGGGGGCGATCCCTGTGCAAGATTAGTAAAAGAGCTTTTTGAGGATCAGGCACAGCTTGGATTTGCTATGATCGCCAAGGTCGGTCCACAGGCAATCTATTTAGAGGAGGCTATTTAATGCCAAAAGAATATTTTTCAGTAACAGGCACCTACTCTCTAGCTAAAATTGATCCAGGCGCGAGGATTCATGTGATTGGTGTTGCAGGTGTAGCTATGGCGCAGCTGGCAGTGGCTTTAGTCGAAGCTGGCTTTCAGGTTTCAGGTTCGGATAAGGAATGTTATGAGCCAATGAGTAGCCTTCTTAAAAATTCAGCGGTCAAGTTTTCTCTAGGGTATCGCGCAGAGAATATTCCGGCAGGGGTTTCTTTGGTTGTAATTGGAAATGCGGTTAGTTATGGGAATCCTGAGATCGATGTAGTTGAAAAAAAACAGATTCCCTATACTCTTTTTACAAAAGCTCTTTATGAATTAGTTATCAAGGGAAAGCACTCTATTGTTGTAACCGGTACGCACGGCAAGACAACTACCACAGCAATGATGGCTTCACTCCTGACGCGTCTGCAGCAGAATCCAGGATTTTTTATCGGTGGAGTTGCCTCCGATCTTGCCTCTAGCTTCGAAGTCGGTAGTGGCCCATATAGCGTGGTAGAGGGTGATGAATATGACAGCGCCTTTTTTGCCAAAGTTCCCAAATTTACTTTCTATAGACCTGATACCTGCATAGTGAACGCGATTGAGTACGATCACGCCGATATCTATCCTGATCTGAAAACTATCGAGGATGAATTTACAAAACTTATTCTCTCTATGCCGGTAAGCGGAACTGCTATCGTTGCCCTTGATTTCTCCTCTATCAATAAATTGCTTCCAACTTGGCGGGCGCAGGCTAGATGTAAAATCGTAACATTTGGCACGGCTCCAGAGGCAGATTTTGTAATAATATCCCGTTCATTGGAGGATGGAAATCAAAGAATTGCAGTGCGTTCTAAAGATGAAAGCTTTGAGTTTTCACTGCATGTACCTGGTGAGCATAACTGTAAAAATGCTTTAGCAGCGCTCTTAGCCGCGAAGTACGTGGGGCTTGATATGAGAGCCGCATGTGCAGCTATTTCTAAGTATGGCGGTTCGAAGAGGCGTCAGGAGGTGCGCTTTAACGATCGAGGTATTACCTTGATTGAAGACTTCGCACATCACCCGACGGCGGTTGTTGAGACCTTAAAGGCGTTGCGCGAGTGGTATCCTAACAAACGGATATGGGCTGTCTTTGAGCCGCGCTCAAACTCAAGTCGGCGCAAGGTTTTTCAGAAGGATTATATAGGAGCGTTTAAGTTTGCCGACCAGGTGGTTTTAGCGGATGTACAGCTGCGTGCTAATGATCAGGGGTTGGAGCTTTTAAAAGTTGCTGAGTTAGTTCAAGCAATTAACGCTGCTGGCGTTCAAGCTCGTTTAGGCACGGACGTAGAAGAGATCACCCGACTAATATTACAGGAAGTTAAGAGTGGAGATCTTGTTGTAGTTATGTCAAACGGAAGTTTTGGCGGATTAATCGACAAGCTGATAGGAGGACTCAAGTTATGATAACAGTAGATAGTTCAATATTCGAATTATATCCAGGACTGACACTCGTTGGTGCCGTAATTAACAATGCTGATAATACCAAGGGAGGAGAGTTTTTAAAAAATGAGTTGGTAAAAGTCTCAGAGGAGGTAGCTGAAAAATTTGGCACAGTTGAACCTTCACTTATTCCTGAGGTGGCTGCATGGCGAGCCGCATTCAAGAAATTTGGTGCTAATAAAGACCTCAGATCCTCGGTCGAGAATCTTCTTCGTCGTGCACGCGGTGGCAAGGAGATTCCGTTGATAAACCCTTTGGTGGCCATAGGAAATATATGTTCACTTAAGTACCGTCTGCCGTGCGGGGTTGAAAATATTGATGCCCTTAAGGGCGCACTTAGGCTAACCAGATCGGCAGGAAATGAGGAGTTTCAGGAGTTAGGAAGCGACGAAAAAACTACACCAGCTTTAGGTGAGGTTATTTATTGCGATGATCATGGTGCAGTTTGTCGCGGGTTTAATTGGCGCGAATGTGAAAGAGTCGCAGTAGGAGAGGGCACTAAGAATGCGCTCCTCGTGTTTGAAGCGCTTGATGCGAGCAAACTCAGCGATGCTGAATCTGCACGTACGCATTTCTTGCACCTGCTAGAGCAGAGTTGCGGCGGCACCTGTTCAAAATTCAATTTAAATAGTAATTCACCTAGTTATTAGGAGGGGATATGCCATCGTTTGATGTTGTTTCAAAAGCCGATCCGCAGGAGGTCAAAAACGGTGTTGAGCAAGCGAAAAAAGAGTTGGATACCCGTTACGATTTTAAAGGGAGTAAGAGTAGTATTGAATGGCGGGAGAAGGAGAACCTCATAATTCTTGTAGCTGATGACAAGATGAAACTTACCGCTCTACAGGATATCCTAAAGACCCGTCTAGCTAAGCGCAGCGTTAGTTTAAAAATGGTTGAATTTGTAGATCCTGTGCCAGCCGGTGGTGATACAATAAAACAGGAGGTTAAAATAAAACAGGGGCTTGCCGATACTGATCTTAAGCGGCTAAATAAGCTAGTAAAAGAGAGCGGTATTAAAGTCTCTTCACAAATACAGGGTGATCAACTTAGAGTAAGTGGTAAGAAAAGAGATGATCTGCAGCTAATGATTGCTAAGTTTAAAGCCTCAGTGGCAGATCTTGAATTACAGTTTGTAAACTTTAGGGATTAGTAAACTGCACTCTGACCACTGGAGTTTTGCCTGCAAACGAGTTTAATGGAGCTAATTTGCGGGCTGGAAGCCCGCGGTCCCAGTAACATAAAAATGAGTATAAATTATGGAAATTGACGCATTAGAAAGAATTGAGAAGCTATATAAAACATTAGAAGCAAAACATGCTGAAGCGCGTAAAAAACTAGGGCGCCCAATCACCTTAGCCGAGAAAGTTTTATTTTCACATTTAGTCGCCTGGCCGAAAGGGGAGCTGGTGCGCGGAAAGACCTTTCTTGATCTGCTCCCTGATAGGGTAGCGATGCAGGACGCCACCGCGCAGATGGCGATATTGCAATTTATGGTTACCGGTTGGGATACGGCAGCCGTCCCATCGACCGTACACTGCGATCATCTGATTCAGGCTAAGGTTGGAGCTGATAAGGATCTCTTACGCGCATTTGATGAGAATAAAGAGGTATATGACTTCCTAAGCAGCGCCTGTCAGCGATATGGCATCGGATTTTGGAAGGCGGGGGCTGGTATTATACATCAGGTAGTGCTTGAACAGTATGCCTTTCCTGGAGCTATGATGATCGGCACTGACTCGCATACTCCTAATGCCGGAGGTCTCTGTATGGTGGCAGTCGGTGTAGGCGGCGCTGATGCCGTTGATGTTATGGCCGGCCAGCCGTGGGGGTTAGTAAATCCTAAATTAATCGGCGTGCATTTAACCGGCAAGCTTAGCGGCTGGGCTTCACCTAAAGACGTGATCCTGAAAGTGGCAGGCATGCTTACTGTTAAAGGCGGCACCGGTAAGATCGTTGAATATTTTGGTGAGGGCACTTCTAGTTTTAGCACTACGGGTAAGGCTACAATTGCGAATATGGGCGCTGAGCTAGGTGCAACGACATCGATCTTTCCTTACGATCCTCGCGCATCCAAGTATTTGACAAATACGGGGCGCAAGAAAATAGCAGAATTAGCTGATAAATATACGGCCTGCTTTGTCGCAGATGCTGAAACCGCCAAGGATCCGAAAAAATATTATGATGAAGTTCTAGAAATCGATCTATCCAAGCTTGAGCCGCAGTGGGTAGGACCGCATACACCTGATCTGCTGCGCAAGGCTTCGGAGATGAAAGAGGTAATAAAGAAAGAGGGGTATCCTGAGAATATCCGCTGCGCTCTTATCGGCTCCTGCACTAACTCCTCTTATGAGGATATTGGCCGTGCAGCACATATAGCAAAGCAGGCAAAAGATCGCGGCATGAAGGTCAAGGTTCCATTTCTGGTAACGCCCGGTTCAGACCAGGTATTTAAAACAATTGCGCGTGATGGGTTTTTAGAGATTTTTGAGTCAGTAGGCGCAACCGTACTAGCCAACGCCTGTGGTCCATGTATTGGACAGTGGAGTAGGGAGGACATCAAGGCCGGGGAGAAGAATGTTATTGTAACTAGCTATAACCGTAATTTTAAAAAGCGTAATGATGGAAACTCTGAAACTTTGGCATTCATAGGCTCGCCTGAATTAGTAACGGCGATGGCTTTTGCCGGTAATCTAAGCTTCGATCCGGTGCATGATAAGGTGACAGATCCTTCAGGGAAACAGTTTATGTTCTCAGAACCGAAAGGTGATGAGCTTCCGCCAAAAGGCTTTGAGCTAAGTAAGGAAGGGTTTATAATGCCGCCGCCTAGCGTAGAGGAGAGAAAGAAGATTAAAGTCAGCATCTCTCCTACAAGTGATCGTCTCTCGTTCCTCGAGCCGTTTGCAGCTTGGGATGGAAACGATATGACTAATCTTGTGGTCTTGATGAAAGCCAAAGGGAAGTGCACCACCGATCATATTTCAGCTGCCGGACCGTGGTTAAAGTACCGCGGGCACCTAGCTAATATCTCAAATAATATGTTTTTAAGTGCGGTAAACGCTTTTAATGATGAGATCGGCAAAGCAACTAACGTTCTCAGCGGAGAGAAAGGGATACAGTTCCATGAGCTTGCCAAGATTTATAAGGCTAAAGGCCAGGGATGGGTGGCGATTGGCGATGAGAATTACGGTGAGGGGTCATCACGGGAGCATGCTGCGATGTCGCCGCGCTTTCTTGGATGCCGAGCCATCATTGTTAAGAGTTTTGCTAGAATACATGAGACAAACCTAAAGAAGCAGGGTGTTCTGCCTTTAACGTTTGTAGATCCGGCAAACTATGATGCTATACCTGAGGATGCAAGGCTTGATATTATAGGTCTTAAGCAGTTAAAACCGGGCTCGGAGATTACCTTAGTAGTGAAGAGTAAGGGCACAGAGAAGAAATTTCAGCTCAAGCACACAATGACAGAGGAGCAGATTGAGTGGTTCAAAGCCGGATCTGCGCTTAACAAGTTAAAGCCCAAGTAGTTTTTAAGAGATTTTGCTGCTAGCTAGAGCTAACCCCGAAAATTACAGAATTTAGGTTAATTCTTGAAAACTAGCATCGGCTAAGTTATAACAATCACATGCAGCAGTATTTAGACCTAGTGCGAGATGTGCTTGCCAACGGCAAGCCTGAGCAGAGCTCCTTCCGTTCAGACAGGACTGGAGTTGGAACTTATTCGGTTTTTGGGAGGCAGTTACGCTTTAATTTAGAGGAGGGCTTCCCATTATTAACAACCAAAAAAGTACATCTACGATCTATCATTCACGAACTTCTCTGGTTTCTAAAGGGCGAGACAAATATTAAATATCTGCATGAGAATAAAGTAACGATCTGGGATGAATGGGCAGATACGAATGGCGATCTCGGGCCAGTTTACGGTAAACAGTGGCGTTCCTGGCAGGGGCCTGATGGGAAAAGTGTTGATCAGATCAGTAATTTAATTCGAAACATAAAAACTAATCCGACTAGTCGACGTCTGCTGGTTATAAGTTTCAATCCTGGGGACTTGCCGCAGGTTGCTCCACCAGCTTGCCATACTTTGTTCCAGTTTTATGTCTCAGGTGATCGTTTAAGCTTGCAGCTTTATCAGCGTTCCGCAGACCTAATGCTGGGCGTTCCCTTTAATATTGCGAGCTATTCACTTTTGTTAATGATGGTGGCGCAGGTTTGTAAGCTACGACCAGCTGAGTTTGTTCATACTTTTGGAGATGTGCATATCTATTCAAATCATATAGTAGGAGCACAGGAGCAATTAAGCCGTACTCCGCGTGAATTACCTCGTATGATGATTAATCCGGAAATTACAGATCTATTTGATTTCAAGTATGATGATTTCAAGTTAGCTAACTATGCCCCATATGAGCATATCAAGTTTGATATTGCTGTATGATTGAAAGAAATATGACCAATCTTTGATTGATTTAGTTCTCTGATCTTTAGCGCTAGGCCCGCTAGAGTAGAGAAAAATTATTCTATGCAACCTAAAATAATCGCCATAGTTTCCATGGATGAGGCGCGTGGAATTGGCAAGGGTGGAGATCTTATAAAACGTATCCCCGAGGATATGAAACGGTTTGCTGCATTAACAACCGGTCATTCTGTGCTGATGGGAAGAAAAACATTTGATTCTTTACCGGATAAATATAGACCTCTTCCTAACCGCAAAAATATAGTTGTAACTAGAAATAAAGCTGCCTTAGCTGGCCGTGCTGATATAGATATTATAGATTCGCCAACTGAGTATCTTAAAGATTGCAGATCTGGTGCAGTAACGCTCCCATCAGAGAAGCTCTGGATTATAGGCGGTGCGCAGATTTATGAGTTAACACGCCCATATTGGGACGAAGTGTATTTAACTTTGATTTATGGTAAACATGAGGCTGATACCTTTCTCCCTCAGTTTGAAGATCGCTTTACATTAATGGAGCGGGAGGGGAAAGAGGGGTTTGCTTATATGAGGTATGTACGGGGAGTTTGATGACTGCGTACATCAGCGGACGTTAAGAAGAAACACTATGCATAAGAGTTTCTTCTGTGCGCCCTTAGCTCAGCTGGATAGAGCATTTGGCTTCGGACCAAAGGGTCGGGGGTTCGAATCCCTCAGGGCGCGGAATGTTGCAAAGTTCACAGATAGGCGGCGCTAAAAGTGATAGTATGACTTATTAATACCAAATCCCTGGACTTTCTCTTCGTCCTAAATCCTCATGCATTTTCGCAAAAGCGATATCCAACACCAGGCTCTGTTTTTAGATACTTAGGTTGGGCCGGATCTTTTTCGATTTTGTGTCTAAGCTGTCCCATAAAAACTCTTAAGTAATGGTTTTGATGCGAATAGGCCGGTCCCCATACTTCACTTAGTAGTTGATGATGAGTAAGTACTTTGCCGGCGTGGCGCACTAGCAATGTGAGTAAGGAATACTCCATTGGAGTAAGATGAACTTCTTCTCCTCGTACATTCACATATCGCTTTACAAAATCTATATTTATCTCACCACTATCAAAGGAAGCAGGGGTATTCTCATTTTTGCTGCGTGAAGCGTTGCGCAATGCAGCTCTTATGCGTGCCATTAATTCACCGACACTAAAAGGCTTGGTTACATAGTCATCTGCTCCGTGATCGAGAGCTTTTATTTTATCCTGTTCCTGGCCACGCGCTGAAAGTACTATGATTGGCACCTTTGACCATTCTCGAATCTGCTTTGTAACCTCTATTCCATCTATATCTGGTAGCCCCAAGTCAAGCAGTATCAGGTCAGGATTAAATGTGGCGGTAAACTGCACCCCTTCTTTGCCACTCGTAGCCTCAAACACTTCATATAGATTATCAGGAAAGCTTGCCCGTAAAAACTTACGGATGGGCGCCTCGTCGTCTATAACTAATAATTTAATTTTATTAACCATGCGGCACCTCCGGTATGCTATAGTCGAGTGGAAGCTTTAGAGTAAATATTGCTCCGCGCTGTGATCCGCTGTGCGCCGATATAGTCCCGTTGTGTGCAGACATGATTGCTCTACATATAGTAAGTCCAAGACCGAAGCCGTGCCCGCTAGCGCCTCGTCCTCGATGCAGTTTTTCAAAAATTAGCTCCTCTTCCCCATTAGGCAGGCCAGGGCCATTATCGCAGAACTCAAGGATGACAACACCGCTCTCAGATCTGCCTTTAATCAAAAGCTTGCTTTCCTCAGGCGTATAGCGGGAAAAATTTTCTAATAAATTTATAAACACTTGCTCTAGTAGAAGACCATCTATATTAAGCAGAGGAATATTTGCATCTAACTGCACCTCTATTTGACGAGGGGTTAGTAGCTCAGCAGTTCGTGAGATACTTGATCCAACTAATTCCTCTACTGAATGCCATTCTTTTTTAAGCGGAACAGTCTGTGATTCAAGCCGAGTCATATCGAGCACATTCCGGACAATACAGTTTAATCTTTCTGCCTCCTCTTTTATAGTAGACAACAGCTCACGCTGTTGTGTGACATTTAATGCCATGTTCTCTAATATTCCCTCCGCCGCTCCAGCGATTGCAGAGAGTGGAGTACGAAGATCATGCGATATTGAACTTAATAGAGAATTTTTAAGCTCCTCACTTTGCACCTTAAGCCTTGCCTGCTCTGATTTATGTTCGCTTTTGATGCGATCAAGAGCCAATGCAAGCTGATTTGCAATTGTTTCAAGCAGATTTTGTTCAGAGGGATCTAGCCTGGTACCTCCAAGCTTTACTTTTAACACTCCCAAACTCTTTTCCTGTATGCGAAGCGGTAAATAGAGGCTGTGCGCTTCCGGATAGATATCGGTACCGGCTCCCGATTTCAGACCTTTATCAAATGCTGCTAGGGCAGCAGGAGTCTCGGAGCAATCGATTTCATTAATTCCTTGTTCGCCTATTAGTATATTATGATTCAGATATCTAAGAGAAGTTGAATTTCCAGAAATCATAATCTGAACTCTTTTTCTTAGGGTGTCATAGATTTTGGTCGAAGCAATTTGATCAAGCTCAAATTCAGAGCAAGCTAAAAGTAGATGTTTACTAAACTCATATAAAGCTGCAGTTCGTCGCTCACGCTCCTTTACTAGTTCAACGTGGCGTTTGAGCCCTAATGTTAAGCTGCTTATTAGCAGTGATATCACAAACATAACTACAAATGTGACAATATATTGTAAATTAGCCACTACCAAATGAAATCTTGGAGGGATCCAGAGAAAATCAAATGCAATCACACTTAAGAACGATGTGCAGAGCGCTTCCCACTTGCCAAAACGGGCTGCGACAAATGTTACACCTAAAAGGTAAACCATTATTAGGTTAGAGAGATCGAAGAATGGATACATTATCCAGCAGACTCCGCTAGCGAGAGCGATGACTGCTAGTGCCGATAAAAAGCTTCGCCAGGTTATGGGATCTGAAGGAGGCAGATGTAAAGTATGTGTGGCTTGTGACTCTAAGCCAGAATTGCAAGCAGCTGGCATCCCACTGCTTAGACGAAGGAACCCAGCTACCACTGTACCAAAGATTAATTCCCACCATTTTGGGCGATGTGGTTTGTCTAGGAGTAAGAATGAAGTATATCTATCATGTACGACAGTCATTTTTACTGTACAATATCATTAGTGCTTCACCTAGTAAAACGGCTAGCCGTTTTCATGTATTTTATTGTTAGTAAGACTAAAGCTACTCCAACTACAATAAAAACTATGTCTAGAAACATATATAGCTCAAAGGTAGTAACAAGTGTTGCTATGACTGCTAGAGCAAGCAGTACTCCTAGCAGAAATCCCATACCTTCGCCTTTTAGGCCAATGCTAAAGGAGCATGCAGCAAGACTCGGTAATACTGCGATTAAGAGAAATAACACCAATATTTCCATGTAGATTTACATAGCATGGCATTAAGTTGTGTAAGTAAGTTGTAAGGATTGTAGTTGTTTGTATAAAGAAAAAGTAAATACAAATCGAATTGGTGGCAGTGGCGCCGTTTTATAGATCTTTAATTATGATCTATAGTTTCTAACTATATGCACTAATTTTCTCTTCTGTCATACTACAGCAAAGGTGTGTGACATATGATTAGTTCAGAAGGTAATGAGAGGAAGTATCAAGCTTCACTTGATAAGCATGCAGAGCGAAGATCTTATAGCTATCAGGCAGTTCTAACGCTTACCGCTTTAGGCGTAGTCTTTGGTGATATAGGTACTAGTCCATTGTACGCTATCCGAGAGTGTTTTTCTGGTGCACACGGTGTTCCAGTAACACCAGCTAATGTTTTTGGAATACTTAGTTTAATTGTATGGTCACTGATACTTATAATATGCATCGCATACCAAGGTTTAGTATTGCGCGCTGATAATAGGGGTGAGGGAGGTGTTCTTGCTCTCACAGCGCTTCTTCAAACACGAAACAGTCGGAAGTCACCTGGAAAAAACGCTCTAATCTTTCTCGGGTTATTTGGAACATCTCTACTTTATGGTGACAGTATGCTTACCTCAGCTATCTCTGTGTTAAGTGCTGTTGAGGGACTGGATGTGGCCACTTCCTTATTTAATCAATTTGTCATCCCCATCACAGTCCTAATTCTTATAGGGCTTTTCTTAGGGCAGCGACATGGAACTACAAAAATAGGGTTTATTTTCGGACCTGTAATTCTGGTGTGGTTTTTAGTTATTGGAGCGTTAGGGCTTAATAGCGTTACACAGTCACCTGCTGTTTTGGCGGCCTTGAATCCGGTCTACGCTGTTCAGTTCATTGTCAATCACGGTGTTGCCTCTCTTTGGACTATCGGATCTGTATTTCTAGTTGTTACCGGTGGAGAAGCTATGTACGCCGATATGGGGCATTTTGGCAGGACTGCCATTCGTTGGGCCTGGTTTACAGTAGCTTTGCCATGTTTGTTGCTCAATTATTTAGGACAAGGTGGTTTGTTGCTGCGTAATCCAGAGGCAGTCCGTAATCCTTTTTACTTTCTTGTTCCGGAAGGTGCTTTATATCCGATGGTGATATTAGCAACCGCTGCAACAGTAGTAGCTTCCCAGGCAGTAATTTCAGGAGCATTTTCATTGACACGCCAAGCAGTTCAACTGGGATATCTCCCTAGATTAGAAATCATCCATACCTCCTCTGCTGAGATTGGACAGGTATACATACCTCAGATTAACTATGCTTTGCTAATTACCACGATTTGGTTGGTGCTAGAGTTTCGCACATCAACAAGCCTCGCTTCCGCTTACGGCTTTGCTGTTTCTTGTACGATGAGTATTACCTGTATTTTACTTTACTTTTTTGCGCGCTTACGCTGGCGTTGGAGTAAGCTAAAAGCCATTATGGTAATATTTCCATTTTTTCTGATTAATTTAGTTTTCTTTAGCAGTAATATTGTCAAAATAGGACATGGAGGATGGTTCCCCTTAGTGATGGGTTTGATAGTTTTTACCATCATGACTACATGGTGCCGTGGTAGGGAGATACTAAATGAACGATTAAGACATAAAAGTATACCTTTTCAACATTTTGTTCTGGAGATGGCGAACGATGGAGTGAACCGGGTTCCTGGAACAGCAGTCTTTATGAATCGTAGCATCGATACCACTCCGCCAGCGTTACTTCATAATGTGAAGCATAATAAGGTGTTACATACACAGGTGGTTATGTTAATGGTAGTAACAGAGGAAATTCCACATGTTCATCGGGAGGAGCAAGTTGAGATACAGGATCTCGGAAAGGGGTTTTTTAGAGTTGTAGTGCATTACGGCTTTTCCGATACGCCAGATATACCAGAGGCCTTAAAAATATTAAATAAGCAGGGAATTAACCTACGCACCGGTGAAACAACCTTCTTTTTAGGCAGAGAAACTCTTATCGCCGCTGAATTACAGGGAATGGCAATCTGGCGTGAATGTTTATTCGCCTTTCTTTCACGGAACGCAGAGCGCGCAACTACATTTTTCCGCATTCCTCCACAGCAGGTAGTGGAAATAGGTATGCAGGTAGAGCTTTGAGTAGTAAGCGCCCACAGCAAATGTAACGGTTCTATTTATAAAATAGAACCGTCACATTTTCTAAATGTTAAGCCGCACGTCGTCTGGTGCTGATCTTCTTCTGTGCATGCATAATAGCATGTCTGGTTTTACCTGGATCAAATCCAAGGGTACGACAGATGGATCTAAAAGAGAAAATATACTCCTCATCGTCGTCATTAAGATAATGTACTGCGTCATCATGAACTTCGCCGCGTCCGGTTGCAAAATCTTCAATTACACGCAGAATTATGGCTCTCATTAGTTCGTTTTCTGAAACATATCCATTGCCGCCATGGTAGGACATGTCCATTGAGGGAAGTTTATCGGTATTGCTCACAAGTCTCTCCAAATAATCTTTCATGAATACCTTATGTACAAACCTGTGAGAACAAATTGATTAAAACATGCAAACTGGAGTCGTAGTATTTAAAAGTAACACCAGCAGCGCTCCTAAAGTTTCAATGAAGGTTATGGGGTGGTGATGAAAGGTGTTGCACAAAAATAAGAAAATTTCTTAGACTTGCTAAGTCGCCGAAACTATTGCGAATTGTTCGTTCTTGGCGTTTAGTGAATTCTGTCCAAAGCGTAATCGACTAAGGCTCTAAGTGTTTCTACAGCATCCGCATCGGTATTGCCTGAGGCATTTACAGCGCATTCCAGGGCAGTAATAGCCAGATTGGTATATTGTAGAGCAAGATCTTTTGCCTGGGTAATGACTGGGCCTGAATTAAGCTCTTTAATTGCAGCTGCAACATAAAAATCATCTATATTCTTTGTACTCAAGAGCTCTTTAGCCAACTCGCTTGATGATTGAAGCCAAAGAACATTAATAGCTGAAGGTTTACGCTCACGTAGGTCTATGCCAGCTTGTTTACCTAGCACCTCTTCAGTCGAGGTTACGTCAAGTATATCATCAATAATCTGAAATGCTATTCCTAGCTTCTCTCCAAAATCAGCGAAATGAGCTGTTACTTTCTCTGATTTAGTTACTATGTGAGCGGCAGAGAGTGCGGCTAATCTAAAAAGTCCAGCTGTTTTCTTTCTAGCAATCGTTATGCTTGATTGTAGGTCGTGTGGATTGTCTGAGAGTTTTGTCTCGAGAATCTCACCTTCTGTTAGCTCTACACAAGATCTCTCCGTTTCGTCGATGATTATTCGATCAAGGTGTGCACATAAACCAAAAGCTCTAACCAGTAAAAAATCACCACATAGAAGGGTGTTCTCTAATCCAAATTTTTTGTATGCAGTAGGAGCATGACGTCTGACTGGAGAATGATCAACTATGTCGTCATGTAATAGTGTCGCCATGTGGATTAATTCAATACCTGCGGCTACGTCAATAAGTTGCTGATTGGGCCTACTTAGACCCAAGGCACGACTAACAAGTAAAACCAATATCGGGCGTATCCTTTTCCCTCCAAGTTTAAGTAGGTACTCAGAGATAGTTGTAAGTAGTTCGGCATCCGAGGAGAGTTTTTTGGTAACCAACTTTTCGATATCCTTTAAGCCTTCAAGCTTGGTAAGGTTACTTAATAATAGCTCGGTTGAAATGCGTGAAAATGTAGTGAGTTTGCGTGCTTCCATCGAGGTTGAGAATAACATGCTTTGAGGAAAAATCAAGTTCTCTATTTTGGTTTGAATTTAGAATGTCAATCGGAAGTTGTGAAAGATTAATTAAGAATTTGCAGCAATAGATTTATAAAGATATTTTTACTGTCTATTATTTCATGATAAATAGAGAGATGTGTTGGAACAATCAGGCGAATGAAGACGTCCGATGCTCCAGGTGTAACAAGTTCGCCTATTAATAGAGCAAAGATTAATGCAAGATAAAGTGGTAGTATGGAGCAGATTGTAAGTAGTGCAGCTCCTAAAATTTCAAGCTCCCCCATAGCCTTTATGGAATAGAACAGTATAAGCAGAAAATTCAACTTTGCGATTATCAGCGCAATTGGCAGCACAGTTAAAAACCTATCATCGACTGAGGAGTATCCAGTCAGAATAAGTGTAATAATACTTAAGCGCCCGTTTGCCATATAATTGAAGAGATAGATAATCAAGAGCATTAATACCAACGGTGTGACAGCATAAGCTAAAGTTGCGAAAACCTTGCTAAGGCTAGCATCTACACCAACTGTGCGAAGAAAGATCACCTCGAATAATACAAATATTAAAAGTGTGAATATTATGATAATCGTAGTCGAGATAAAGAGAATCGGTGTGTAGCCGAGTAGATCAAATTTAATAATCTGTGCGGTAATTGGAATAATCAGTGTCAGTGCAAAGATAGTTAATAAGGTAATAATGTGAGGAGGGGGATCTTGCCTGAACAGGATTTCAGTCATGTGTCCAGGTTCAGTTATAAGCCCGCTGACAGTATCTGGTAAATTAGGGCATTCTGTCTCGAGATCTTGCATATGTCTAGAATAAAGATAAATGAATTAAAGAAGCTAGCCCAAAAATATGGCCTACTATTAGTGGGATTTACTACTGCCGCTGAGCTTCTATCTGATAGAGAGAGATTGCAGAAATGGTGTGCTGATGGGTACGCAGCAGATATGCAGTATATGAAGCGCTCTGCGGAGCTACTTTCTGACCCGCATAGGCTCCTGGGAGAGGCTAGTACTGTGGTCTGCTTTGCGGTGAACTACGACCGTGTTGCAGTCCCACCCCCGCCGAAAGGGTTCGGTCGGGTGGCTCGGTATGCTTTTGGGGAGGATTATCATAATGTTCTACCAAAGAGGGTAAAGGGGCTTCTTGATGAGATACAGAGGGGGCTAGGGATCGAAATTAGGTCACGAATCTTCTCCGATGCTGTGCCATTACTAGAACGGGCCTTGGCAAGAAGAGCTGGTCTGGGCTTTATAGGAAAGAACAGTATGTTAATTAGGCCAGGTAGTGGATCGTTTTTTCTGTTAGCAGAAATTTTGTGGGACTTAGAGATCGAAGGGCAAGGTTTAGGTATTGTTGAAGAAAGCTGCGGAACATGTTCCCGTTGTAGAACTGCTTGCCCTACACAAGCTATTGTGAACGATTATACAGTTGATAGTCGCCGCTGCATCTCCTACCTGACAATTGAAAAGCGCGGTGTGTTTTCAGCATGGGAGCGAAATGCAATCGGAAATTGGCTCTTCGGCTGTGATATATGTCAGGAGGTCTGCCCGTTTAATCATCGCGCTCTAAAGGAAGGCGCTCCCTCTGAGTTATCAGCAGGAGTTAGAAACGGCCCTTATCTTAATCTTGAGGAAGTTATATCAATTAGAAGCGACGATCAGTTCCGTAACCGCTTTAGGAACTCAGCAATTTTACGAGCAAAAAGGGAGGGACTCATAAGGAATGCGATAAATGTAGCAGTCAACACTGGAGTGTCTGAGCTGTTATCTACCATTGAAGACGCATTGAACGATTGCTCTGAGGTAGTAAAAGAGGAGGCACGAAATGCGTTAGAGCTGCTCAGCTAGTGCTTCGCCAAATAAGTTTTTTCACGTATAGCGCGCAGCGTTGCCCCAGATTGGCACGCCTCGGAAGGAGGAAATCCGCAGCAATACTGGAGTATTGCGAGGATTTTCCGACTGAGAAGCGTGACAAGGTGGGGCAACGATGTGATGCTAGACGTGAAAAAACTTATTTGGAGGAGCACTAGAGCGGTGTAATCTAAGTTTTCTACTGGGACCGCGGGCTTCCAGCCCGCGCATTCGTAAGAGCAATTAATTTTCAAGCTTAGTGATTTTAATATCATCAAGGAGTATCCGATTTTTAAGAGATAAAAATTTGGAAAACTGTCCTCTCTCTCCCCGATATAGCCCAAGTTTAAAGCGCATTCCTCGAGGATACATATTCACACCGTACTGCTTGTAATCTATGCCGTTAAAGGCGGTTGCTGGCTTGTCATTAATAAAAATTTCTATAAATCCATCATCTTCGGTCGACCAGCGGATGTGGGCTTTAACGCTAACCCAGCTTCCTTTTTTAATCGGTTGCTCGACTATAACCCTGCGATTAACATCTTTTAGTCCGTAGCTTATTGAGATGCCGCTAGAGCTACCACGTTCACCATAAAACATAGCAATTGTTGGAGTGTTGCTGCGAATATCATCCCAAGTTTCACCTTTTGAAGTGTCCGGTTGATCTTTCCATTGTCCTATAATATTGAAGGGAACAAGTGAGGTAGGATAATTAGCAAAGTTAGATGGTATTAAAAAGCGCCATTCGTAAGTATACTCTTCGCCAGCCTTCTCATTGCTTTCTATTCGAATCTCCGCACGGTTTTTTCTAGCGACTAAGTCGCGCCCCTTTATGTTGATCTCTAGTGCGCGATTGCTACGCTTAATCGGGTCACGTACAATTCGGAGCCGACTACTTTTCTCAACTTCGTAATTAACCCCTGCGATTAGTGGAGATTGACCATCAAAATGTTGATCGAACAAAACTAGATCCTGTGCTAGGGCAAAATTATGTAATAACAAGCTGCTAGCAAATGCAACTTGATAAAGAAAGCTACTAATTTTTATCACTACTCTATCTGTATACATCATATTCAATGTTATTAGTCTTTCCTAAAAATAATGATATTTTTGAATCATCATTTTCTTATGGAATAGTTTGATCATTTGAATCCTCTTTTTTTACCAATTCCTTTGATACGCGATCGAGCATGGAATCGAATAGTAGTGGGTCGCGTAGTCGATATTTATTAAGAAGGTTAAAGGCCTCTTCAGGGCGGCCATGCTCAATGTACCATGTGCTTAGAGATCTTATACGATCAGAGATCAGAGTTTCGTGAACCCCTTTCTCCTCGCCTATGAGATAATTGCTAAGGGCCTTCTCAGGCTGATCCTGGCCAAGCTCAATATCTCCAATCAGTAGGTAATAAAAATACGGATTCTCCCAATCCGGTCTATTCTTAACATTTAGACGG
This sequence comes from uncultured Bdellovibrionales bacterium, assembly GCA_964556665.1. GTDB lineage: Bacteria > Bdellovibrionota_C > UBA2361 > UBA2361 > CAZKXU01 > CAZKXU01. The sequence continues at coordinate 1,108 of CAZKXU010000068.1, read as the reverse complement.
GATTCGATATGCTTCTGATAAGCAATGATAGCATTATCATAATCTTTTTCTCTGGAGAGTGTTTCGGCCTGCTCCAGATAGTTAGTCCCGCCAAAACGAAAGAATTTACTTCCGACAACTGCACGACAGGAGCAAAACATGAGAGTAGTGGAAAGTAACAGTATCTTTACACTGTTTGCCAGGAGTCCTTGTAGGTGCTTGAGATATTCTGTAGAGGATAGCCTTACACCATCTGGTAAGCTGCGCCAGCGCTTATGAAACCAGACCCACTGCTCCGGATACTTGCGAACATAGCTCTCCAAGCGCTGATTAAATTCTGTTAGTATTCCCTCAATATCCCTACTCGAGTCTAGCTCCTCTATAAATAGCTTGTACCGTAGCGGTGAAGTACGGAAAATAAAAGTTGAAATAAACTTAGCGTTTACTCGCTTCCCGATTGCTACCATTCCAGAAGGGGTCTTTGCAGGTTTGCCGAAGAAGGGCAGCGTGACGCTACTGACTGCTGTGTCCTGATCTATTAATGCAGCGACTACTCGATACGCATTCAGGTCAGCGATAATTTCAGCACTAGATGACTGATCTCCGCGCCAGATAGTTTTAATGCCGTACTCCTCCCTGATCTTTGTGATTGCCTCTGCAAAAGCACCCTGGCGGGCACGTTTTGCTGCAGTCGATAGTTTGATGCCATTCTTAATTAAAAAGGCAGCCATGAGATCCCAGTTCCCGGTGTGCGCAGTGAGTGCAACAATCGGTATATTTGCCTGAGCAAGTAACTTAAGTTTATCTAAATCTTCGCACTCTACATAGTTATCTAACTTCTGAATGAGTGGCTTAAGATTTAAGCATTCTGCAACGATCTGGCCAAAATGTGCATAGACGGAGGCTATGGAAGTTGAGCCTGGAAGAAATAACTGCAGTTGTGAGCTTGCAATCCTGCTATCCTTTGTTGGAATCAGTGAAAAGAGTGCTCCTAAACATCGTCCGAGAAAGACTCTAAGAGAAAGCGGAAGAGCTCCTATAATTTTTATAAGAAAGGGAAGAAGTAGCTGCATGTATTAGTGCTCCTCCAAATAAGTTTTTTCACGTCTAGCATCACATCGTTGCCCCA
>CAZKXU010000067.1:0-19312 GCA_964556665.1 uncultured Bdellovibrionales bacterium | reverse complement strand
GAGAAAAGGACAAAATCCCAAACTAAGTTTTTCAATACTTGTGGGTAATAGTCAGATTTGTTACAGCTTATTGGTTGCCAATGAGTGCCTGCTAGCTACCTGCTAGTAATAATTACTTTATATGACAGCTTTCAACTTCCTAATAGATCTATTTTATAGAGTATTAACGGAGCAATCACTCCGCTCCGAGCACAGACACCTTAATCAGTGACCAGAGTTGCATGACTATATGCAGCCAGCCTACGAATCCCTTTAGTACCCAGATAAGTAGAAGTAATGCAATTACGAAGTTGATACAGAGAACATATACTAAACCGACTCTGTATCCTCCATGAATCATAGAGAAATCAGTTTGATAAGGAGATACGTCACGAAAATTTAAGGAAAGATCTGTTCCATAACCGACACCAACTAAAGCAATAGCTAACCCGTGAAAAGCTGAGAACTGTGGCACCAGTGAAATTCCAAGGGTAAATATAGTAAATAGGGGCAAGAAATACGGAGCTAGCGCTATAAAGGCGTTAAACTTTGCGCTCTTCTTAGTATACTCATACTGAAAATATCCTGAATTCTTAGTTACCTTCATGCCTTTGGCTTTGTTACCAGCGAAATTAGAGATAATGGAATGTTTAAGCTCATGAATAAAAACAGAGATGCGTCGTGGCAGAATATACTTTCCTACTAATAAGCCGATGATTAGTCCGCTACTAAACTTAAAAAGTCTCGATATTGAACCTGTGTCTACTAAGGCTGGGACAAAAGGAATAACAATCATGCTCAGTAGGATCAGGGAGAGTAGTGAGAGAAAGAAGAAGCCACCTCCCGCCTTGGTCGGCTCAATGCCGTTCAGCTCATTTGCCATGAAGTATTTTAATACAGAATTTGTTCTTAAGGGAGTGAGAGGAAGAGGATAATTCTTGGTAAGAGGTGAAGTTACGCTTCTGATAGGGGTTTCAGAAGCGTAACATATATTAACTTTATGCTGCCAAAATCAGAGCCTTAGCAAGGGTAACGTTACTAATACGGTATCGACCCTTACCGATCCTATTTTTAAGAGACCTAACCCGTTTATGCCTAATCTGTGCTAACTGGCGTGCTATTTTTTCTGATGTTTTCTCGGTATTTACCATACTTTATTCCGTAAAACGCTACCTTGCTGGTTAGGTTTGAACTCCGTTCAAACATCAGTTGAATCGTACGAAATTGTACAATCCGTAACTCTTACTAATGCATATCGTGTACAATTTTGTACAACTTGAGGATTTTCTGCTCAAAAGTGGGCAGTATTTTCAGTGAGTTATGAGATTTTTATATAATTATTCAAAAATTGTGGGCACTGGGATCGGGCATCCTGCCCGCAAATAAGGAGCTGTTTATTCATTTGCGGGTAAGATGCCCACGCTCCCATTTTATATTTAAACGCTTAATCTTTAATATATTTACAATGATATTTAAGGAGTTACTGAGTATTTTAAAGAGAAAAGATGTAGAACGTGGCGAGTTCGAAAACAATACAGAAATTGTGAGAACCAGAAAACCTGAGGTTGTTGGATGAAGCGTCACACCCTACCTCGGCTTTTGAGACTCACTGCTCCTAACCTCTTAGTATTACTACAAGTTTACGAGAAGTGAGTCCCCAAAGCAAACCAGTGATAACCTTTATAACCTTTTTACTCGCCACGTTCCGCTCACTTTTCCGTAGACTAGTCAGCGAAGCATGTAATTCTTAGTCTTTTTAAGCTCTTATAGATATGATGCTGATCCATTAAAAGCGGTTCTGTGATTGTATCGACTAGAACTTCTGTTCACTTAATAATAGAGACTCTCCTACTTAACGGCTCCCAACACCCCTGCAGAGATCCCAGCCTCAATACTAACAATCTCTCTCTGCATATAAGTTGATACACCATGCAGCCCCATTACTGTAAGAATCATTCCGATACCGATCGTTAGCGGAAAACTAATAATAAAAATATTAATAGTAGGAACTGTTTTTGACATCATGCCCATCACAAATTGAGTTAATAGGAGAGCTACTACAACCGGTGCAGAGAGCATTACACCAACAAAAAAAGTATGCGCAGTGCGACTGATCAGCACATCGATGGTGGAGGCTGTTAAAAAGAAAGTGCCAGGGACAAAGCTGCCGCTGTATCCGCTTACTACCTGTATGACAAGATGGTGTCCTCCCATCAAAAGGAACATTAAAATAATTATATCCCCGTACATGCGCGCAATATCTGATACAGCAACACCAAGATTCGGATCCATAAGCTGCGCCGCGCCTAATCCCATCGACATACTGGCGAGCTGCCCAGCCATATGTACGCCTGACACCACCAGCAGAGGGATCATTCCTACAAATAACCCTAAAAGGAGCTCGGAACTCATCTGTGCCATCATCACCACCATATCGCTGGGCAACTCACAGCGCGGAGATGAATACATTGATGCGAAGCTTAATACTAGAATTCCTGGAAACCTTACAATCAACCCATGCTGTCCGCCACCGATACCAGGGACTAAAATAAATAACCCTACATAGCGTGTGACTAGTAAGAAAAATGTGTAAACAACATTTAGATTTTGTAGCAAGTAGGCCGGAAATTGAGCAAGTTCGGTTTCCATTACTTTAAACCTACAGAATACTATTGTATCAACTGCGGTATCTGATTATAAACCCAGGTAGTAAATGTCGCGATGCGACTAATCATGAAATTGCCAAAAACAATTAAGGCCAGCACTGCTGCTCCTATTTTAGGAATAAATGCTAGAGAGGCATCGTTAATCTGTGTAGCTGCTTGGAACATGCTGATTGCAAAGCCGGCGATTAAACCCATAACAAGCACAGGCGCAGAGACCCATACTGCGGTTTCAATACTAACTTGAACGACATGAAGATAATTATCAATATTCATAAGTTAGACCTTATAAGTTTGTACAACTGAGCTGATAATTAAATGCCAGCCATCAACAATTACAAAAAGCATTAGTTTTAATGGCAATGATATTACTACCGGAGGCAGTGTGATCATACTCATAGAGGTCAAAACAGATGACACTACCATATCGAGTACTAAAAATGGCAATGCTATTAAAAATCCGATCTGAAATGCGGTATTTAATTCACTTAGCACAAATGCTGGAATCGCCACATATGCTGGCACATCCTCAATATCCTGTGGCCGCTCGGATTTAGTGATATCAAGAAACAACCCAATATCTTTCTCCCGACTATGCTGAATCAAAAACTTTTTAAGTGGTAGAAAACCTTTTAGCATCGCCTCATCCTGACCCATCTTGCCCTCCATAAAGGGCTTAATGCCATCATTATACATCGAGATAAATACTGGCTGCATGATCGCAATCGTAAGAAAGAGCGCTAGTCCGGTAACTACAGTATTCGGTGGCATCTGCTGAGTACCAAGTGCAGTTCTGGTCATGCCAAGTACAACTGCTATTCGGGTAAAGCAGGTCATCGTCAGTATCATTGCCGGCGCAAAGGATAGCGCCGTCATCAGGATTACTATCTTCATCGCTGCCGAAACAGTTCCATCTGAACCAAGCTCTGAGTCTCCGATTTTAAGTGATATATCAGGAATTACATTATCGCTTGCGTATAGTAACGTTGGCATTAGAAGAACTGCGAGAAGCGCTAGCGACTTAGTAAATATTCGACTAGATCGCGGCCCTGCTGTCCGATGAAGGTCAGCTTGCCGTGGCATTTCATCTTCGAAGTTTAACTTGGCAGACTTTCGCCTGAGAGAAGTGCGTCCTTGCATACCTCATCAACCTCATCAAAAACTGAAAATTTCGGAGCCTCGATCTGATGAAACGTTATTCCATCAGCACTACTACCTACCAACACCTTACCACCATCAACCTCGACCAGCAGCAAGGATGCTTTTGGTCCAACTGCCAACCGTTCGATCAGTTTTAACCGTCGCATGGACTGCACCGTAATATTTTGGCGCCTCTTGTAAAAATGAATTCCTATGAGAAAAACTCCTAATGCGAGTCCTAAGCCCTCCATAAACTTTACTGCTGTATGTATAGTGCCACTATCAGGAGCTAGCTGAATGGCAGGTGTAGTAACAGTCTTCGCCTGATCGGCCAAGACAGGGGTTACACTTAGAGTTAGTAGGAATGTAAAAACTAGAGCTAATAACCGCATAAATTATAATTTTCCAACTGTACAATTTACCTACCCAACTGCCTCCATACGATCATCAGGAGAGATAATGTCGGTGAGTCGTACACCGAACTTTTCATTAACGATAACAGCTTCGCCTCGCGCCACCTGCTTCCCATTTACATATATATCCAGCGGCTCGCCTGCCAACTTCTCAAGCTCGACTACTGAGCCCTGCATAAGTTGCAGGAGATCTTGTATAGTCATTTTTGCTCTGCCGACCTCGACAGTTACCTGAAGATTTACATCCAGTAAGAAGTCCAGCGTCTTTGGATTTTTTCCAGCAGACGCATCGATTACTCCCTGCGCCGCGTCAGCCACACCTTGCATAGCGTCCTTTTCATTTGCCATGTTTCAAAAGCTCCTGCTTGTTACGATAATTTATCAGATCGCGTTTAGGGATCTCACGTGTTAATCGAATAGCTCTATTTCCACGGTACGAACCCACATAGCCATAAAACTTTGGTGCGCCCTCCACCATTACCATCGCTTCCTCAGATGGATTTGTGTCCATTGAAATTACATCGCCTGCTTGAAGGCCCATCAGTTGTCGTGCGCTAATCGTGCCGGTTGCAAGCTGCACACTCATATTCGCAACCGTCTGCTTGACACTAACCTCCATACGACGTAGCACACCTGAATCTACTTCAAGACGGGTACTCTGAAATCCTGTTGCTAATTTGCCGCGCAGAGGTTCAATTGTAGAATATGGCGTACAGAGAGTCAGAGTAGCACTCTCCTGCTCGAGCTCTACTTCGATAGTTACGATAATTACAACATCTGTTGGAGGAACAATTGCAATAGCGAGCGGGTTAAACTCTGAGCGCACATAAACAAAATCTACCGGATGAATTGGGGCCCAAGCATCCTTCAAAACATCAAGCGCCATCATCACCACTTTACCGATTAATCTTGTCTCTATCGGAGTATACTCACGACCTTCAATTTTAACACGGCCCTGGCCAGATCCGCCGAAAAGTCCATCGACGATGCCGAATACTAGTGGCGCAGAAACTACCATAAGTGCATATCCGCTAAGAGGAGGCATACGAAAGATATGAAGGGATGATGGCAGCGGCAGCTTCTTCATGAAAAGACCGAATTTTACCATCTCAATACCACCAACGTTAGCAAAACAGGTTCTGCCTAAGAATTTAGCTAGTGAGGTACGAAATTGTCGTGCAAAGCGATCATGAATAAGCTCCATGGTCGGCATTCGACCACGAATAATGCGCTCCTGATTGGCAATATCAAACTTCTTAGCCTGCGGCACATTAGGATTTGCCTGAGCTACCTCCTGCTCTATCTCTCCTTCGGAAAGACCACGTAATAGAGAGTTAATTTCATCCTGTGTTAAAACTTGATTCATAAATCCCCTACTGCACTACAAACTGTGTAAAATATACCGTTCTGACATCCTCTTTTTTAATAAGATCATTAGCTAGCTCCTTAATCCCTATTTTAATGCTCTCGCGTCCCTTCTCCGTAGACACATCAGCATTAGTTTTATTCGCTAGCAGATTAATGATTGCGTCACGTAAGGGTACCAAGCGCACATAAAACCGTCTTGGCACATCACGCTCTACAAATTCAAGACTCACCTGTATTCTGACAAATCCACCACCTGAAAGATTCACAACAAAAGTTTCAAGAGGGAAAATAGCACCTAGTGCCTCCTCTCCTTCGTCAATCTCATCCTCATCATCGAAGCCTTCAAGTTTAAGCTCTTCGCCTTCATCTTTTTCGGCTGCATCGGTTGACAATGCGTCGGTCTCCACAGGTTTACTCTTAAATACAAACATGCCGAGTGGAACACCGATTGAAAGACATAGCACTGCGACCCCAGCAATGATCATGATTTGCGACTTGTTCCCTTTTGCAGGAGCAGCCGGCTCTTCTGTTCCCGGCTTTTTATCATTTTTATCATCAGCCATTTTTTTGATACCTAAATCTTATCTCTGCTACCGCACTCTGTTTACCTAACGTTCTGCAATTCGGTCCAAGAATCTCCTCACGTATCGAACCAAATCCCCTGTCAATTAATTGACGAGAGAGAGCCTTTGCTCTAGTAATCGAACCGAGCCAACTTGTACTGATAGACCCAGTCTCACTAGGGTAACAGGTGGAGACTTCAACTGCTTCAAGTGTGTAACCACTTGGAACTACATCTGGAAATCTTCTCTCTGCATTCTGAGACAATGTCTCTCCTAGTGTAACAAAGTCATCACTAAAAAAAGTTGCGGTAAGTTCCAGAACTCCATCACTTAACTGTGCAATTGAGGTGCCATATGCAAGCGGTTGCTTGGAGGAGTAGAGCTTCAGCATGAAACTGCTATGATTTCCACTCTTTATCCGCTCTATACCGGCAGGAGAAAGAGGATTAAGGCTACTTCCAGATAAAGTTGCCAGGAAAAAACAGAGTAACAGTGTCAAAAGATCGCCAAAGGAGGTGAGCCAGATATTTTCTCTAATTTGGTCAGTTTCAATCATCGATAAGCCCTATAAAACCGCACCTGAGTCTCATAATTTGCATCTCCAACCAATTCAACCGCAGTATTTTTAGCTTGTACGGCAGCCGAATCTTTTCTTAGATAGATTCTAAATGCATGCGGCGGGAGCTCTGAGAGTGCCTCTGATAATACAAGAGCTTTTTCATATCCAAGCTCCTCTCCAGACTGAGAGACTGTCATTTCAAATTCTGCAACAAGGTCATGCTGTTTTAGAAAGGAGACTAACGCGTTAGCTCGCTCAGCATTAATATTGCTACCCTTATGGAACAGGTCGCTAAAAACGAGTGTTGATTCAAGCCGCTCTTGAGGTGCATCCACGGAGATCTCCTTAGGATGAAGAACAACCTTATCCTTCAGTACCGGACCGCGTACGAAAGCGCCGATAGTAAAGGTAAGAATAATTAGAATTAGGGCTGTATACTGTGTCCAATAGGAAGCGTTGATGCTTAGGTCATGAGAAGAGCTCATTTAGCGACCCGGTAAAAAGCTTTGTAAACGCTGCTCCAATATAACTGTATATTCAAGTTTTCGAATACTTGCTGCTGCTTCAACAGTTATGGCTTTAAGTAAGCCCTCCTCCTCAAGATAATTTCGCACCTTTCCGGCAAGCGGCAAAAAGAATAGATTTGCAAGAATAGCCCCATAAAATGTGGTAATTAATGCAACTGACATGGCTGGCCCAACTCTACTCTGATCCTCTAGTGCCCCCAACATCTGTATCAGACCGAGCAGTGTTCCAATTAAGCCCATAGCTGGAGCATAGCTTCCCATTGTCTGCAATATCGCAACTACTCTCTTATTGCGATCATGAGCTATAGTGATTTCAGTATTAAGTACTCTCCTGATCTCATCCGGCTGCTGACCATCAGCGATGAGATTAAAAGCTAAAGCTACAAACCGATCAGAGCTAGCAGAAGCAATACGCTCAAGCGCCACTAAGCCATCCCGCTTTGCGATCCGAGAAGCATCTACTAGATCAGCGATGCGCTGTGTCGGTAATGTGGGTCTGAACCAAAGAATCCGTCTAAGCAAAGCATAGGTATTCTTGAGATCGCTGAAGTTATAATTTACTAAGGTAGCGCTCAAAGTAAGGCCCAGTACGATCAAGAGGCTTGAGATACTGATATAGTTTAAAATAGCCCCGCTTGCAGCTACGCCGAGCAGGATAATTGCGAGAGATAGCATTAGCCCGATAGCGACCCCTAGATCCCCGTCACGGCGATAATCCTCAAGATAAGTTCGTATTGATGTTTGCATAAAGCAAAGACAAGGCAAGCATTATGCCAGCTGCAAATTCAATTTACTGACTGAGATCAATAAGTTAGGAAAGCAGTTTTCGTATGTAAGAAGGAGCGGGTGCCATTATTTTGGCTTGAGGGAGTGTGATAAGTCCGTAGCGAATTTCGCTACGGACTTATCTCACTCGCTATAGTTAACAAAACTTAGGTTACACAGCCCTAATTCCAACTCTTAAACGGTACACGGTTAAATTTACTAATAAACTCAAATATATCAGAGAAGGAATTTGATAAAGGATGTAGTCCAACGCGCACAATTCCTGCGCTGCTTTGTGCCTGATCATCTTTGAACGGGGACTCCCGATAATCAACCGTTACACCTGCTGTTCTTAGATAGTTTTTTAACTGCTTTGCAAACTCATTTTCATAAAAATGAAGTACTATCTCTGCCCCTTGGCGCGCTGAATCAATAGGTGTTAAAACCTCAAAGAAACGCTCCCGATTTTTGATTCGTGACAATGCTTTTAGAGCATATCCATTCATCGCTGTAATCTTTTTTCGCATCTCGAGATTTCCGGCTTCAGTGTAAAGCTTTAACACCCCTAAAAACGGTGCTGCAGCCAATACTGGTAAAGTGCCCACTTGCCAAGCAGCTGCTCCAGCACAAGGCTCCCAGGTCTGGCCCATTAACATGCGTGACTCCAGCTTATTTCCCCACCAACCTCCTGGACGCCATAGCTCTGGGTTGCTTGTATGTCGTTCATTAACATACAAAATTCCAACGGAACCTGGACCGGCCGCTCCAAATTTATAGCTGCAGCCAACAGCGGCATCGACACCCCAATTATTAAGCTCCAGCGGAGTAACAAAGGCAGCATGCGCGACATCTAGAATCATAGGTATTCTTTGTCGATTACACTCCCTTGCTAATGCTTCGATATTTAAATACTGGCCTGTTAGATAACTTACTGCTTCAATCACAAACAGTGCGATCTCTTCACTGTCACGATTAAGACGGAGAACGAGATCCTCCTCTCTTAATAGTTTTTCACCAGGACGTGGGTTGATCCACTCGATCTCTCCATGAGAATAACCTGGGAGTTTAATATGCTGCTGCATCAACCAACGGTCCTGTGGAAACATGGCACGTGGAACTAAGATCTTGCGACGCTTAGCCGTTGGGCGAAAGAAGGTATGTAACAATAGGAGCAGATTAACACCTAATGAACTGCCAACTGTAACATCCAGCGGTTTTGCCCCTAAAAATGGCGCTAACTCCTTAGCGATAGCGCGTTCTAACTCGATCCATGGACCTAAATGCGAATGCTCCTCCTTGTCGAACCAGGCCTCGACTCCAAGATGCTCCCACTTCTCAAAAGCCTCGTAGCTATATTCATGCGCCCTGTCAGAACGGAGCCCAAGGCTATGACTTGCTAGATATACTGAATTAGGAGGTGTCGCAAAGCGCGGCTTAAAGTTGCGCAGTGGATCTGATGCGTCATGCGCCAGAGCTTCCTCCTTGAGTGAGGATAGATCATTTTCAGAGATTAAGGCTGTCGACATATACTGAGTTAAAATCCGAAAAGCCCCTTCTTCTTATTACCTGCTGCGCTACCATCTTTCTTGCCGCCTAAAAACCCCTCTAATAAACTAGCCCCTTTTTCCCTGAGTAAGCCCTTGCCTGCTACCTCTAGTAACTTCTGCATATTAGGAAGCGGAATTACTTTAGGTAGTGTGCCGCTTAATACTACCGGAACAGTTAATCTTCCTTTATCATCACAAAGCACCGGCAACTCTTTAACTTTTTCACTCAGTAAAGAGGAGAATTCTGAACTAAATAACATTGTAGTATTAAAATTAATTCCCTTATCAAACCCAATCTGACCGTTCCCCTCTAGCTCAAAAATTGAACTGATTAGCCGCAGGTCAGGGGTCTGGATTTTTGAATCAGCAACAGTAAAATTGGCACTCAGCTCCTTTATTGTTGTTACGTTATTTTCTAATGATGCGCGCTCACTCTCCGGTACTGCTTCGGCAAGAGTGCCTTTCATAAAGGGAAGACCTTGAATCGATTTTAGTACCTCTCCAGCTACATTTACCCCTTTTAATTCCCCATCCTTAAGCATTAAGCCAATACTCCCCTTTAGTGAGCTCATTAGATTAGTGCCGAGTTCGCCACCAAGCTTTACTGATAATCGATCTAAGTTGCCAGATAGTGCCGGCTCTGTCTGTGTTACAGCTTTCAAAGCCTGATTAATTTGAATTCCTGACAGATCGAAGGCGGCATCAAATCGAGAAGTCCCAGTAAGTGTCAACTTAGCCTGACCTTCAGTTTTTCCGGAAAACGCCTCAATCAAGATCCGCTCCACATTTATAGCGGCAGGAGATAGATTGGTCAGCAGTTGGACCTTTATAGCTTCACCTCCTAGGCTTAGTTTAAAGTCATCTGTGGAAACAGTCTGCGCTGTGGGACTTCCTTTAATGGCTATCTTTCCATTGCCCTCCGTAATTTTGAGCTCTGCTGTCGGGCTAAATTCAAATTTCTTTATGTGTACGAATCCGGCAAATGCCAACTCGGGAGAAATTGCACTCTCAAACTCTCCTGCGTCGATGGTTAGGTTGCCTTTCCCTAAAATACTTCCATCAACCTTGAATCCTGAGAGAGAAACCTTGTTGTCTTTCAATGCAACTGCTGCTGAGAGATTTAAGGCCGAAAGCAGACTCTGTTCTGTGTTTGCTGTTCGATCCTCCATCAAAAGAGAGAGAGCTTTTAGCTCGAAGCTTTCCAACCTAATATTAAGTGCTGAGGTAACAGAACTGCCTGATGCAGATGGAGCTGAGGCAGCTACAGCGCTATCATTCCCCTTTTTAGCAGTAGGCTTTGGCAGTCCAGCTACACGGGTACCATCTGCCTCCTTAATCAGTCTGATTGCCGGGGCATCTATCAGTAGTTTTGAAATAACTAACTCACCTTTCAAGAGAGGAAAGAGGCGTAGATGAAAAATGATACTTTTTAGAGCTAAATTATCCGCTCCACCTTTAACTTTAATTTCGGAGACAACTAGACGCAGCGTAGGAATAACTTTAAGATCAAGCTTTCCGAATCCTATATCTGCTCCAAGAGCAGAAGAGGCTATACTTTCAAGCTTAGGCTGAAACTTGGATACTATAGAATTGGCATTAACAACTACGTACCCTAAGAGCAGGACAGCTAGAGCTAGAACGAGGGAGCTTAATATTAATAATTTTTTAATCATAACCAATTGAAAATAAAGAAGTTTTCGATAGTCTAAATAAGTTACTTAATGATTGTCAAATGATATAATGACGAATTTGGGAAAGACTCAGTTGTGGGCCTATAAAAGGGGCAGTGTGCTCCAGTTCCACAAGAATTATACACCTGTAGGCTTGAGTCTCTTGCCCGCATTTCTCATACTTCGTATGAGAAATACAGGCTAGGATGAACAGAAACAGAGGTAGTGCATCAACTATATGACAGTAAAAATACAGATCTCTGCAGGTGAGCTATCTGCTGATAAACATGGAGCTGCGCTTGTTAAGGAACTCTTAGATTTAGACAGTACTGCAATCTTTAAAGGAATGGGCGGAGCACATCTACGTGCTGCCGGTGTTGAAACTGTAACTGATTCAGAGAGCCTAGCCTCGCTGATGGGATTTACTGAGTTAATTGGATCGATCAGATTAATCCGTCAGGCTTTTAATGAGCAACGCTTACTAATGCGCAGTTGGAGGCCTGATCTTCTAATTATAATCGATTATCCTGATTTTAACCTAAGACTTGCTCGTGAAGCTAAAAAGTTAGGTATTAAGGTAGTTTATTACATTCCTCCTAAACTCTGGGCTTGGCGTGAAAAACGGATTAAAAAAATTAAAAAGTATGTCGATCAGGTTATTGCTCTCTTTCCATTTGAAGAGGAGTTTTATCGCACCAGAGGATATAAAAATATAGCGTATCTTGGTAATCCTTCAGTAGACGAGGTGCTTGCTCATAAGTTTCCTAATCGCGCAAATCTTTTATCAGAGCTTGGATTAAGCCCTGAACGCCCGCTTGTCACGCTGCTGCCCGGGAGCCGTAGCACTGAGATAAATCGCCATCTGCCGTTGATCTTGGCAGGCTACGAAGAGCTTCGTAGCGAGCACCCTGAACTGCAAGCATGCATAGTCCTGCCGCAAGGGTATAACGAAGCGCTGCCTGCATTAGGCACAGATGTTAAGACTTACCGCGGACCAGCATTAGATCTATTCAAGCTCTCAGAAGCTGCAGTGCTAAAATCAGGCACTAATAATCTAGAGGCTGCAATCTGTGGTCTCCCATTTGTGATGCTATATACCGCTTCTAAGAGTTCAGCATTTTTAGTGAGAAAACTGGTTAATATTAAGCAGTTTTCACTTGTAAATATCCTAAGGCCTGACACTGTAATGGAGCTTCTGCAGGAGCAAGTTACGCCTCGCAGTATCGCAACAGAGCTCGGATCTTTACTGTATAACCGTGATAGAAGATCTAAAGTTGAACAGGGATTAAAACAATCAGTACTTACACTTATGCCAGCAGAGGCAAATGCAAATAGATTAGGAACTGTGGCTGGTCGGGCAGCAAAGCTAATAATGGAAACCGCAGCCAAACCTACTGTTGAAAACAGATCATTTACCCGCATGTTCAACTATCTTTCTCCATATAAACTCCAATTTTTAATTGCGCTCCTATGCATGGCGATCTTTGGTGCCTCTGATGGAATCATGCCTTTTCTCGTAAAATCTATTCTTGATGGTGTCTTTACTAACCGGGATACAACACTCCTATATATGCTGCCCTTAGTTTTAATCGGATTTGCAGCGCTCCGCGCAGTCACTGACTTCGGACAGCAGTTTTTAATGGCTCGCATCGGTCACTATGTTGTGCGCGACATACGAAATGATTTAGAGAGAAAATTCCTTACATTTGCCCCGGATTTTTACATTCGAAACCCATCGGCAGACCTGGTAGCTCGTGTAACCGGTGATGTAGTTCTGTTGCGCACATTGCTTACAGATTCTGTGGCAGCGGTGGTACGAGATGCATTGCGTATAGTTGCGCTTGTAATAGCCGCTCTTTATCTTGATCCTGCACTTGCCGCAATTGCACTGCTTGTATTCCCGGTTGGCATCTATCCTGTCTACCGTTTCGGGAGGAAAGTTAGAAAATTAAGCCGTGTTGGCCAGGAAGCTATAGGAAAACTTAGCGCACTGCTGCAGGGCAGCATGCTTGGCATCCGTGTTGTGAAGATATTTGGTCGAGAGTCTTTTGAAAGCAGACGTTTTCAAGCAGAGAATCAGAATCTTACACAAACCTTTGTTAGGAGTGAGCTGGCGCGTGCTATTAGCGGTCCTATCAATGAAATCCTGGCCGCTGTAGCGATCTCAGGTGTTATTATTTACGGCGGCTATTCAGTCATTGGAGGACTTAGAACTCAGGGTGATTTTATAGCCTTTCTACTCTCTGTTTTTCTTCTTTATGATCCGTTTAAGAAGCTCTCCCGAGTAAATAGTACTGTACAGCAGGGATTAGCTGGAGCTGACAGAATATTTGAGATATTAGACCAAGAATCACCAATCAAGGATCCTGTGCAGGAGCGGTCCTTACCACCATCAAATGAGATCAGATTTAATAATGTATTTTTCTCTTATAATGGAGAGAATGCAGCCTTGGAAAATATCAATTTAGTGGTACCGGAAAAGGGCAAAATTGCTCTGGTGGGATTCTCCGGATCTGGCAAAAGCACCTTGGTTGACCTAATACCGCGCTTTATTGATACAAGCGCAGGAGAGGTATTAATTGGCGGAGTAAATGTTCGAGACCTTAAGCTCTTGGATCTTAGATCACGTATCGCCATGGTTTCACAGCATACATTCCTTTTTAACGACACGATTTTTAACAATATTGCATATGGAAACCCGGAAGCCAGCGCTGAGGATATTTATGAGGCAGCTCGTATTGCATATGCTTATGATTTCATAACAGCCCTACCGCATGGTTTTCAGACTATGGTTGGCGAAAGCGGCTTCGCTCTTTCAGGAGGCGAAAGACAGAGGATCGCCATTGCTCGTGCAGTATTAAAGAATGCACCAATTCTGATTCTGGATGAAGCCACCGCATCTCTCGACAATCGTGCCGAACAGGAGGTTCAACGTGCCATAGAGGCATTAGAGGCAGGGCGCACATCGATCATCATAGCACATCGTCTCTCAACAGTACGCAATGCAGATAAAATTGTAGTTCTTAAGGATGGACGTATTGTTGAGGTTGGCACCGATCTTGAGTTGTTACGCAACAGCGGTGAGTATGCGAAACTGCATGCGCTTCAGTTTAGAGAACCAACTGAGGAGGTGGCCATTGCTAACTAAGTTGTTTGAGAAGTTTAAGATATTGGCTATTGCCACACTTGGTACAGCACTTTTGAAGCTTATAGCGTTTACCTACCGTTGGCAGAAAATGGAAATGCCCATTAATGAGCAGTTACCGCCTGGAGCAAGAATACTTCTATTCTGGCATAACCGCCTACTGATAGTGCCGTTTTTCTACACTCATTTTCGTGAGCCATTACAGATTAGGATAATAAAGGCGCTTACTAGCGCTCATAAGGATGGCCGCATAATTTCTAAAGTTATGGAGTTTTTTGGTGTAGGCTCGGTGCAAGGCTCCTCCAGCCGTCGCGGAGCTGCTGCCTTGGTAGAACTGCGTAAGATCATACGCTTAGGAGGCACGGCAGTCATAACTCCTGATGGACCGCGCGGTCCAAAATATGTAGTAAAGGAAGGGATAGTTAAATTGGCTTCTATTACCGGCGCTCCGTTATTCCTTATTACAGTAAGTGCCAACTCTGCATGGGAGTTTGGTAGCTGGGATAGTCTACTGTTAGCGAAGCCCTTTGCCAAATTAGTTGGTATAGTATCTAAACCAATCTATGTGCCGCAAGAGCTCACTGCTGAACAATTTGAATTGCAGCGGCAACATATTGAAGCTGAGATGCAGAAACTCACATTACGAGGAGAGGAGTTGGTAGGGAATAGTGGAGTAGGTATCGAGGTTCAACAGTTAAAGAGCGCCACCCAAGAATAATATGATGTTTATTTATTCCATACTGACTACTTTTGTTTCGCTTTTAGCCTGCCCATTATTTATGTTGCGTGCGCGCGGCCGTGCCCGTCTTTGGGAGCGTTACGGCTTATGGGATTTGAACGACAGTGAAGGTGAAGTTATCTGGTTTCATGCTGCATCCCTTGGTGAGGTAAACGGTATAATTCCACTGATTAGACTATGGCGCAGCCGCTTCCCAAAGCAAAGAATCCTGCTTACCTCTACCTCTGTTACTGGCCTAAGGCGCGCTGAAGGAGAGGCACATATATTGCGGCTTCTGCCTTTCGATGCGCCTGCATGGATTTTCCTGGCAGTTAGTAAGCTTTCTATTTCAAAGTTTATCTTTGCTGAAACTGAGATCTGGCCTGCCCTACTCACCTACCTTAAAAGAAGAGAAGTGCCGATATTCTTAGTAAACGGCAGGATCTCAGATTATACGTTAAGAAGATATTCCCTGCTTAGCTTTTTCTTCTCGCGACTGCTCCGTAAAGTTGATCTCTTATGTGTTTCTGACCAGGAGAGCGCAGATCGCTTTCTCTTGCTTGGGGCTGATCCTGCGCAGATTGAGATCTGTGGAAACGGAAAATATGATTTTGAACCGAAGATTAGAGATGCCGAAGAAGCGCGACGGTTTGCAGCTACTTTTTTTAGTAACGATTTGCCGGTACTAACCTTAGGTTCGCTGCGCCCTGGAGAGGAGGCTCTTTGGTTTAAAGGAATCAAACAGGCTCGTGCTGCAGGGGCACGTTTTAATTTAATTGTAGCACCACGACATCTAGAGAAGGCGCCGTATTTCGAAGCGGAATTGCTTAAACTATCTATAAGTTATGCGACTCGTTCTGCAGCCAATGTCGATGCAGACACGATCTTGTTGGAT
This sequence comes from uncultured Bdellovibrionales bacterium, assembly GCA_964556665.1. Lineage (GTDB taxonomy): Bacteria > Bdellovibrionota_C > UBA2361 > UBA2361 > CAZKXU01 > CAZKXU01. The sequence continues at coordinate 3,360 of CAZKXU010000067.1, read as the reverse complement.
ACAGTAGGTGAACTTGAGGCTATCTACTCGTTTTCGCAGCTATCCTTTATTGGCGGTTCTTTAGAGGATTTTGGTGGACATAACCCTCTTGAAGCAGCTTTCTATGGCTCCTGTATTGTGCTTGGCCCTTATGTTAAGAATATTAGATCTATCGTTAGGTCGCTTGAAGCCAATAATGGCTGTATTCGAATAAGTGATATAACTGATATTACAAATCTCTTAGATGAGTTAATGAGCAAGCCGTATGTACTCAGTGAAATTGGAGCAAATGCAAAACGCACAGAAGCAAAAATTAGAGGTGCCAGCGAGCGAATTCTGGAGAAGATCGTTGGCGCGACTACTCTTCCCAGCGCTGTGGGTTCTCGCTAAGTTATACGGCGCTATCACTTACCTAAGAAACTGCCTGTACGACTACTCAGTTTTACCTTCCTACAGATCTAATATTCCTGTAATCAGTATCGGAAATTTAACAGCTGGCGGCAATGGTAAAACACCGCTCTGTATATTTTTGGCAAAGGCTTTAAAACAACGTGGCTATAAACCAGTTGTTCTCTCCCGTGGCTATGGAGGATCTGAAGCTGGACCACTCCTAGTTGTAGCACAACATTCTGCCCACGCTGTTGGGGATGAGCCCTTAATGCTTACTAAACGATATTTACTAGATGTAGTTGTTGCGCGCGATAGAGTTAGTGGCGTTAAATTTATTGAAGAGAGTAAAGCTTATGACATTATTATCTTGGATGATGGGTTCCAGCACCGCAGGTTAAAGCGCAACGTAGAGATAGTCACACAGGATATATCCACTGATGCAGCTGTGCATAATTTTATAGCTGGCAGACTCCTACCCTTGGGCAGATTTCGTGAGAACCGCACCTTAGCGCTTAGACGGGCTGAGATACTGATGCTTTCAAAGAGATCTCCACTAGACGAGAGAAAGACTCTCTCTCCTACCCTGCTGCAGAGCTTGCCCAATACGCTCTCGATATATAGCAGTAGTCTTCAGATAGCTGGCGCCTACAGCCTAAAGGAGAACTCCCGTTTAGAGCCTTGTGAAGTTGTCGTTTTTACAGCCATCGCCAATAGTGAAGCATTCGTGAATACCTTAGAGAGTGCTGGATTTACAGTACGAAAAGCTTACTGCTTCTCCGACCATTATTATTTTCAGGAGGCCGATTTGGAGACGATATATAATTCTGCAGGTGGGGCGCCACTAGTCTGTACTGAAAAAGATGCTGTTAAGGTTAGTGACAATACTCCATTTACTGTGTATGTTCTAAAGGTTGATTTGACGGTTTACCCGGAAGATAAATTTATTGTTGAGATTCTAAAGCGTTTGGTGTGAAGGGTAACTATAGGTTATGTTACAGGTTAATTCTCTTACAAAAGTGTACGGTGACCAGATTCTTTTCGAGGAGGTAAGCTTCAGCCTTACTGCCGGAGAGAGGCTTGGCTTAGTAGGCCGGAATGGCTGCGGCAAATCTACCCTTTTTAAGCTAATTCTAGGCACTGAACATCCTGATGACGGTACGATCACTGTACCACGCGGATATCGAGTCGGACATTTAGCGCAGCATCTAAATTTCACAGAGCCAAATATCCTTAAAGAAGCAGCCTTGGGCCTGCCTGAGGATAGCCGTGATGATGAGCAGTATAAAGCTGAAATAATGCTAGGAGGTCTCGGATTTAGCGAAGCAGATATGGAGAAGGCACCTGCCGAATTCTCCGGTGGGTTTCAGATCCGTATTAACCTAGCAAAGCTCCTCTTATCCGAGCCAAATTTATTATTATTAGATGAGCCTACCAATTATCTAGACATTGTCTCGATGCGTTGGCTAACCAGTTTTCTAAGAGCTTGGCGTAATGAGTTAATACTTATCTCGCATGACCGACTGTTTATGGATGGCGTTACGACCTCCAGCATGTTGATTCACCGCGGCGCCATAAGAAAAATGCCCGGCGGGACCGAGAAGCTCTATCAACAGGTGAAATTAGATGAAGAGATCTATGAAAAAACTAGGGTTAATGAGGAGAAGAAAAGACGGGATCTTGAGGCATTTATAAACCGTTTTCGTGCTCAGGCAAGCAAAGCAACACTTGTTCAGTCCAAAATAAAGGCGCTTGAGCGTATGGGTAAGAAAGATGAATTGCAGGATGTAGAGGTATTGGATTTTAGGTTTTGTGAGGCGCATTTCCCAGGCAAGAGCGTGTTGGAGGTAAATGAGCTCTCGTTTGCCTATCCGGAAGGACCTCAATTAATTGACAATCTTAGTCTGGTGGTTGGTAAAAGTGATCGGATCGGCATCATCGGTAAGAATGGTAAAGGGAAATCCACTCTTTTACGCCTTTTTTGCGCTGAACTTCCTCCTAGCTCCGGCAAAGTTGTATTAAGCCAAAATGCAAAAATAGGTTATTTCGGCCAGACCAATATCGCCAGGCTGCATAATCAACATACTATTGAGCAGGAGATCAGCAGTGTTAATCCTAAACTAGAGCGCACTAAGATTCGCGGTATCTGTGGAACGATGATGTTTAGCGGGGATGATGCATTAAAAAAGATCTCTGTCCTTTCTGGCGGAGAAAAAAGTCGGGTTCTGCTTGGTAAGATTTTAGCAGAGCCAACCAATCTATTGATTCTTGACGAGCCGACAAACCATCTCGATATGCAATCGATCGAAGCGCTTATAGAGAGCATTAAGACCTATGATGGCGCCTTAATTATGGTTACCCATAGCGAGCTTCTACTGCGTGAGCTGGCCACCCGTTTAATCGTTTTTCAGGGCGAATCACCACATCTGATCGAGGATGGCTATGATTACTTCCTAGAGAAAGAAGGCTGGGGAGATGAAACTGAGATGAGCTCTAGTGGGGGCGGCAAAAGTAATCAATCTAACAATAATAATAATCGTAAACAAAGAGCCCCCTCACCAGGCGAAAAGGCCAAGGAGCTAAACATTTATGAGCGCAAAGTCTCAACGATTGAGAATAAGATCTGTAAATACGAGGCTGAAATTAAACTGCTTGAGAGAGAGATAGCAGAAGCCTCACAGGTTTCTAATATTGGCAAAATCACCGCTTCCTCAAAAAAGCTAGGAGAGGTAAAAAAACAGATAGAAATTGCTTTTGAAGATCTGGAGCAGGCTAACTCCGAATTAGAGAGAAAAAGAGCGGAACTTATTTGTTAACTGGGACCGCGGGCTTCCAGCCCGCAACGAAGTAGCATCTAGTTCGTTTGCGGGCTGGAAGCCCGCGGTCCCAGTAGAAAACTGAGTTTTCAGTGCACTAGTGCTCCTCCAAATAAGTTTTTTTACGTCTAGCATCACATCGTTGCCCCACCTTGTCACGCTTCTCAGTCGGAAAATC
>CAZKXU010000066.1:0-19558 GCA_964556665.1 uncultured Bdellovibrionales bacterium | reverse complement strand
ATGGAACACCCAAGGGAGGTGTGGTCATTGCTATCAAAAATGAGCTTGGAATCCCAATAAGGTATATCGGAGTAGGGGAAGGGTCAAAAGATCTTAGGGCGTTTGATGCACAGCAGTTTGTTGATGCGATCTTTGATAGTGCAGATGATGGTATTACAAAGGATTTTAAAGTAGAGAGTTCAGCACACGCCGAGACAAGAAGGAAAAGAAGAGAAGGAAACGGGGCGCTGGTTTAGGAGCAGTTTTTCTAAACTGTTAAAATTTACACCGGGACCGCGGGTTTCCAGCCCGCTACGTAGTAGGTTTTGCTCCGTTTACGGGCAAGATGCCCACGGTTCCAGTTTAGATTCCTCGAAATAATTGTAAATCCTGATGCTGTATCATAAAACAGATCTTCATAGAAAAAAGTATATAGTAGCGGCCCGTTACTAAGGTTACAATTCCTGCGATATGTTTGATAAAAACCGTATACCACTCATGATTATCATCTTGAGTGCACTGTTCTTTCGCCTCTACGGGATAGGACATGGGATATCATTTCACCCCGATGAACGCCACATCATCATGACGACAGAGAGGTTGAGTTGGAATGATCTAAACCCGCATTTTTTTGCATACGGCAGCCTCCCTTTTTATCTGCTTTTTGGGCTCGGAGAGCTGCTCTCATATTTTTCCCCTTGGTACTCTCAATATGACGGATATTTCTGGCTTGGCAGAATCCTCTCCGCTACTGCAGGCACGTTGACAGTTTATTTCACCTATCGGTTAGCTTTGGAGCTGTTTGCTAAGCAATCTGTAGCCTTAGTCGCTGCGGTCTTACTAGCTTTTAACGTCTTTCATCTTCAACTCTCACACTTTTATGCGGTGGACATTCTCCTTACCTTGCTTAATGTTATGGCCTTACTATCGCTATTACATCTCTTGAAAAGATTTTATATCAGAGATGTTATGCTAAGTGGTCTTCTGATCGGAGCATCGATAGGGACGAAGCTTAGCTCTTTATCATTATTTTTACCGCTTGGAATAGTATTCTTTATAGGATTTATCAGGGCACTAAAGAGTGAGGAGAGTGTCGTGCCATATACGATAGGCTTTAAGTTTATTGCTGTTATGGCAGCTTGTTGTCTTGGATTTGTTTTAGTTGAACCTTACGCCTTATTGGATTTTAAGACATTTATTGCTAACAATGATGAACAGCTACGGATGGTTAGAGGTGATTCGATCCCGCCATATGTGCGCCAATACCAGAATACGACCCCGTATCTTTACCACCTTCAACAGATCTTTCAGTATTTAATGGGGTGGCCGGTAGGTATTCTTGCGTTTGTGGGGATTACATACTGCAGTATCGCTAATATTTCAAGGAAACGATTTGAGCCTTTAATAGTTTTGGCTTGGGCTATTGCTGTCTTTGTTATAGTAGCTAGGTATCAGGTGAAGTTTCCAAGATATCTTATACCGATCTATCCAATCTTTATGATCTCAGCAGCGTGGCTGCTTGATAATCTTGGTAAGTTTGCTAGGTATAGAAAGGCAGCAACGACCTTCACAGTTACCTTTAGTGTATTATGCGCTGTTGCCTTTCTAAATATTTATAACCAGGAGCACCCATACTATGGTGCTTCACGCTGGATATTCAAGAATATTAAAGCAGGGGCAAGAATAGTATCTCCACATTGGGATGATACTGTTCCGGTTACAAGTGTTTGGGGTGATTCGCGGCAGTACCAGATGTACGGTCCAGAGAATCAGTTGCCGCTTTATGAGCCTGACAGTGAGCAAAAATACAGAGCTGTAGCGCAAATGCTTGCGCAGGCAGATTACCTTATTTTCCCAACGCAGCGTCTGCCCGGGTCGCTGCCGATGGTAGAGAAAGAGATGCCACTTGCCAATAATTTTCTGCGTGGCTTGTATGCTGGCCAGCTTGGGTACGAATTACACTACACTTATAAAAATCGACCATACCTTGGACCATTTGTATGGAATGATGATACAGCCGATGAGAGCTTTTCTGTATATGATCATCCGAAGGTTACAATATTCAAGAATATTGAAAAACTTTCTGATACAGATATTTTTGATCGCATCAACAACACTAATTATTCTTATCTTTCTCGGGAGCAGCTCTTGGCATTTGATAAGCCTGAGGTGCAGAGCAAAGCGCCAAATAGCATCCTACTGGCTGTATTTTGGATCGTCATAGTCGAGCTCTTGGCTTGGATTACATTTCCTCTATTTGCCTTGCTAGTACGTTTGCCTGAACGCGGATTGGCGATATCAAAGATCGGAGGGGTCTTTATCTTATCTATCCTGAGTTGGCTGCTATCGATCTATGGATTGTTATCGATTACTTCTTTTTCTCTTTGGTCTTTAGTTTTCCTGCTCGCTGCTATTACAGGCGCTATTGTGTACCGGCAAAAAGAACGGTTTAAACTTATTTTTCAGGAGATTTTACCATACATATCTAAGATTGAGATTCTCTTTTTATCGAGTTTTGCACTCTTTGCTTTTTCGCAAGCACTTCATCCTGAGATATTTTGGGGTGAAAAGCCGATGGAGTTTACATTCTTAAATTACTTCACCCGTATGGAGAACATGCCTCCAATTGATCCATGGGCAGCTGGAAATGAGATGCGTTATTATTATCTAGGTACATATTTAGTTGCTGTTTTAACAAAGCTTTCCGGGATCTCAGCTGCGTATACCTTTAATTTAGGTTTGGCCACAGTAGCCGCAACTTTTATTACTGGACTCTACGGTATTGCGCTTTGGTTGATTAAGAGACCGTTATTAGCAATGTCATCGGCCTGCTTGGTTGCATTGCTTAGCAATCTAGAAACTTTAAGACTCCTATTTAGCGGGCGTGAAGCGAATTTTGATCTGTTCTGGGCAACTACACGGCTTTATACCTCCCCATATTTTACGGAATATCCGATCTGGTCCTTTCTTTTTGCGGATCTGCATGCGCATGTAATAGCACTGCCGATTACTCTGCTTGTTTTGACATTGGCGCTACGGCTACTTGATTGCGGCGAGTCCTTGAGCTTAAAGCTCTTCTTTACGCGCTTCTTTTTAGGTGCAGCGCTAGGCTCACTCTACTTTTTTAATACTTGGGATCTGATCACATATACAGCTTTAGTTGGTCTTATTATAGTGCTACGGCCGAGTCTATTGCTTGGATCAGTTAATAAAATTATCGACTATTGCAAACGAGGTGTATTTGATGTCCTAGGGCTAGCGCTTGGCTTCGCCTTTATGATCTATCCAAAATATTTTATAGGGGAAAAAAATCCGCAGGTGGAGTGGGGCACAGTGAGGGAGGGGTATAACACTGCTCAACAGATTTTCTGGATGTATGGTCATTGGTTAATCCCAGCTATGCTAGGATATTTACTTTTATTTTCTAAAATTAAGATTAACTCTCGCTATCTCTTCTCTTTTAAATTGTTAGTTAGTGTGATTCTTGGGATAGTGCCGATTGCGTTGGCATTCTGCTTATCTAAATGGGGTGGAGTGAGCTCGCCTCCTTATGGCATTGCATTGATATCTTCGCTTCTCATGTTCTGCTCGGTGTTTACCTTTTTAAATTATGCTAAACAGGTGGAGGTAAGGTTCGCCGCACTGCTTGGGATTACAGGTAGTTTTATTTTAGCAGGGTGTGAGTTGCTCTACCTCATTGATCGTATGAACACGGTTTTTAAGTTTCATAATGCACTTTGGAGCCTACTTGGACTTCTCTTGGTAGCACTTCTGCCTGCCTTTGCAAATTTCGCTGTGACTGTAGAAGAGAAACGAGCACTCAGTAATCTCAAAAAGGGAGTGGTTGGATTATTTGCTCTGCCAGTCGTAGCCTGCTTATTCGCTAGTGTGATTAATATCTGGATAATGACCCGCTTTCAGCGTGTCCCAGGGCCGCGCGCAACCCTAAATGGCACAGCGTATCTTGATTGGAATATTCCTGAAGATAAGGCTTTAATTGATTGGCTTAATTCAAATGTCACCGGAACACCCACGTTGCTAGAGGCATGGGGGCCATCTTATCAATCCTATAGTCGCATAAGTATGAATACAGGATTGCCGACCGTACTCGGATGGGAGCACCATGTTAAACAACGAGGATCTGATCCAGACAATGTTGAGTTACGTAAGAACGCTATTAGAGCAATCTATTCTGATCCGCGCGTCGATCTTGCCAGGTATGTTTTAAGGGGTTTAAACGTAAGTTACATAGTTGTAGGTATGTTAGAAAGGCAGACCTATCCAAATAGTGGCTTAAAAAAGTTTGAAGATAATCCTCATATCTTTCCTGTTAAGTTTAAGTCAGGTGATAGTGTAATTTACGGATTTATTGGGTAAGAAGGGAATTTTTACCACTGAGGTCACGGAGGACGCAGAGGGAGAAATTATTTTCCACCCTCTCTGGTAAATATTAATTATGCAGATAGCAGCACTTATATGTATTTTGGCAGCGGTTTTTTACCGTTTTAGAGTCCCGCTTTTTGAGGCGGTAGCCGCAACAATTTTAATTACTGTTGTAGTAGCGCAGCCTGTAGGCATGCTGTTGCCGCTGACAGCCCCAGTTTATTTTACGATCATTATCGGATTAACGGCATTAATCTGTGTACTTTTTAGATCAGATCCTACATTTCAATATCGCCTTGAACTACTTCCGATTTCCCTTTTTGTCTTGAGCTATCTTCTCTTTTTTAAGCTCACGCAGCTTTGGCCTGACTTTGTATCTATGGGAGAGCGTCTACGTGATTATGCGCTACTAAGCGGAAGCATTGATTCCCCTGTTATCCCAAAGGAACCTTGGATGGCGGGCGCGCCGCTTCCTTATTATGTTTATTGGTACAGGCTAGGGCGGGTTTTTTCAGTCGCCTTAGGACTTGAAGTATATGTTGTTTATCATCAACTACAGTCGTTCTGTAACGCATTATTTTTTACCGTCTGCTTTAGACTATTTTTCAGCGTACTTTCATTTTCTATACCGAGCGCTCTTTTTTCAGCGCTGCTTATCGTTTTCGGCTCTAATCTGGCTGGGGTAGCAGAATGGTATTATAATGTTCCGAATTGGTGGGGGCCATCACGGGTTATACCAGGCGCCATTAATGAATTTCCGGCCTGGTCATTCCTGCTAGGGGATCTACACCCGCATTTTCTTACCCTCTCTTTAATTCCGTTCTTTATGCTTTTGACCTTTAGAGCGTTGCCATGGGTTACATCTATATGGCGGGCAATTCCTTTTTTTGCCGTGCTTCTTAGTGTGCCAAGCTTATGGCTATATGGTGCTGATGCCTGGGAGCTGCCTGCCTGGTTAGGATTAGTGCTCTGTGTTGGGCTACAACTTTTATATACAAAGCCGGTAGTATTTAAGGGCGGCTGGCGCTGTAATTGGGGGAGAACAGAGTATCTGACAATGAGTCTAATGATTCTCTTCTCTATTTTTTTCTATCTCTCCTGTCGTCATATAAGTGGAGCTCATACTCCCTTAACAGCTGTATCTGATCCTATTCCAATCACTCAGACTGTTGATCTGTTTAAACATTTTGGGTTGCCTCTATTCCTAATAACACTCGCATCTGTTTTCTGGTTTAGGCAGTTTGAAAGCAGACTAGTCTTTGGAGCAATCAGTATACTCGCCTTCCTCTCACAGTTAGCTGCACCTTATATAGCTTTTCTTATTGTTTTGTCCTCAGCACGAATCTGGATTGAGCGCGATCCTCACCCTGAGAAGATTATTTTTGAAGCGATAGGACTAGTTGGTCTAGGACTAGTTATTTTTCCTGAATTTTTCTTCTTCAATGATGCCTATGGTGGTGAGAACGAACGGATGAACACCATCTTTAAATTTTATGCTGTTGCTTGGTTTTTACTACATGGATATGCATTTTATCTATGCAAGCGAACTATAGGAGATATTAAAGTTCCAGGCTTTGGTTCCTTCTTCCTATATTTAACTGAGGTTCTTATATTGGGTGTATTCTGTAGCTTCTTCTATGAAGTGGCTAGAAAGGTGCGACCAAGCCCACTCTGTGAGGTCAAGCCATGCATAGCAGGGCTTACCTCAATTGACAAAGAGTTTCCTGGTGCTGCAAACACTATCTTAGAGCTAAGGAAGCTGCCCAAAGGTACAGTTTTAGAGACTCAAGGGGCGGCATACAGCTATACATCTCATATCTCAACCTTATCTGAGAACTTTGCCTTCCTAGGCTGGGCTAACCATGTCAATCTCCTGACCAGAGATTATGCAGAGGTAACTAGGCGTGAGAAGGTTACGGCTGATTTTTATACTATTAAAAATTGCACTGTTCGAGCTGAGATACTAAAGCGTGAAGGAATTAGTTATGCCGTCGTTGGTCCGCTTGAAGTTAAGGAGCATGCCGAGGTTACGGGGGCGGATTTTGAGTGTTTGAAAAAGATTATTAAGAGTGGTCAATATAGGGTCTACTCACCTTAGCTTTTAAATTATAAAAAATTTGGTTTTCTCTTCTTAGTCTTTAATCCATGGCTGAGTTTCTAGTAGTTTTCTAAACGTGGCCACACGTTCAGCTCTAGCATCTGGAGTAAGAGAAAGCTGTCCATTCTCAACCTTAACGCCTGCGGTTTCCAAGAGTGTAGGAAGATCCGCTCCTCCACCCAAACGCATAGCATCCATCAAGCTATTTAGTCCAGCTCTTCTGTCCTGATGCACATGGTTTACAATGTGCAAGCTTGCTATATTGCCAACAAGGTGGTGTGTCGATGAGAAAGGGCTGGTAATCAGTGCGCCGTAACGGCTCCAGCCGAACTCTGTATAGAAATGTTCGTAGTCTGTCAGATCAAGTCCTAAATCAAAACTAGCATAGATCCTTGCAAACTCCTGATTGCGCGCCTCTGGAGAGGCCTCAGGGTTTTCATACATCCAGAGTTCAAATTCAGTAAAGATCGCAAGTTCAACAGTTTGGGTCAGAAGATTTTCATAAATAGATCGAGCAGCTATCTGTGCATCAGTAGATCCGTTTCTATCGTTACTGGGAGTGGTGTCATCGTAGATCCTGTTGCAACACAAGCCATATATGTACTCTAGGGAGATTGCAAAAGTCTCCATAGCAAACTTTGGTGGTCTTATTAGAGTAGGTAAGCCCTGCATTAGAGAGTTATGCCATTGATGGGTATTTTCATGTAGTAATGTCCCATCATTCGGTATGCGCGACATATAGATTACACCCCCGGGACTAGCTGGATTATTAAAGGTATAAAGTCCCTGCTCTACAGTAGCTGGAGAAATATTTAAGACAGGGATCCTAAGTTCGCGAGCAGTTTCCCCTTCGCCAACTGTTACCCCGGTGGGTACTACAGCTTCGGTAGTATTGCCCTCAATAATCGTGGCAAAGCTAGGATCTAATATTCCTGCAACTATACGCAAGGCTGCCATTCTACCTGTAATACCTTCCAGATACTGTTCAGGCTTAAACTTACTACCTACAGGTACTTTTAGATCGTACGGTCGAAGAGGTCCCTCTATACCCAAAGACTTAGCGCGTGCGGCATAGACCTCTCGTAGTAATGGGACAAAATCCTCCTTTACTGTATCTAGTAATAGTTTAAGCTCTGCTGGGATAATTCCCCACCTCTGAGTTCTAGCGCACCACTCTACGTAATTATTACACCCTGCTGATTCTGCTATTTGATGTCGCCTCTCTATACATTCTTTTAAAGTATCGGTGAGGGCCGTTTCAATCTCGGACATCTTTGCGACATAGATATCAAATGCCACTTTGCGCTTCTCTCTGTCTGGATCCCCATTAATTGTTGCTATCTGAGCGCTTAGTGCCCTAATTGTTGCACCTGTAACTTTTTTATATCTATCAGCGGATTGGTCTCGTTCTCTTGGTACAGCCCCTAAATTCTTCTCAGCGTAGAGAGCTCGCTGTTCTGCACAATAAATAAGAAACTCCTTATACTCCTCGCCTAATTGCTCCCTTAGCGGAGTGAGCTTATCAGACATTAATATGTCAAATAGGCCGTATACACCTCTTTCCCAAATTGGGACGACAGTTCCTTCAAATACTTTATTTGCAATATCTCCAACGATTTTCCTCTCTTCATCTGAAAGGTCTGCCCTTTTAGTACGGGTATAATAAAGCACCCGCGCATTTCCGTATGCCTGTTCGAGGGTAGCATTTAAATGAAGCCATCCTGCCTCAATCCAATTTTTGAGGTCATCAACTGTGAGGATCTGAGCGGCTTGAAGAGCTTTAAAGTACGCCTCGACCTGTACAGGATTGAATGCCTGTGAAACTCCAAACTCCGGATCTTTATATCTATTCCCCTGAGTGTGGGATGTTGGATTCTCAGCGCTAGCTACTGTAGACGTGGGCGCGGTTAGCGATTCCTGGAAAGCAGAAGCGATATTAGGCAGGGTCCCCTGCGCAAGTGCAAGTCCTAGAGCCCAGCGAGCCGTCCTGGCTCTATTAGAATCACTTAGATCAGTTAGTGAGCTCATTGCTTGTACTAAATTAAGATAATTAAGGAGAAAGTCATAGACACGAGCTATTATACGCTCATCCAGGTCTAAAACAACTTTACTGAATCTGCCTGCATCAATTATTTATAATTGTTGACGCTGTTATGTTTCTCGTGTTAGAAGCTAGTTGAGTATTCAGTAGCTGTTTTAATTTGGAATTTACAGAGGATAACAACATGAAAAGATTGACTATTTTTTTCGTTCTCTCAACGCTTTTGATTTCAACATTGTGCTTTGCTGAGCAGGGAACAAAGTCTAGCAATAAGGGCTCACCTGACGGTCAAAGAGATCCAGTTGTTGGAGATTCACCTGTAGATGAGCCTAAGCCAGGAGAGTCATCCGATGAGACTGTTGTTGGTGGTGGTGACGAAGGAGTAGATATCCTTCCATAGCCTTTAGACTAGTCTATTAGGCTAAACAGAGAAACGGCGGTCAAAAACCGCCGTTTTTTTATGTAGGTTTCAGACCCATCCTCCGCTGAGTTAGCTTAAGTGTTTGGAATTTTATTGAAAATTTCCAAATAAATAACTAATGGCTACGGAGGGTTAGGAAACGGCTTCCTAAGTTTTCAGGAGGTCAGTCAGTGATTGCTACAGGTAATTGCTCAATAACCACGGACTTCAGTTACGCCCGTAATTCTATAATTACCACTGAGGTCACGGAGGACACAGAGGGAATACATCTGAGTAGATTTTACTTATCTTGTTACCTGGGCTGAGAGTCTGCTGATTCTTCTTGCTGCGTTTTTCCAATGAATAAGACCTTTCGAAGCTGCTTTAGCTGCGATTATCTCCGCCTGCTTAACTAGCTTCTGAGCCTCATCTTTCTTTCCACTCTTAGCAGTATCTAATGCTAATCTGATAGCAGTTCTTACTTTTGAGCGGGCCTGACGGTTGCGCTCTCTACGTTTGATATTCTGACGGTTTCGCTTAATCGCTGATTTATGGTTTGCCATGTAAAAAACTCATTAAAAATTGGAAGCAGTACGGTATCACAGTAGGCCAGCACATTCAAGTAGATGTAAATTATCCTAGAAGGAGCAGTTCGAACTAAGAAAAGGCGAAAAATGCCCGAAAACACACAGCTTTATTAAGTTTGCGAGTTCACCCAAAAGGTGAGGCTGCTGCCGAGCTGTTTTCGGGCATTTTTCGGCCTAAAAAAGGGTTAGAACTGCTTTTTCTAGTGCTTCGCCAAATAAGTTTTTTCACGTATGGCGCGCAGCGTTGCCCCAGATTGGCACGCCTCGGAAGGAGGAAATCCGCAGCAATACTGGAGTATTGCGAGGATTTTCCGACTGAGAAGCGTGACAAGGTGGGGCAACGATGTGATGCTAGACGTGAAAAAACTTATTTGGAGGAGCACTAGGTGAACTAAATCCGGCAACTGCCGGATTTAGGATTATGGAATTGGGACCGCGGAGCTCCAGCTCCGCCAAAGTTCCGGCAGAGCTGGAGCTCCGCAGTCCAAAACGGGATATTACCGCTTATCGGAGATCCTAGGAAAAAAACCCTCACTATGCGCCCTAGTTGCGCCGGTCTGACCCTGGTAGCTACCACGACCTCCCTCACCATAGGCAACATCTGGTGCAGATTCCATACCCATAAAAACAAGCTGAGCTACCCTCATGCCTGTATGCAATACTCTTGGGTAGGGCCCTAAGTTCTGTAATTCAAGTGTCACCTGACCATTGAAATTGCAATCAATCCAGCCACTTAAGCTATGATTTAGCCAGAGGCGACCAAGTGAGCTTTTAAGTTTAAGGTCGGCTACAACATCACGTGGCAGCTTAACGTACTCACGAGTTGTAGCTAAAATAACTTCACCAGGAAATAGAGTGATCGATTCACTTCTTGTCTCCTCCGGGTCTCGCGTAGGGCAGATCCAGTGATTACCAAGGGTCACATCATAGCTTGCAGGATTTATCTGCTCCGGATTAAAAGGTAGTATTCCTCCCTGTTCAGCAAACTTACGTATCCAATGGTCAGGTTTAATCATATCATTGTCCTTAAATGCGAAACCGTATATTAGAAAATTAGTGATAAAAGATCAAACGACATATCTCTTCCCTTCGGTATTATTGATTGAGGATGAACCGGCACATGCACTAATCATAAAGCGTGCTGTAAGGGAGCTCTGTGCCGAGGTTTCAGATGTAAATAATGTAGCTGCTGGGTTGGAGTCGATCAAGCTTAATGCTCCTGCACTGATTATTACCGATCTTCATCTCCCCGATAACCAGGGGCTGCGCCATATCTCTCAATTGCGTGCCGCAGCACCGCAGACCCCATTGATTGTACTTACCTCCTCAACCTTGTTGCAGGATGCGGTAGAGGCGATGAAACTAGGCGCGCGCGACTATCTGGTAAAGAATTTCGATCACAATTTTCGTGAAACAGTAATACTTGCCTTAACAAGGCTCTATACAACCTTGCTAATTGAAAAGGAGCGGGAGCAGTATAAAAGCCAGATGGAGGCTTTAAGAGTGGCAATTGAAAACGGCAGTGATGCAATGGCTGTCACCAATGTGAACGGGCAGCTACTTTATCATAATACGGCCTTTGCGATAGTTATCTCAAAGATGGGAGGTGCCACCACTCATGTAAAAGACTGGTTTGGTGATAAAGTAGATAAGGTTCAGAATCTAAAGCAGAATCTATTGGAGCATCTGAGCTCTCTCTCGACAGGTGCTGGTTGGAGTACAGAGATCGGCATTAAAGGTGAGAAGGACCACGCCTATGATCTAAGTATGTCCGCAATTAAAGGTGGCTTAGCGGCACATGAATATGTGTTTTGGCTAAAAGATATTAGTGAGCATAAACGGCGTGAGCGCTTCCAGCGTGATATGCTTTCGACCACTACGCATGATTTAAAGGGGCCGCTAGGGGCAATTCTGATCTCAGTTGATCTGTTAGAGGAGAGCCAGAACATTAATCAACGCGATAAAGATCTGGTACTACGAATTGGTTCTTCAGCTCGTGGCGTGCTTAGCCTTATTGATGAATTTCTGAGCGCACGAAGAATAAAGGAGGGAACTTTTATTCTTAAGCCTACGCCTCAACCGTTGCAGCCTATCCTTCAGGATCTTATCAATGATTATCATACTGTAGCAGCCTCACGTAATGTACAGTTGCAGCTCGAGTGTGAGGATCTTACAATAAACGGGGATAAGTTAGGTTTAACCCGTGTATTTGGCAATCTACTCAGTAATGCACTGAAGTTTACCCCTAAAGGCGGAAAGGTAACGCTTGCAGCAAAGGCTAGTGTTGAAGGTGTGGCGGTTATGGTCAAGGATACCGGTTGTGGCATGGAGCCCTCTGAGCTTAAAAAGATATTCGAGCGGTTTTCACGACTTGAGAAGCACCGTGATATAGCGGGGACCGGTCTTGGTCTTTTTGTAGTAAAGAGTATAGTTAGTGCGCATGGTGGAAAGATTGAAGTAATAAGCAAGATCGGGGAGGGGACTACTTTTACTGTGTTCATTCCTAAAGATCCGCCTGTGAATGAGCGTGGCGAGTTGATCTCGTTGGATTTTACTTAATCTAATCTTTCGGTAATTTTGTTGATGCAGATTTTACAGCTCTTAGGATATATAATCGGACTCCTTATAGTCCTGACGCTCACAATGCGTATTTACAATACATTTTTCGTATCAGAAGAGGGGCGATTACGTGCAATCGCTCGCTGGGCAGCAGATGTAAAATTTTCCAATGCACAGCTTACTGCAATGCGCTCTCTTTGGCAGTGGTATAAGAGCGGGCATGCTCCTGCTGGTGATGTGCTTGCAATGCTGAATCCAGGGGAGATGTCAGATCTCATAGCCAAGTGTGAACCGACGTTTTTGCCGGAGCGGCTTCAGTCGGCGGATGTTGAAAAAACACGGAAGAGATTGCTTAAGGAGCTTAAAGTTCTTGGGATGGATGATATTCAGGCACAGATTGTAGCCAGTATGCTAATCGCCCAATTTGGTCCAGCGCGAGATGTGTAGTGATTTTATCTGATCTGGCTATCCTCAGGCTTTTATGATTAATTTATATAATACAGTATTTAGGCTGTACAAAAATTAAGGAGAGTGAGGATATGTTTAAGTATTTAGTAATTGCATTATTAACTTTAGGGTTAAACGCTTGTGCCCCACGTGGGGAGACTAAATCTCTTGATCAGGTATTAGAGTTAGCGCGTGATGCATATAAATCCTCACCACGCAGTAATCTTGTAGGTGAGACCGGAGCCCAGATCGACTCTCTTACTAGTAAGCTTGAGCAAAGCATCAATTCAGGAGAGGATCGACAAGCTTCGTTTAGCGAGACTGCTTCAATCTTGTTAGCACTAAGTTCCCGTTCCGGCATGACCTCTAGGGCCGCGCTTGGGGAGCTGGCTAGTCAGTTCCGCACATTGTCCGCCGCAGAAAAAGCCAATATTACAGATGCTCAGGCAAAGCTTCTTGCCTCGCGTGTCTATCATCTCTTGGCAGCAGAGTTGAATGGAAGTAGTTTTCGGTTGTAGCCACAATAGCCATACGACTTCCCATCCCATAATATTAAATGGTTGCTCTACTAACGCTCCTTTGTCAGCAGGTGCAGGTAGCTATATCCAACATCGCTCCAAGGAGTGTGATTGATAGCGTAATTTAAGAAATTCTTTAGATTCATCTTAGTAAAATCCGGTACCCACCAGCCGCGCAGCGTGATCTGCATTACCTTAAAGCCTGGAGGTACATTTACAGGAGGTTCTACATAGTTTTGCAAGATATAGTCATAATTGCTCCTCTGATCAAGCGGTGCATCAAACTGATACTCTGGCATGTTGCGCAGATACCAGGTAATTGGCCAGACAGAGTCCTCAATACCAAGAACTTTTAATTTATATCCACGTAGTGGGAAATTTATTTCATCTTTAATCTTATTTACAATATTTTGAAACTCGTAGGTTGTATGTACTTGGCAGATATATTCACTAGGCTGTCCCGCTCTTGTGTGATTGGTTATGATCGATAACCGCAAATTAAATAATGCAACTACGGCGAACAACATATAGGCAAGGTTGTAGTTGCCCAGATCTTTAAATTTTTTCTCTGCAAAACCTATTGCTAATAAACCAATACCTAGAAACACAAAAAACTGGGTCGAGCGAGTGATAAGAGTTCGATCTTTACTTAAGATTCCGACAAGGCCTGCTTCCTGTATCATGAAGATAACACCAAGGCTGCCTGCAAGCGCTCCGAGGTAGGTTAAGGTTGTACCCCACGAAATAGATTTGTAGTCTTTAAGTGGATTTTTATAAAGAAACTCCTGAAAGTATAAGGTAAGATATATTATCCCAAAGACGTAAGGATAGGTAGCAAGCCAAGGTACTTTCTCTCCGAGGTAGCTATAGGTAAAAAATGTTGCTGTAAAAAAATATCCCCAGAATGCAAGCATCTGCTCTTTTTTGTTTAAATGATAGATGGTTAGGATGAGCGGATGGGTTATAAGCACAAAAAGACCAAGTGCATCCAGATTGTCTTTTAACTTAAAGAGCTGAAAGAATGGAGACTCAGTTACTGGACGGCCGAATCCAATCACTGCTGCAAAAAGCGCTATCGACCAAGTTGCAATTCCAGCTATACGATAGTTCCAGGATGCACGTTTATAGAAGTGAAATATCTGAAAGAGGAATATTAGTATAAACGGCAGTTCGTACCAGGCGTACATATAAAAATGGAATAGAAAAGGCCCTTTAATGCGCTCCATATTATGGTGTTCGAACCAATATGAAAGACTCTCCCGGTATATTCCATCAAGGATTCCTTGTCGGTAGCGAAATCCTGCGCTGTAAAAGTAGCAATATATTAGTGCTCCAACTGCAAGCGAGAAAAGAAAATGCCAACGGAATTTTTTCAGATTATCAACCATCTTACGTGCTAGTGAGTTCATCTCGCCTAAGACAAGCGCATTAAACCCGAATTCAAAAATTAGATAGCCAAGCAAGATCGCAACTGTCACATATGCGTTTTCCTTTATGCAAAACTGTAGAGTTAGTCCCGTAATAATAAAGAACGAGCGTAGACTGGATTTGCATAGTACTGCTCCATAGAGCATTAGAAACATCGATGCCAATATATACATCTCCTCTCTTGCAAAGCGTGACCAGTAGCCAAGAGTTGGGGAGAGTGAGATCGTGGCGCAGAGTGCTAAGATGCTCCAGCGATGTAGGAACTTGCCGAATAAAAGCGGTGCGAAGATAAGTAGAGAACCGATGAGCGCCATAGGGGCGCGCGTAGCAAGATCGGTTACGCCTAATATATTATAAACTAAACTGTAAACATTATATAAAAACGGGCCGTGCAGCATCGCTGAGTATTTATAATATCCATTTACCGGGTCATCATAATAGTAACGCCCATAAGTGGCATGCAGTGATTCATCATGATGAAAAGGGCGGACATCCAAGGCGTGCCAGCGAATGATTATGCCGGCCAGTGCGATAATCCAAAATATATACCATTCATATTTCGTAAATAAATTGCTCTCAGCTTTTATATTTTCCTGATTCATTTATAACCCCAAAGATGCCTTTTTAGTCTTAAGTTTTTCTACTGTAGATCCAAGACGGAGACGGTATATAAATAGCTCAGCTGCTGTGCGCATACAGGCCTTAATTAGTCGCCAACGTACTATAGAAACCTGTCCAGTTTGCCTCTCCTTGTGTCCGACCGGGATATTTATTAGATCCTGTCCGTCGGCGCTTGCTGTTAATGAAAGAAAGATGTTCGGAGCAAAAAGGTGTGGAGGGACAAATTCCAATAAGCAACCAAGGTATTTCCCTCTAATTAGCCGAAACGGAATATTGGCATCACGAAGGAGCCGTCCAAATAGCAAAAGATTCACAAGCTTAAGTATGTTGGTAATAATTTTTCTATGTGTTGGATCGTCACGATTAAGTCGATGCCCAAGAATAAAGTTTGAGCGCTGTCTTTGCTCCCAAAGAAGCTTGAAGTCTGAGGGCATAAACTGATCATCACTATCAACCTGAAATACCCATTCAGCCCCCATCTTGACCGCCTCATCGTATGCATGTCTTAATGCGCGACCATGTCCTGTATTTTCCTGGTGAATCACATGGAGTTCGGGGAAGCTTGATTTTAATTTATCAAGCACCGTGCCTGTCTGATCCTTTGAGCCATCGTTAACAACAATCATGATAGGGCTACGAAGCCCAAGTTGGCGCAGCAATGAGCACCATTTGTGCACAACCTCTGCGATGCACTCCTCTTCGTTGTAAGCAGGCATAGCGATTACTAACTCTCGTAATGACATAATAAACCTGTTGAGGTGCTTGGTAAATTTGACATAAATAGACAGTATTTATAATAAGTTACAGATATCCGGTATGCAAGCGGAAAACTAAAGGAATTTAGTATGTTACGTATACTAGTGCCTCATAAGTGATATCACTGAAAGTGATGGATTTATTTGAGTAGCGATATAAGCTGTGCTATTCTCTGCTGAGCAGGTTGTTGTTGTTTTTGTGTGGCTTTTTCAGAGATAGTCCGAACCATCCAAGCTCTTTTTATATCTGTACAGATGGAGAATCAGGATAACAAAATTATTCAGCTTGATCCTAAAGGGAGTCGCAAAGTAACTCAGGAGCAAGGGGGGAGGGTATTTATTAGTCCTCTCTTAAATAGGCGTATCACTAGTCTGTTTGATACTGATACTCGGTTTTCAGGTAGTATAATTAAGCATGGAGATGTCAATGCTCCGGCGCACATAGCAAAATTAAGCAGTTCCAAACGTTCCCTCTCGACTGAGCTCGCTACAGATGCTGATGTATTGCCTGCGATACGAGGGTTTCTCGTCTCTTATGATCGATGTGATGCAGGTGAGTATTATATATTGAGGGAAGGTAGGTGGATAGTTACTTCAAATGATAGAGCTAGTGGAGCAAATTATATTGTAATAGGTGATCCCTCAATCTCAGAAAATCATGCAATGATTAGGATTCATAAGCATGGAGATGTAGAGCTTGTTGATCAGTTTTCCGAGCATGGTACTGCTTTATTGCGTTCTAAAAACCAGGAGGAGGTCTTACTTTCAGCTGTAGCTCTACTTTCACACGGCGATAGATTACGCTTTGGAAAACGCCATTTCACCGTCTGCTTGGTGCCTGGTTAAACAAGGTTGTCACTTTGTTATTTAGGTATTTATGGGTGAATTTTCTTTTGCCATTGGCCAGCGTGTAGCTGGTATCTACGAGATAGTTTCATTTCTTAGCAGCGGAGATCGTGTTCTAATTTTTACCGCGCGACATATTGAGTTTGCAGATCGCTTAGTTGTCTTAAAGATACTGCATCCGGACTTTGTGCATGACCAGGAGCTTGTAACAAGATTTTGTAATGAGGTTATGGCTACCTATCAGGTCAACCATCCACATGTAGTACGTGCCTATGAGTGTTTTCGCGACCATGAGTATCTTGGCTATTCGATGGAATATCTGGCTGGGGGAGATTTGGCTGACCTTATTAGGTCTAAGCAAAGGTTAGATCTATTAACTGCGCTGAATTATATACGAGATATAGCCTCCGGCCTAAGTGCAGTGCATGCAGCCGGTGTTGTTCATCGTGATATTAAGCCTGAAAATGTTCTGCTTGATAGCCATGCTAAGGTAAAGATCACGGATTTTGGTATTGCACACTCTTTAGATCGTCAAGGCAGATACGATAATGAAGTAATAGTTGGTACGCTTGATTATCTTAGTCCTGAATATTTGGAAAAGGGGATTCTTGATGTTCGCTCGGATATTTATGCACTAGGTGTTTTAGCATATGAGCTGATAACAGGCTTTCTTCCATTTAAATGTGATGACCTGCTGGATGTGGTCAAGCTTAGGCTTACAACAACTCCTAAGCCTCCAAGTTTTTATGTGCCGGAATGCGAAGGCTTGGTGGATAAGGTGGTATTAAAGGCCTTGGAACGCAACCCGCTTCTCAGGTATCAAAATACAAATGATTTCCTATTAGACCTAGAGCGGGTATTCATGCTATTAGACGAGCCAGATGGAGTGGACAAGGTGAAGGTGAATGAGTAGTCTATTGCCTATTCTCTACCATCCACTATTTGTTGGCTTGATTGGAATGGCTGCTTGCTTTGTTTGGGGCCAACTTATTGCTGATCGAGCTCTCAGCACGCTATCAACCGAGCAAAAAGGAAGAGTAGTAGAAATTGTGGCACCTGTTGGACGAATGTACTTTGTAATAGCACTGCTGATTCTTGTACCAAGTGCAGCGGTTGATATGACTGCGAACCGATACCAAGGAATAGGAGGCTTGATAGCGATCCCCTCTTTTCTCGCGTTGATGGTAATGACTGGCATATTAAACTATACGCGATTAAAGAAGTATAATTTCCCGCAAACATTTCTAAGAAGCATTTGGACTTCGAGGTTGTTGTCTGGTATGGGAATTATTTTATTTATAGCAGCTCTCTGTGTACAATGCAGGGGGTAGATCAATCCGGTCCGTTTCAGGCACCCTGCAGTCGCCCGCGTTAGCCGTTACTGTTCTCCAACTTTGATTTGTGAATAATAAATTGAAGCTAATGTCGGATAGGGCAGCGAAGAGCCACCGACGCTTCGGTGCACTTGGCAATATAAGGTAGTTTGGCAACCCCCCGAATTCACAACCATAAAAAGTTTTATAGATTACTAAGTGAGTTAAAAACTAGGACGGCACCTCAAAGGCAAAACCAAAATACTACGGCAACTGAGCAAAGAACATTTCGTAACTTAGTACACGAGTATTAAATGATGGAAAATATTTATCATAATTTTTGTCAGTAACTAATTGAATACGATGTGTTGGATTTAGGAGCTTTGAGTAATATTGAAGAGCTGTAGCTGGTTCTTTCTGACCACTCTTACACTCTATCAAAAGCCAAGGATGATTATTGCGAACAACTAAAAAATCAACCTCTCTTCTGTTTTTATCTCTAACGTAGTGAAGGGTAAATTCCCCCTGAGCGGTATCAGTCCATAAATTACATGCTTTTAATAGATGTAAGGCAGTAAGGTTCTCTAGCCGCTTACTAACTTGACTGGCTGGTATACGCAATAGGTCAAATAGATATACTTTCGGCTCAGCTCTTATGGCTCGATTAATCTTCTTATAATACGGCTTAATCGTGAAGCAAAAATAAAGTGCTTCTAAGACTTGATACCAGGATACTACTGTAGCGTAGGCCTTCGAAAGATCTTCACGCATAGAATTTAAAGAAAACTGCGATCCAACTTTATCCGGTAATAGCTCAGCCAATAAATTGAAAGCACGCAGATCGGAGATGTTTAGAAGATCTCTAGTATCCTCATGAACTAAACGCTCAAGACGTAGCCTACTCCAACGCAGCGCATGGCGCTGACTCCCATGTAATAGCGGTTCAGGAAATCCTCCCAGATTCAAGAGGTCATCTAGCGCATATTGTTTACTACCTTCTTTTTTAAATAAGTCATCAGGTGTCGGAGGAGAAATACACTCACCAATCGAGATCGGATGCAACCTATAGGGTAGATATCTACCCATCAAACTATCACTGCCCTTTCTATAAAGATCTAAGCGCGCGCTGCCTGTAACTAAGTACTGTGTGAATTCTGAATCGGTATCATAAAGGCCTTTTAATTTCTTCTTCCAGAGACGGTCTTTGTGAATTTCATCTAATACAACTAGGCCAGCAGCACGACTCGATAATGCAGTACCTGGATTTCTAGCCCAAGCTCGTCTAAACCCCTCCTGATCATATGAGAAATAATTATCTGGAGACTCCAGGAGGGATTTTGCCAAAGTAGTTTTACCTACCTGTCTTGGGCCAGAAACAAATACTATTTTCTTCAGAGGTAAAGCATCCTGTGCGATTGAGCTCTGCAGATATCTTGGGGTGTTTTGCATATATGACAAATTATCAGTTAATTGATAATTGGTCAAGTCCAATTATCAATTAACTGATAATTGGACGGAGGTAAAAACACTAGTGCTTCGCCAAATAAGTTTTTTCAAGTATAGCGCGCAGCGTTGCCCCAGAT
>CAZKXU010000065.1:0-20275 GCA_964556665.1 uncultured Bdellovibrionales bacterium | reverse complement strand
TGGGGCAACGCTGCGCGCTATACGTGAAAAAACTTATTTGGCGAAGCACTAGGACATGGAGATTGCCCCCCTGTTTGAGCAATTACGCATTCTCATGCCTCCATACCATAGGTAATGTAAGATCTAATTATAACAAGCGCAAGTTGTTTACTCTCATTGGCATCTGTTTGTATAAGGTAAACAATTACTTGACATGCCTATCATGTGGCATTAATATTGAGAAATCTACTCAACTATTTAACTCCAGTTTATTTATGGAAAACGTTTGGAAGCAGTTCGAAGAGAATAATATTACACATAGTGCTGCCCACCATTTACTAGCTATATTGTCTCTAAGAAAAGATCGCGGCTATGCCCGAGTGACTGATGTGGCACGTTACTTAAATATTACTACAGGAAGTGCCTCGACAAATCTTAAGAGCTTAAAGCAGAAGGGGTTAATCGCCGAGGATGATAACCGCTTTTTGGCTCTTTCACCTGAGGGAGAGGCGCTGGCTAAGGCAGTTATAACTAGGAAAAAAGTGCTGCAGGAGTTTCTGACCGATATCCTTAAGGTATCTCCCGACCAGGCTGAGGTTGATGCTTGCAAGACAGAGCATTTAATTAGTGCAGAAACCACGACTAAGCTGCAGAAATTTTTGATGCAATATAAAGAGAGTTAATAGAGAGAGGCTATGAAAACAAAACTACAAACCGCCATGAAAGAGGCGATGAAGTCAAAGGATAAAACTAAGCTGGATACCATTCGTCTTGCCCTAAGCGCAATTCAGTACGAGGAGGTTGCAAAAGGAGTAGACAAGCTTTCTGACACAGAGGTACTGGAGGTCTTAAAGCGGGAATTGAAAAAAAGAAAGGAGGAGGTTGAGTTTGCCGAGAAAGCATCACGCAGCGATCTGCTTGAGAAGCTGAAAGGGGAGATCTCCTGCCTTGAATCATTTCTGCCTACGCAGATGAGCCCTGCAGATCTAGAGAAGATAATAATGTCGCTTCGTGAAAAAACACCTGGAGCAAAGATGGGTGACATTATGAAAGGGCTGAAGGATGGATACTCCGGCCAGTATGACGCCAAACTAGCTAGCGAGATCGTGAAAAAAGTGGTGGGATAGCGGCAATATTTTTTCTGTTTACCTTATTCTCTTCCTGCCAGATGCTTCTTTCTGAAATTTCTTTAGCTCCGACTCCAAATCTTTGCTGCGATTGTATCCCCGTTTCGTAATCAGCTTTAACGCGTCATGTGCCAAACGCAGGTCAGGTTTTGTGGATTTATTAAGCAGAGCAATAATATCAAAGCGGTCTTGACCGCGCTCCTCCTCACGATAGGCAAGGACCTTTAGCGCCAAAAGGTGGCCTCGGAGTGCCACCGGTAATAATACCCCTGGTATAATTGGCAAAGTTTCAGCTGCTGAGACGACTTCATGTTCAATCCCGGACGAAGCAAATAATAGGTCAAGGCCCGCTTCGCCCGAGTCCTGCTCAGGGAAGCTAAATCTGGCCGTCGCTAACCGTTTTGTGGATAACTGTTCGAACACTTTGTAGAGTTTATATCCAGTCTCCTGTAACTTCAAAATAATCTCCTCCGCCTCGGCATCAGAGCTAACTGCTACGGCAAAATCTATATCCTTCGTTGTGCGCGGTACAGCGCGAACACTTACAGCAATGCCACCAATTAAGGCCACTCTTGAGCCGAGTTTGGATAGATCTGAGAGAGACTGTAGTGCGGACAGTTCAAGACTTGCCACGCAAAAGCCTCTTGAGACGTGTTGAGGAGGATGCGATGTGGCCTGGAACCTCCTCACTCAGATTTGAAGCGGAGTTCCAGGTGATAAGACCTTTTTTGATCTGCTCGTCATTGGCTCTCGGTTCTTCCCGACGAAGGTTGGATTCAAGCAGTTTATGACTAAAGCGCATAAGATCGAGCGCTTCATGTAGTTTTGAGAGCTTCAATTGCTGCTCAGCACGAGTGGTAGTGCCGATAGCCTCGATAAGTCTGCTTTCCTGGCGTGTGATGCGTAGTATCTCTGCCCGTTTTTCCCTTATTAGTGAGCGAATGAACTCACTGACGGAGGTGTAGCCCTGAGTGCTTACGTGATCCTCAACAAAAAGTTTTAGATCTGTGGGTAGGGAGATGTTAAGGGAGGCAGAGGAGGTTTCATCTGTGCGGTCCATTAGTTATATTATCTGTCTAATGACAGGGTTTGTCAAGGTTTGTCAGTAGCTCTAAGTGGCCGTCATAGTAACTATCTGATAATACTTATAAAATATATTTGGCCGATTAGTTGCAAACTGAATTAAATCAGTTAATAAAAACACCTGCGCAGTCGACGATTTTAGCTGGTAGTTTATGCTGTTCGACAAGAGTTCTTAGTTTTTGCACCATTTCTGGGGCTACCTTTCCGCCAACGACTATAAAGCTAATTGCATTAGCAGGAAGTCCGATTGGAACTGCTAAATGTCGGTCAAACTGACGTGGGAAACGCACCCCTAGCTTTTCGACCAACCACTTTACAACGTCTCAGAGACAATTAATGGGGGTAAGTTAAAAAATAATCTGTCTCCTTTTTCGAAAGTTAGGGGTCAATAATAAATAGTCCCTATTGATCTATTAACTACTAAAAACTCTTAGTCCAGTTTCCAAATATTACTCAAAATAAGAGTCGTTCCCTATTTATTCATAGATCCATGTCACTGCGTCATCTGTTAAGCTCATAACATAAATAAAAACAATGATCGTTAATTGATTTTGGAGAGAAGGTTATGCGAGAACTTGAGGTCCTAATATCAGAGCTAAAGGCGCCGGTCGATCGTGCTATCTCTCTTGTTCGTTATTCCGATCCGCGATTGGCGATTCCGCAGCTTTTTCCTAACTACGCAGAGCGAATTGCAGCAGCCTTGGTTTTAATTTATCCACATAGAGGAGAGCTGCATACAGCATTAATTAAGCGGGTTGAACATCTAGCCTGCCCTGGAGAGGTTCAGTTTCCGGGCGGTACGCGTGAGGGGAAGGAGAGGTATGTAGATGTAGCTCTAAGAGAGACAGGGGAGGAGTTAGGATTTAATCCGGCAGCTGTAAAAGTATCAGGACGATTGACGCCGTTTCTTAATGTTGTCGAGGAGTTTTGGATAGTTCCATATCTTGGTTATCTTGAATCCCGACCTGATTTTAAACCTGATTTTGCGGAGGTATCTTCTATCATTGAAGTGCCGCTGCGAAAACTCTTGGAGGCTAAGCTTGAAAACGTTAGCATCTATAGGAACGCACAGAATTTTGTAACCCCAAGTTTTAAGATAAATACTCATAGGATTCTGGGCGGCGCCTCAATAATGATAGGGGAGCTTCAGGAGATACTGGGATTGCATGCCTTTATGTTCCGAAATGCGGCGTAAGTTAATAAATGTGACGGTTCTGAGCCATCTGGGCCTACGAGGAGCTCTCGAAAAATAGAACCGTCACATTTTATCCGCATTAAACTACCTCAAATTTAATACCTATTAAATTAAATTGCCATTTTTTTAAATAGGTGTTAAATTTAAGCCATGTTAGAAAGACGCCTTATTCCGCATATCATGAGCGACCTTTTTCGCCAAAAAATGGTCTTTATCTCTGGGCCGCGGCAGTCGGGCAAGACTACTTTGACTAACCATCTGCCGGTTACTAAGGGTTCACTGGCTTACTATACATGGGACGCTGAATCGCAGCGCAAGCTGATCAGAGATTCAAAACTCGATGAAGCGAAGGAATATTGGGTTCTGGATGAAGTGCATAAATATAAGCGCTGGAAGAATCTGCTTAAGGGGTTATATGATATTCATAAAAGCGATCATAAGATTGTAGTTACAGGCAGTGCCAGACTGGAAATGTATAGTCGCGGGGGGGACTCACTGCAGGGAAGATACTTTAACTATCGACTTCATCCGCTTACACTCTCTGAGTACGCCCAAGAGGCTGAGCAGGACTACAGACAATTGCTGCCTAAAATCAAAATTGAGTATGAGCACAATCAGGTTCAGGGCAGATTGAATGACCTTTTGAGGTTTGGCGGCTTTCCAGAGCCGCTTCTTGCTAGATCCGAGGATTTTTCAGGACGGTGGCGGCTCGCTTATGGACAGAGGTTGGTGCGTGAAGATGTAAGAACGTTGGAACAGACGCAGGAGCTTGATCAGATGGAGCTTCTTTTTGAACGGCTGCCTGACTTAGTTGGCAACAATCTTTCTATTAATAATCTTAGTCAAGATCTTGAAGTCGCTCATCAGACAGTAACTAAGTGGATTAGGATTTTCGAAAAATTATATGCCTGTTTCTACGTTCTGCCCTGGGGAGGGCCAAGAATTAAGGCAATTAAGAAAGAGAAGAAACTCTATCTTTGGGATTGGAGCTTCAATCAACAGCCTGGCGCAAGATTGGAGAATCTAGTCGCGGTGCATCTCTTGCGCCTAGTACACTGGTTCGAAGATATTTACGGCGAGGTTTTAGACCTGCGATACTTTCGCGATGCAGATGGACACGAGGTAGACTTCATTATTTTGAGGAAAAAACAACCCTGGATGGCGATAGAAGTTAAAAGCTCTGAACAGGATCTAGACACCGGATTCCGTTATTTTCTCAAACGGATCTCGGTCCCGTATGCCTTTCAGATCCATTTAAAAAGCGATCTTGATTCAAGGATTGCAGATATTAACGGTTGCAGAATCAGGACTATGCCAGCGGCGAAATTTTTGATGGCGCTGCCTTAGCCGGGTCAAACTGGTAGACCTCTACTTTAATTCCACCTTCTTTGTAACCAACGTAGTCGGTCCTAACCTCCTTCTTTTGACTATATTTGCCATAACCTGAGAGGGTACATAATTTTGATTGCCTAACCATCTATAGATCGATTCTGCGGCAATGCGCTCTGCAATCTCGTTAGGATGAGAGTCGCGGCGTGGTTCGACCTGCAATCTAATGTTATCCATACCTCGATAACTATCAAAAAGATCAAGATAAGGGTCTCCTGTGTCTGTAAAAGTTCACTTATAATTTTATGCTCATCGAAGAACGGGTAATTTTGATCTAGAGGAAAGTCAAATAGGGGAAAGATAACAGCTACCAGCTTGACTGAGCGAGCAGTGCAGGATTTTTTTATCTCTGACAATGCTCCTCTAAAGTTACTAAGTGTCTCATTAGATCTATAAAGGTCCTTATAGTATTTCAGGAATGTTTGGTGCGAGGCGGTGTTTTTTATCCTGCTAACTACAAATCCAAGGCTTTTCCAATAGTCATAAATTCCGCCCTTTACTACGGCCGCACCTTTTGAGTTAATGCTATGCATCTCGGCAGGAACATACTGCTTTATCTCCGGATCGTTTAAGGTTATTTGGAGAATGACCAGATCGGGAGAATACCCAAAGCCATTCGATAAGAACGAAGCCTCGTTTCTCGTAGAATATCCAGGTGTGCCAAAGTTTAACACCTCTACTTTAGGTTGTGAGATGTTGAGGTTGAGTAAGCGCTCTAGTCTTTTCGGATAGGAGTCATCAATCTGCAGCCCAGCACCGAATGTGAAGGAGTCTCCTAAGGCAATTATTCTAAAAACACCTTCAGGCTTCTGCCGTGCATAGTGGTAGTCTCGCGCTGAATAGGAGCTTTCCTGAAAATAATACCGTTTAGGTCTATCTGAAGCCAGCTCGGCGCCTGCTTTAAATGCGGTAAGCCGAAATAGGATTTCGACTGCCAGCAGTGCAGTGAAAAGTCCAACTAATAGTAATCCAAGTCTTTGAAACATGTGTCACAGTATATTTGAAGTTCTGCGCTAAACAAAGAAGGCTCTTTATCTCAAGAAAATCAATTAAATATATTTGCATAATCTAAGTGATTGATACAAACGAGAATATAAGAAAATTTCGAAGATATTCGTTGGGTGACTTAGGTTATTGGCCACATTATAATCGACCAGCTAACATGTAAATTTAGATAATACCTTGCCTATTTTTACATAGTATGTCAAAATACATAGCATGGCTCATTTCCGTGCAAGGCATGTACTTTTAGCCTTTAATAAGCTGTGCAGCTTTTCTCCACTAGTTGGAATCTTTGGTCATCGTCAGGTAGGTAAAACGACTTTCTTGGAAAGGTATTGCAGAAGCTATAATAGTTTTGATGACTTTAAAATACTCCATACTGCAACATTAGATCCCGCTTTATTCCTTAATGAGATGAAGGGCTCTCTCAATGCGATTGATGAGGCTCAATTGGTTCCGGCACTATTCCCGGCCCTCAAGTTGAAAGTGCAGAGAAACAAAAAGCCCGGTCAATTTGTCTTAAGCGGTTCAGTGCGATTTACGAGCAGAAAAGCTATTAGAGAATCCCTGACGGGAAGAATCGCAACCGTCGAGCTATTACCGCTAACATTGTCTGAATTACGTAGTGACGCTCTGCCCGACTTTGTTCCAAGACAGATGGACCAGGCGAAATTTTCATTGAGCAGTATTCCTAGAGCGGAACATAATAGGCGTTTCTCTGACTATAAAAAATATTTTGAATGCGGAGGACTGCCGGGAGTATGCTTTATTAGAGAAGTAAAGAATAGAGAGCGAACATTACAAGATATAATAAGAACGATTTTGGACCGTGATCTACGGCTAGTTTATCAGACTCCCCTCTCTTTATCAGAACTGCTCCACTTTTGTAAAGCGATTTCCAAACTTGGAACTAAGCCTTTTAGGATCCAGCCCCTCACAAGAACAACGGGGATTTCAGCAAAAACGATAAATTCTCTGGTAGACGCGCTTGAAGCGATCTACCTGGTCCGTAAAATTCCGATAGAAGGTCACGCTAGCAGATCATATCTGATTCTATTTGAAGATCAATTTGAGCAGCAGTTTTTGTCTGAGAAATCTTTAGATTTGGGTGATCAAAGATTCGGCTTGTTTTATCGGAATATTCGTGCACAGTTTGAATATCAACTTGGGATTACCCCTACTTTTTTCAGCTTCAAAACAAGGGGTGGTTCCGAAATTCCTTTATGCGTCAGATCTTCAGAAGGGATCATGGGCTTTATTGCTCTGTCCTCATCATCCGGGATCAACCGCTCACTAATGGCCTCCATCACTAGTTTTTACCGGGCCTACGCGAATTCTAAAGTTATTATTGCCGTTGAAGATGAATTAGAATCACACCTGATTGATAGTCGCACAATGATTGTGCCGGTGACTCATCTGTTTTAGCAGTAGTAATGTTGGTGCTTCCGGATCGACAGCTTCTGGATAAAATTAGTTAATCCTAGAAGGAGCACTAGGTGAACTAAATCCGGCAACTGCCGGATTTAGGTTAATTTACTAAAACACCGTAAAAAGTTTGAAAGCCACCCCATCAACTCAGGGCAACAGCTCAAAAAGGGTAGTTAATCCCGTCCTAGTAAATAATGCCTTTGATGACTTGCTCTTCAAACACTCCGCATACGCTTTAGCAAATTCATCCGCGTCCTTTTGAGTGTCCCAGAGCGCCTTCCATGTAATTCTTCTTTTGCCGCCGCTGCTTTCAGTAACTACAATCCGATCTCCTCCCCAGCCTGCTGCGATCTCTGCTACTGCGGCCTTGTCGGTCATGCACATACTTAACATTGTCGAGATTACGAATTCGCCAAGAGTGTCCTGATAAATAATCTTCTCATCTTCTTTTGCAAGCTCTGATTCCTTTGGTATTATAAAATCAGCTTTTTCCTGCATGTACTTCTCTGGGTGGAGAATTTCTTCAGTCGAGCGCGGGATTCTTTCAAATGCCGCATCAATTTTTTTATAACCATTCCCGATTAAAAGACTGTGTACGAAACGGAGTCCGCTAGTATATGGAAAGATCAGTATGAATTGCAGACTTTGCGGAACATCTCTAAGTCCTCCAACCATAGAGGCTCCCATAAGATTCTGCATCATAAAAGAGTTTACATCTTTTTCCTTCGCAAGCGGCCCCTGGCCGACTAATCGTCGGGTGTAATCAAGCATTACAGCAGTGGCGTCACCCTCAACTAGAGCTGAGCGTGCTAAGAGGGCATCACTGTTATCAAGCTTGGGATCTATAAGATTGGCTAGATCGTAGTACTGATCCTGCAGTGCATGCGTTAATTCATGTACCGCAATCGTGCTCTGCATTACTGCAGGCATCCAGGCTGCCATGACAAAATGTTTTTTATCTGGGTCGTAATAGCCGCCTAGCTGTTCAAGATATAACCGGATAATTCCATGCTCATAGTCAAAAGTGTCGGGGACTATGCCAAGGGACTTATATACCTCCCCCTCTAGTTTTAGTTTTCCCGGAGGAAGCTTTGTGCTGATAGTATCCTGTAGATATGACCGTACCTCTTCCTTGTTATGTAGAAAGCAGGGGACCGACTTTCGAATCTTAAGGCCCCGGATCGAACTAGCGTTTTCAATTGCACTAGGGACGATTATGCATGGATCTTCTGCGTGCAGGAAACGTATCGGAGCACCAAATAATATTAAAAGAGCAGCCACTATTTGTAATTGCTGAAATAGTAAGGATACGAAACTAACATATGCCTCTTCGTTGCGGGCAAGACCACGCTTCGCGTGGACTTGTAGAAGCTTGCTTCGCAAGCATTTATCTTACGCTGCCTGGTAGCAGTGCTGTGCACTGCCCAGGCGCGTCCCGCGGTCCCAGTAGGGCAAGGTTTTTAGCTGTAACTTATTGATATAGCTTGGTATACTCATATAGATGCTTTATTCAGCTAAAAACTAGCATAACACTAAACGAAAGGTATTAGGCAACAGTTGTATTTTATGAGTCGAAGACGGTTTATTGTAGGGGCATCACTTATTTTTCCGTTTCGCGCACTTTGGCGTGGCCATATCTTTATGCTGGCTTTTACAGCTTTTTTTGGATTTGCTGCCTGGACCCTCTTTGATGCGCTAAACAGTATAGGTGTAGCTCTAATTACCCGCTTCGATCGAGATTCAGATATTCTAAAAATTGCTGCTCCATATCTCTACTGGCTGTTGTCGGTGCCGTTTTTTTTAGTTGCATTCTGCTTGCCACTTCGTGATATCTGGTATAATGGCAGACTAAGAAGCTCTATAATAAGTGACATTGAAATTACCTTACGCAAGGTAACGACTGCGCTTTTAGTTTTGCTCTTTGCTACGACAATTTACCTGGCAATTCCAACTACGTTGTATATTAGCTATGTTTCTTATAGGCAGCGCTTTCCGGAGACTGCCGGAGCAAACCTATTATTTTTAATTTTTACTTTTTTGAGTTTATCTCTTTCAACTAAGACTTGGCTCAGCTATCTGATCACCCCGCTTGTTGCATGTACTTCACATTTTTCCGGTACTCAATCAATCAATACTGCTGCGCACCTTTTGCAGGGCCGCAGGATAGCACTTGTTATCTTGCTCCTACTCTTTACGCTTGTAATGTATGCCTTGCTTGGGATGGAGATCATCACCAACTATAAGCTAGCAGTTGTTCTGGGAACAATTTGGTACTTTATGACTGCCCTTGGCGGTTTTGCTCTTATGACAATAGAAGAGACTACCAGAGAGCAGTTATCTCTGGTCCTTAACCGATCAGATAGAAAGGAAGCAAGACTCTCCGATCAGGTAGAAAAAATTACAACCCTCGATCGGTCGAGACAGTTTGCTGCAGTTTTTAGCGCATCAGAAGTTAAGGAACTTGTAAGAAGACCGACTACTTCTATCCCAACCGCCAGGTCGCATAGGATCACATCTGAACTTAGTGATGATGAGCGCAGGACGCTAATCGGTAGATAGTTAGTCCTTGTCCTGACAGACAAGGACTTGCTGAAATACCCTTTCCTTGCCTTACCTCCTCATCTTAACTATTCTTAAGCAGTGTCAAAGAGGCCTTCATTACTCATAGAACATGCCCGCCAGAATAATCTTAAAGATCTTACAATTGAGATCCCGCATGATGCATTGGTGGTTCTGACTGGGCTTTCCGGTTCCGGTAAAAGCTCCCTTGCTTTTGATACCGTCTATGCCGAGGGTCAGAGACGGTATATCGAGACGTTTTCCACTTATACTAGACAGTTTTTTGATAAGGTCCAGAAGCCTGATCTAGATCGGATCGAAAATGTTCGACCGGCGATAGCGATTCAACAGCGCACACGTGTACACAATGCTCGCTCTACGGTCGGATCGATGACCAATATCAATGACTATCTAAAAATTTTGTGGAGCAACTTAGCAAAGCCTGTCTGTCCTAGCTGTGGTGTTGATTTTGAATCAAATGATGGTGAAAAGATCTCTCGCTTCATTGAAAAGAGGGGTAAGATCAGGAGTGATTCAACTTTTCTTATATGCGCAGCAGTCCCTCTAGAGAAGCTTGATAAGATAAAGGCCGCCGGGTACGCGCGCCATTTTTCAATTAAAAGCGGCAGTATTTTAGACATAGAGGATCGCCCGGATAGTAATGATAAAATCCTGGTGGTAGTCGATCGTTGTAAAGGCACAGGTATCAACTTAAAGAGACTAAAAGAGTCCTCGGAACAGGCCTTTTTACTTGGCGAGGATTCACTAGTTGTCATCGAGCTCAGACCGGATCGCCATGCAGGAGCGGCACACCTTATTCTTGGTGAGGAGAAGAGGAGATCCGCCGCCGGAGTGCAGCAGTATGAGTTCCAGCGTCAATTTGGCTGCAGTCTCTCAGGGGTAAAAATTAGTGTACCTAAACCCTCCTTATTCTCCTATAACCACCCTGCCGGTGCTTGTCCTGAGTGTAAAGGCTTTGGAAAAATTCTAAGGGTTTCTGCGGCTCTGTGCGTACCTGATGAGAATCTTTCGATTAAAGAAGGTGCATTGCAGTGTTGGAACGGCAAAGCGGCGAGCGGTCAGCGCACAAAACTAGCCAAATTTTGCGAGAAAGAGAAAATACCACTTGATCTGCCCTGGTATAAGCTTACAGCGAAGCAAAAGGAGAGCCTTTTTAATCATAAATCGGCCCAGTTTCGTGGAGTACTTCCCTGGTTCGCGCGGCTTGAGCGGAAAATCTATAAGATGCATGTACGGGTTTTTCTCTCCCGTTTTCGCGCAGAGTTAATCTGTCCAAGCTGCGCTGGAAATCGTTTAAAGAGAGAGGCCCAGGCTTTTCGTATCAAGGGCAAAACCATATCAGAGATCTGGCGGCTGCAGCTTTCAGAGTTAACAGATTGGCTGCACGAGGTAAAAGCCGAGAAGGGCTCCTCGATTCCGCGAGAGCTTGCCGATACGTTGCAGGAGATATTAACCCGCCTTTATTACCTAAGAGATTTAGGGCTTTCCTACTTAACCCTAGAGCGTCAGGCGCGTACATTATCCGGCGGTGAAACGCAGCGTGTTAATCTAGCTGGAGCTCTTGGCAGTGAGCTTGTCTCAACACAGTTCGTTTTGGATGAGCCATCTGTGGGCCTCCATCCACGCGATACAGAGAGATTATTGACTTCGATTAGGCTGCTGCATAATCGCGGAAACTCAGTAATGATGGTAGAGCATGATCTTGATTGCATAGCAGCGGCTGATCAAATTATCGAACTTGGACCTCAGGCCGGAAAGTGCGGAGGAGAAGTTGTCTGGAACGGAGCACAGGCTAGTTGGCCGGGAATTAAAATCACTCTGCCGACTCCGGTTAAGAAAATTAAATCTGATGGCCCTAAGCTCTCAATTCGAAATGCCAATATCAGAAATCTTAAAAATATTAATATTGATATTCCATTACAGGCTTTTGTCTGCTTAAGCGGAGTTTCCGGCAGCGGTAAAAGTACATTAGTTAATCAGATTCTTAAGCGCGCCTATGATGCGCAAAGTATCAGGAGCGATCAGGAGATTCCCGAAGTTTCTGGATTTGAAAATATCGACAAGCTTCTCCTGGTTGATCAATCTCCGCTCTCTAAGACGCCGCGCGCTAATATAGCTACATATTCTAAGATCTGGGATGAGGTGCGTGATGCGCTTGCCTCTACTGATAAAGCAAAAGAGCTTAGTTTTTCCAGATCTTACTTTTCATTTAATGTAGATGCAGGCCGCTGCCCGTCATGTAAAGGCGCCGGGGCGCTGAGGGAGGAGATGCAGTTTCTTAGTGATGTTTTTGTGCGCTGTGAAACCTGCCTTGGCAAGCGCTTTTTACCTGCCGTTCTTGAGGTGCGCTTTAAAGGAAAAAACTGTGATGAGATTCTTAATTTAAGTGTTCAGGAGGTACTCGAACTATTTCCGGAAGGCTCGAAAGCATATACAGCAGCGGAGATTCTTTGTGAACTTGGAGTTGGT
Organism: uncultured Bdellovibrionales bacterium; assembly: GCA_964556665.1. Taxonomy (GTDB): domain Bacteria; phylum Bdellovibrionota_C; class UBA2361; order UBA2361; family CAZKXU01; genus CAZKXU01. The sequence continues at coordinate 8,023 of CAZKXU010000065.1, read as the reverse complement.
CATCTTCGCCTCGGACATCCGCTAAGCGAGCTTTCGGGCGGTGAGGCGCAGAGGCTAAAGCTTGTTCCTTATATCGCTGAGTCCTCCGGAAAAACTTTGTTAATCTTTGATGAGCCTACCACGGGGCTGCATCTGCATGATGTTGAAAATCTGATTCGGCTCCTTAGAAAGCTCTGTCAGCGCGGACACACAGTCCTCTGCGTGGAGCATAATTTAAGTCTCATTTTGGCATCGGATTGGATCATTGATTTGGGGCCGGAAGGCGGAGCAGATGGGGGTAGGGTGCTTAAGGAAGGGACTCCGCATCAGTTTTTAAATGACAGCAATGGAGCTTCCTACACTGCTCGGTATTTAAAGGAGTATGTTAAACGCGCAGCAGAGTCTGTACAAAGAATGAAGAGTTCTGTTTCTAGTTCACAGCCGGCCCTGAACAGAGCTATGCCGTTGGAGGTATTGGAGACAAAGAGCAAGAAAGAGGTGGCGGCAGAAGTAAAGTCACTTGAGATTAAGGGTGCACGCGAGCATAATTTAAAAAATCTTGATTTAAAGATACCGCTTAACAAAGTAGTTGCACTGACCGGAGTATCCGGATCCGGTAAATCTACGATTGCCAAGGATATTATTTATGCGGAAGGGCAGCGTCGTTATCTTGATTGTCTATCGCCGTATGCAAGGCAGTTTATAGAGGAGCTAAAGAAGCCCGATATCGAATCGATTAAAAACATAGCTCCTACGATCTGTGTATATCAACACACATATCAGCCAGGCCATCTCTCTACAGTAGCTACTATGTCGGAGATCTATAATTTTCTCCGTCTGCTTTATGCTAAACTAGGCGAGCAATTTTGCCCAAAGCACCCGCAGGAGCGCATCTCGCCGCTGTCTACGGAGGAGATTGCGAAAAGAGTGAAGTCAGTTGGCGTACCGAGTTTGCGCGTCCTAGCTCCTGTAATCAAAATGAAGAAAGGGGAGCATAAGGCGGTTTTTGAGCGGGCAAGAGCTCTTGAGATAACAGAGGTGCGTGTAGACGGCAGCTTTGCTCCGCCGCGGCTGTTCGAGGAAGGATTGAGTAAAGGAAAGCCTCATAATATTGATTTTGTAGTAGGCAGGTTTAATCCAAAGACGATGGATCTCGCAGTTATTCAGGATTGCACCACGCAGGCTATTGCCCTGGGTGCTGGCACTCTTGTTGTTCATACCGCGAATTCAGAAACAATCTATAGTACGGAGCGCACATGTTCGAAATGTCAAACTGGTTTTTTTAAACCGGATCCTGAAGATCTCTCATTTAATTCAAAGCGCGGTGCATGTAAGAGCTGTAGCGGTCGAGGTGTTGTCGAGAGCGGTGTCGTGTGTGCTGATTGTAATGGCGCACGCATAAATGCAATCGGAAGAAATATTAGGCTGAATGGGCTTAATATTTTCGAGGCAACTAAGCTAAAAGCCGCAGCACTGAAACTTTTTCTCGAGACTTTAAAGTTTGATACGCATATGTCAGCTTTAGCGGCGCCGGTACTGAGAGAACTATTCGCCCGACTTGATACTTTATTAAATTTTGGACTTGATTATATAGGACTGGAGCGCAGCTGTTCTAGCCTTTCAAATGGGGAGCTGCAGCGTCTGCGCTTGGCCACTGCGATAGGCTCACCGCTGAGTGGTGTAATCTATATTTTTGATGAACCAAGCGTTGGTCTGCACCCAACGGAAAATGCAAAAGTATTAGCTAAGCTCCATGATCTTAAGGCCTCGAATAATTCTGTAATAATAATCGAACATGATGCGCAGGCGATCATGAGCGCTGATCATGTAGTAGAGATTGGACCTGGAGGAGGGGGGCACGGCGGCCAGATCGTCTTTAACGATAATATATCTAAATTTAAAAAATCCTCTACACTTACAGCTCGTGCAATGAGAGAGGAGCTTAATGTTGAGGCTGCCACCCCTGCCAAAGTATCTGAGAGTTTAACTATTAAGAATGGCAGCGCAAATAATATTGTAAATTTAAATATATCACTGCCGCTAAATCAGCTGCTCGTTGTTAGAGGAGTATCAGGTGCTGGAAAAAGTTCATTAGTACATTCAATTATTGCAGATACAATCAGCTTGGGTAAGGTAAAGAAAGAAGGGCGCGCCTGGATTCATAATAACTGCGAAGTCGGCAGCTCAATTGAATTAGCGCGTGTTCTGTATGTGGATCAGAAGCCGATCGGCATCAGTTCGCGATCTACCCCAGCCTCGTATTTAGGGGTTTGGGATGAGGTAAGAAAGATTTTTGCAAACACTGTTGAAGCAAAATCACGTGGATGGGGGAACGGTTTTTTCTCATATAATACAGGCAAGGGCCGCTGCTCTGTTTGCAAAGGGCTTGGTATTATCCGCTTAGAGATGAGTTTCCTTGCTGACGCTGAATCCATCTGCGAAAGTTGCGGAGGTGTTCGCTTTGGGGATGACGCCAACTCTGTTCGTTATCTTGGAATTAATATTAGCGAGGCGCTGGCTCTTACCTTTGAAGAGGCAAAATTAAAGTTTGCTAATCATCGTCGAATATATCACAGCCTGCACTTAGCCTGCGAACTTGGGCTTGGATACTTGGCGCTGGGTCAGAGCTCCGCCTCTCTTTCCGGAGGTGAGGCGCAGCGCTTGAAGTTAGTAACTGAGCTGGATAGTACAGCCGCAGGACATACTCTGTACGTACTTGATGAGCCGAGTACCGGTCTTCACAAGTTGGATGTTGCCAAACTCATTCGCACTCTTCGACAGCTAGTAGCAAAGGGGAATTCCGTGATTGTGATAGAGCATGATGAGGATATAATAGCGCATGCTGATTACATAGTGGAGATGGGGCCGGGAGCAGGAGAGCAGGGCGGCAGGATCGTATATCATGGCACGCATAAACATAAAGGTGAAACTAAACATGATAGTATGGCGGCTGGTTAAGGTATGCGATTAAATAATAATAAATAGATTGTTAGACTTTTAAAGAATAAATGATCATTTATTATCTTGTTCCTCTTGTTCCTCTTGTTCCGCTTGCTCTGCCTCCCGTTTCTTATCAGCAGAGGTTTTAAAACTTGGTATAAAAATAATTAGTCTTGGATCAATTGGGCTTAAAATACTTACAATCCAGCTATCCAGCCATAAATTAATCACCGGTCGACGCATCACTACTAATAATTTTCCATTGGGATCTTTAATCTCGATCTCAGTTCCACCAAAATCTAATTTTTCTGAATGTGCAATTTCGTTACCATTTGCGTCATTTATGGTATAGTGACTTTTTGCCGAAAAAAAATTTTCAATAACATTTTCTTGTACTGATCCTATTTTAGTACCTTTCTCATCATGAATATCGATCTTTACTCCAATACTCAATATCTCCTCACTCGCACTAGCTTTTACATTTCCTGTTGAATCAAGTAGCTCAAAAGTTTTACGCATGCGTAAATTTCTTTCTACTACTTTACCTATATTTTCAGAGTCGCTTGATACCTTCATATCTAAGCCAACCGAAAATAGAGTTTCGTCTAGGATAAGGAAATTGGATAAGCCGGTATTCGGATCTGTTCCTCTTTCTAGAGGGCTAGGCATGTTACTTATAGTGACTTTCTTGGCTAATTCACCGGAACAGAGTCCGGCCAGCGTGCAAACTCCAAGTGCCGCAACTCGTGGCCAACTTGCCCTGCCGTTATTCTGGGTGTTTCTAAATTCAAATGTCATAATCAATGCAATGTATTACAAGATGAAGCTCAACTTTACTACAATGTTGAATGCTAAATAAGTGATTTAGAGAAACTTTTTTTATGTAGTCATCGAGATAGTGCAGAGATAAGTACTAACAACTCCTGTCGTAGAGAGTCTGGTGCCAGGCCCTATATAATACATCATGACTATAAGCTACCTCAAAATCATTAATAATATAATGTGGTTGGTTGCATTTATTATAAGTTAGTTAAAAATATCGTTGTCAGTGATGCAGTGAGTTGGTGTAATATTGAAGGCTCCTGTGGTATATGAAGCCTTGCCCTTAGTATCGGATAGGTGTAATATTAAACCTATCCGATATGAGTCAAAAAATACTTGAAAGAATAGAAACTAAGAAAAAGCAGCTTGTGAAGCTACGGCCACTTCCCCAAGCAGCACTGAAACGTCTTAAATCTGAACTAGCTATCGAGTGGACCTATAATTCCAACGCTATTGAAGGCAATACTCTCACGTTGCAGGAGACTCGATTGGTGCTTGAGCAAGGCATCACTATAAAAGGTAGAAATCTTCGTGAGCACTTTGAAGCAAAGAATCACGAAAAAGCAATTTACCTCGTAGAGGAGCTAGCTAGACCCAAATACATTCTAAATGAGAAAGATATCTATAGCATTCATAGCGTGGTTCTAGAAAATATAGAGTCTGAATTTGCAGGTAGGTATCGAAACGGGCAGGTGCGCATACTTGGGGCGAACTTCACTCCTCCTAATTTTGTAAAAATCAGCTCGTTAATGAAGGAACTAGTGACCTATACAAACGATAACCCAGAGAAGTTCAATCATATTGAACTTATAGCAAGATTTCATCATAGATTTGTCTGGATTCATCCGTTTTTCGATGGAAATGGAAGAACAGCCAGATTATTGATGAATCTTCTTTTCCTAAAATTTGGATACCCACCAGCTATTATTCTGAAGAATAATAGAAAACAGTATTATCGCTCACTTAACCAAGCGAACAAAGGTGACTATAAAGATTTTATCTTATTAATCGCTCAGGCGCTGGAGCGTTCACTAGATCTATATCTTGAGAGCTGCGGAGCTTTGGGGGCCAACGAGTATGTTCCGTTAGCTGATCTTGCTAATAAATTCCCATACTCACAGGAGTATTTAAGCTTGCTAGCTCGACAAGGAAAGATTGATGCACACAAGAAGGCACGTAACTGGCTGGCGACAGAAAAATCAATTTTAGATTATCTCAGCAGTCTCAGGAAATAATCTCTTGAAAGGAGTATTTCAAAAAATCCGATGTAATTTCATGCAGATCAGCCTTCGCGGTAGGAGGCTTATGAGAAATGACAGCTTGTATGGTGCTAACACGCAGCAATAGTATAAATCCAGATGATAAGCTATCTTAAAATTACTAATACGATAGTTCGATTGGTTGCTTTTATTATCAGCTAGTGAAGCGTGTGACCAATGAGTTGGGGGTTCAGTAAAAAATTAGGAGGGCGGTTGAGGAACTTCGGGAAGTGCAGCGTTACTTAAGTCAGGTTGATAGGTTGTCTTTGTACTACCCGAAGATATGCTAGCAATTGCTGTCTGTTGGAAGCGCTGCCATAAATTATTAAGTTCTGGAAATGGGAAATCCTCTGGATTACAATTTAAAAGTGAGTTATCCACCAGTATTTGGACTATTTTCCCTAAATCACTAAAACTAAATATCCCCCAATATTGCAAAACAGTTGGCGCAAGGGCTCCAAAATGATTACGTGCTTGTTCGACAAATGCAGTGCAAAACTGTTCAGAAGTAATATGATCAGATTTTTTAAAGAAGGCTCTAGCGGTATTACTTGTGGGTAATGCCTCATACACAAACTCAAATGCTTCATAGGCATACCCATTAGTCGATTTCTGACTTTGCCATACGTTATGTAGTTTCCTCTCTAGCAATTCCTGTAACACGTAATCTATTGTAACGCTTAATTAAAGCTAATCAAGCAGCTAAGAACTCAATATATTGTCCTCTAATATGGGAAGGATATCCCTGTAAGAGAAATGAAGGAAGAAGGATCACTCTATTATAAGTTATTTCAAAATCACTAATTATATAATGTAGTTGGTTGCACTTATTATAAGTTAGTTTTTGTCCAATCGACAAAAACTAGCCTAACAAATTTCTAACAATTCTACAGTGAATCGATACGGACTCTTAATAATCCTAATTATAAGTCATAAAACTCGTATATGACTTTTTGCCAGGTTTTGTCAAAGGTTTCAGGACTTTATGTGTTACTGCAAGTCTTTGACATATGGTTTCAACGCAATTCCTTCAACCGAGAGATCAAGGATTCAAAAGTAGAGATAGCCTATTTCCAGCTGCGAATAGACAAGTAGCATCAATAACAGACTTAGAGCCGCCGACTAGAGAACTTTTCACCGCAGTAAACTTTTCTGTGGGAGGAGCTAATACCACTCCATTTACAATCTTTGGAGTAGCTGTTCCACCAAGAGTTGCACGTTCAAAAAAAGATATCCAACAGCTAAAGCATCGTATAGCTACGGTAGCTCGAGTATTTTCCGATAATTATGATATGGAGGTCTTGCCAGCTCCTCCAGGATTAAATACTTGGGCTTGTGGTCTTAGTCCAAAAGTTGTCGGGCTAGTTTCTGACTATATTACTGGAAAAAGAAAGACACTCGACGATCTGCCTGCTGACGGCCTGCGTCCGACCCGTATTTATTACACCTTAACAGATCTCGCTAGTGCAACTGAGGAGGAGATTATGGGCAAGCTACGACATGAGGTCGGGCATGCCAATCATAGTGAATATCGCTATTTTTTTGAGGGTCAGCGATTTGCGCATGATGAGGGTTATCTACCTAGTGCATGGATGAGTATCCATAATGCGCTTGAAGATCCCTGGGTTAATAACTTAGAGATTAAAGGATCGGAGGTGGTGAGGGCTAATTTGCAAAAAACATATGCAGCCTCATTTGAGGAGATTCTAGAGAAAATTAATGCACAGCCGCTTGGTCATCAACTCGGATTAAATATTAATTATTATTGGATTACTGGACAAAGTATTCCGACCTTGAAAAATCAAGAAGTACTCGACATTTTCGAGAAGATCAGGCCGTTTGTTGATCAGTTCTTTTCAGGCCCAAATGCAAAAACTAACTATGATAATGTTAAACAGAATATCTGGCCGCATTATAAAGCATTGGAAAAAAAGGCTGAGGAGCAGGAAGAGCTTAAAGAGTTAGCACGTAAACTTTCTGGAAGCAGTTTAGGGCAAGCGGGCCAAGGGAACGCAAGCGGTACTGCTGAAGATGGCCAAAATGCACAAAAAAGTTCGCAGTCTGGCTTAGAGCGAGCGCTTTCCAGCTTGAAGCGGCTACTTGGTATGAGCAGAGGCAGCCAGAGTCAAGATGAAGCAGCCAATAAGGAAAGAGATAAAAAAGCTAGTCAGGAAAGATTTTCAGGAGAAGGGAGCAGGCAATTCAAAGATGAGCTTAAAGGCGAGCTAGATCGACAGGAACAAGAGCAAAAAGAATTTGATAAGAAGCTTTCTGAGAAAGGTGGAGCTGCTGGAGCATTAACCAATGATATCGATCTTGAAAAACTCAATAAGGAGATAAAAAAGGAGCTAGAGCGAATTAGGTCTGCGCTTCCGGCTCATTTAAAGGAGGAGCTAAAGAAAGCTGCACATGAAAACTTAGATGATAAACATGTAGAGCAGCTAAAGAGAGATGGCTTACCGCAATTTGAAGCAAAGCGTGATGAAAAAAGTGGCGAGCAGATACTTTGTCCGCGTGTATATGAAGATGAAAATAAAGCAGCGGAGATTAGCAGCGCTATTGTTCAATATGAGGAGCAGTTTGGAAATAGTGGAAGTGGAGGGGACTCCTCGTTACAAGAGATACCACCAAATCAAGCAGAGATAGTTGAGGAGCTAAAGCGTCAGATCGAAGCTAGGCAGATGCTTATTAATGGATTTGATCAAGCAGATCGGGAGCAATTTCTAAAATTTAGGGAGCTTGAAAATGCAATGCAAGGCAAAATCGCCGCCTTTATCAAAGATTTAAGTGAATATTTACCGAAGAAAACTGAATATAAACATGGAGGGGAGTATTACGCCGGCCCACGATTAAATAGAAAAACATTCATTAGGCGTCTTGTAGTGGACGATCAGCGATTTTATACAAGAAGACAGCCTCAACGATCACCTGATCCAAAGATGTTTGTACAGTTACTCATAGATAATGCAGGTTCTATGGCTGGTCCTAAAATGGAAGAGTCTCTAAAGACTGCTATCTTCTGG